>CAZOEC010000009.1:0-58206 GCA_964578635.1 uncultured Pseudomonas sp.
ATAAACCCCTGATTTTCCTAGAGAAAGTCAGGGGTTTTTCTTTGGGTGTCGAAAAGGTGTCGAACTCATCCAGCAACGGTTAGATTCGCCGCGCGGTAACGCCTGATTACGATCTGGTAAAGAGCGCCACACCAGATAATAGGCTTTATGCCACGCTGACCGCTGAAAGCACAGCGACCTGATACCAAGACGTGAGCACCCGCGAGATCATCGAGATCATCAACGCCAAAAGCCTCCAGGAACTCGTCAGCTATATCATCGAAAATCACAACACTTACCGACTGGTACTGAGGTGATGAGTTGAGCCAGATTTTTCCGTCGTCAGTGCGGCGGGCGCTAGTAATGGGCCCCCAGAAAAACTTGGCAGCGCCATCATCCTCGTTTGTGATTTCACTAAAAGCTTTCGTAACGTTCCTGACCTGACCCTGAATCAGCTGACGCCCGTCTGGACGAAAGAAGCTGATGTTGGACGTAGAGCGCCGAAAGTCCGGACTTTGCACCAACCGATGAAGAACTCGCCTCAGAGAGAATTGCTGATTGGAGAGAAAATCACGACCGCGAACTTGGTGAGTCCTGCCGCCCTCCCCTTCAGGCCCCACAGGAACCGGAGGCCTCTCAACAACATCAATCTCCCCGCCTTGGTCATCGGAGAGATTAACAATGATATCGCCACTGCTCTGAATCTGGTCAACGACCTCGGTTCCATCACCTTGATCATTATCGACAGGTACATATTCGGCTTTTAGCTGGCAGGTAGACTCATGGTGTGCACAAAAATGTGCAGGATGACCATGAGTACTTGCGCGACGGAACCAAGCCAGAGCACTGCATTCGACACAAGTCAGGCTGTCACGATACTGAGATAACTGCGTACTCGGCAGCCTCGAAAAATCTGCAGCCTCCCAAACACGGCTGTCTATCCCACAAAACGCATACTGCATGTAACTCTCCTTGTAAGGCGTCCGAGTCCAATAATGCACAGCGTACGCAGTGATGGCAATTCAATGGCCAGCAGTTGCTAATGGTCCGAGAGTGAGAGCATCACGAAGGTGATCAGGTGCCAAGTGCGCATAGCGCATGGTCATAGCCAAGCTGGAGTGACCCAGGATCTTCTGCAGGGCCAGGATGTTGCCGCCGTTCTGGATGAAGTGGCTTGCGAAGGTATGCCGGAGAGAGTGGGCGGCCTGCCCTTTCGGTAGCTGGATAGTCGTCTTGGCCAAGGCACGGCGGAACGAGGTAATGGCCGCGTTCGGCTGACCATGCTGCTTCCAGTGCCGGCGGATCTTGGCTTCCAGTTCTGCAGTGATCGGCACAGAACGTAAACAAGCCGTATTCAACGATAACAACTACACGCCGCGTGGCGCTGACAACGTCGTGAGCTTCATTGAGCCTGTGAGTTTGTCCGAAGACAAAAATCCTGCAAAGAAGATGAAAGTCACAATAATCAAGCAAGAACCCAGCATGAAAGACCGCGCCTGCTGGCCGCATAAAGAGGGTAGCATTGAGCGCAGAAACTGCAGATCAAACATTGGCTTGAATTATAGAGATTAATTGCTAAGTATTTTTAGCACACTGAATTAACAACTAATTTTGAGCTGGGCTTGGGCGAAGAACTCACCCAAGCATCCAGGTTTTCATTTAGTTCCGCGTGACGTGCAGTCTCGACTGATTAGATACATAGAAGAAATCAAAAGCCAATGATGCGACTATCAGTTTTCGGCGATCATGACCTATCGAACAGATCGTTTATGGCGTCGGATGTCGACCTCATGTCATATCTTTGCTCTTTGTAAGCATCGTATTGTTGCTCCTCGTACATTGAGGAATTTATATTTGACTGAATAATGTCATCTATATCACAACAGCTACTAACTAGCTCAATATCAGCCTCATCAAAAGAAATTGCCAACTCCGAAAGCCGACTATCTACATATTCTAATATTTCAGAGTGATTATAGTCGCTAGAGTCATATGCTGAACTAAGTATACCCGCCTCAATTGCGTCCGCTGTAATATCAGTAGATAGAACCTCGATATATTGGTCTTTAAGCTTCACTGTCAAGTCAGAAGGTGGAATATCAGCTGCAACTACCAATCTAGAAACTGGAACAAACTCATTGAAGTCTTTATCGTAGTCAAAGACCCAGCTTCTTAATTGCTTCTTAAAATCTTGATCCTCAGTGTTTATTAACCCTAAAGAATAAGCCCAAGCGACGAACTCAAAATAATCAATTCCAAAATGGCACGGTCCGCTAGATAGTGCCGACTTCACTAAGGCGCTGATGTGAGTCATGAGCTTTTGACTTGGACTCATTAATGAAGATGCGGCAGAGGCTAATATACGCAACTTATAGCTATCTATCTCGAAACCATCACCCTCACTTGAAGATTTTGACAATTGTGAATCTAGTAGACTTAAATAATATGCCTTTTCAATAACACCAGAAACCATCAATCCATTTAAGTTTGATATTGATTGAGGTGTCCTTAAGTGCGTTAACAGCTCATTGACATAATTGAAGTCATCTAAATAATTTGAAATCACAAAGTCAGCAATTGAAGGATTGAATAAGTCGTATGAAATATCGTCACCCGAAACGCTTCTATTTAGTAGAGCTCCTGTTAGGAGCTTTACAATAGCATCGAAACTCCTGGCTGGTTTCGCAACGAGGTCGCTTGAAGCAAGTCCAGAGTATAGAATCTTTAAGTATTCTTCAGCTATTGATTTTCCATGTAAAGAAACTGCTACGACAACATGCCTACACATATCATCAATCTGTACCTCGAAGACATTTCTCCAAATATCCCTAGGGTTCGACAAAGTTGAATCTATGTAGTCCCAATATTGCCCTACCCCTATATCCGAAACTCGATGCTGATCTGTAATAAAAGATATTAGCCTGGGATTAAAATTCTTGTGATTGATAATCTTAAGATATCTTTTGTCTTTGTATAACTGGTCAATATACCCCTCACCCAAGTCGCCAAACCAAATATGATTATATAAGATTCTTGCTTTATCCATGTCAGTTAACAATGTAATGGATAGCTCGTACTCGTTTCTGCTTATCTTCTTGATTTCGAATAGATCACTAAGTCGCTTACCTTGATTCAAAATATTTGATCTTGACGTGAGGATGAATCTTTTCTTTTTGTCCTTTTCGACCCTTTTAATAAAGTTAATAACATGGGAGTCCTGATGAGAATTAAGAGCCAGCAGGAAATTTCGACCGAGGAAGTCATCGAAATAAAATACTTGCTGTGACTCCTCATCATATATTTGCTCTGCCTCGTTAAGAGAGTTTTCTATAAAGCAAAATTCGTAACCTTTCGCTGTATAAAATTGGCTCAACTGATCAGCTAGTGTCGTTTTACCTACACCGGGTGACCCAGTAATTATTACCGAGTGAACTTTTTCTAGCTTTTCCATTGCTTGGTTATGGCTTTGGGTAACCACATACCGACTAGACTCCTCGATTATCTCTTCAAGTTTATGCCTGCTTCTCCCAATAATTGCAGAGTTCAATATTATTTGAAGGACGTTGGTGGAAGATATCCAGAGCTTATAGTGTTTTTTCTCTACACTAGGATTCCTAGATAGGATGCCATTAAGATCCTCACTTCCAAAAACATCAGAATCATTTAACATATGCGGACTAAATAGTCTTGCTATTTTTGACTTGTTCTCTCTTGACAACTCAAGAGATGTAACGAATATATAACGCTTTGGCTTGAGCTTTTTAACCTTAGATGCCTCTGTGCTTTCAATAGATCTTATCAGTGCCGGCAAGCCGGATTTTATCCAGTGTTTACATTGAACAATTACTTCATCACCTGACGCAGAAAAAAAGCGACCATCTACACCGCCATCTCGACCAGATTTAAATCTCTCAACCGTAGTTCCAAGATGGCAAGTTAAAAGATCTACCACCAACTCTTCAAACTCTTTGTCGTTCAAACTACTAAAATCATAATCGGACATTGATCTTATGACCTGTTATAGATATTTTCGGATTGAAAAATAGTTATTAACCAGACAAGACCCCTATTAAGGGGGATTTAAAACTTATAACAACTATACTTATCACGCTATAAAATTTTGAGCTTTATGTTACTTGCCCGATAATTCAGTAATAGAGCAAGCGAAAAATTACGTAGGCAAGACCTGATGACAGATCGCAGCACGATTGCCGTTAGAAGCTACTGGTAGGTCAAATGACTGTCTAGGGACGTGTCGAAAAAGTGTCGAAATCACTAGCCAGAGAAGGCTAGCAATGGCCAAAGCGGCGGCCTGAAAGGGTGCAGAAATGCTGGTTTTGTCCAAAATAGGCCTGCAATGGATAGGTGTCGAACCGGGTTCAAATCCCCCCGGCCCACCAAATAAACCCCTGATTTTCCTAGAGAAAGTCAGGGGTTTTTCTTTGGGTGTCGAAAAAGGGTCGAAAGGAGATCATCCAAGAAAAGGCCAACGTATTCGACCTACGACCAGCCAACCACCTAGAATCCGTTGAAATCTTAGGCAGCGCAGGAGCCGCCACCTTGAACAGGGATAATGACAAATGGAATAAGCAGGTGACCGATGCCGTGAACACGCAGGGGCACCATATCCAATCGCTACAGCGCTTCCAGAATACCTATGAGACCGAGAAGCAAATCGAAGCGTTACTGCAGTTGAACGAGAAGCTGCTAAGCCACGCTGTAAACTACACAAACCTCATTCTGGTCGCAGGATATGCAGGCTTCTTTGCGTTCTGGGCGAGCTTATCCGACAAAATCCCCGCATGGATGTTCTCTCTTTCAGGCTTCCTGATCCTGCTTTCCTTGGTCCTGTTCATAGCCTGGGAAATTATAAAGTCGGTATGGCAAGCATTTCATATGCGGCGAATTGGCAAGATCCTCGCCGGACAGAAAGGCCCTAAGATCATTGCACAGTACGAAGCAGCCTTCGCGTCGTACCAAATAAAAACGACCGCCGTATGGGTGTTTTTTTTGGTGCCAACCGTAGTAACAGGACTAGGGGCGGCGTTCTGCCTCATCGGATTCTTTGCAGTAGGCCTCTGGAAGCTCGCATTTTGCTAGAGGCCCTAATTTAAACAGCTACCCAACGTTCAGCGTGAGTTCCTTGGCACGATACCAACCTGCATACCGAACGGGTTAAACACGCTATTCAAGGTCTGAACGGTCGGGTTGCTTTCATCGTGCTCTAGCTGCCGCAATACTCGCAGGGACAGCTTACACATCTGCGCGAACCGCGCCTGTTGCAACCCCGTCACGTCCTTGCGTAAACGCCTAACTGCCTCGCCGATAGTGATTTCGCCAGAAGCCAGCTGCTCCTGTAGCTCGGTGAGAATCCGATTTCGTTCGAGAATATCCATTAGATGAGCCCCCAGTTTGTAAGCCGCTGAGGCAGATCTCGCAACGCTATGCGCGGATGGTTCATTGTCGCCGCGGGCAGTCCGCCGGCACTCAACAAGTCAGGCAAAGCCAGGAATGTTTGTGCTGCGGCCCTGAGCCGCTGAAATAGCTCATCAGCCTCGACCCACTCAGCAGCTTCATCGCAGGCAGCTTTCCAGTCGACCTGACCTGCCATCTCAATCTGCTTTGGCCATTTTGTTGTACGCGTTACACCTTCATCATCCATAACCATAGGGGCCAGATCATAGATTGGGGCCAGGCTCATGCCTTGCTCAGTCCGAAGGATTGAGGTGTTTCGACCATGATTGTCTGAGTTGCCAAGAATCTGATTCAGTAAATCACGCCGCATGTACTCGAATACCAAATCACCAACCTGTTCGACCTGTCCAACGTTTTGCCATAACGCGACCAAGTTTCGTAGCACATCCGAATGAGACAGATAGCTGCCAGCTTCGACTACGCCTGACAGTGAATACATCGACTCAACAGCGACACGATTAACGCCGGCAGGACCAACCCCACGATCAAAGCGATGCATCCACAGGCTGGGCTTCTTTCCCTCCTCCAAGGCCAATCCTTCGGCTGCTATGGTATCGAGCCCCAACTGCTGAACCGCTCGATAGAAGCAGTACTCGCTGCGGAGGATGTCCTGATCGGTCTGACTGGCTTTGTTGCGTGCGAACTTCACAAACCAGTGCTGGACAGCATCTGCATCGGGCAATACAGCGTCGGGATGCAATGCGCCATGGCGGTCTTCAGTTAACAGTAGCTTTGGTGCCTCACCACCTGCTCCGGTAGCACCGCCAATTGCAGCTCCCTGCTCATAGGCATACTCCAAAAAGCGTGAGTCGCGGCTGACCACTTCGTCTCGCGTAAAACCCAACACAGGACTGCCTGCGATTGCGCCTGCCGACTCCTTGATGCGCAAATTTCCAATAGGCGCAGGCGTACAGCGCCCCAACAGAAACAAATCCAGGTTCATGCCCTCCGGTCGCTCACCACTCAAACGCTTCAGCAAAAAGCGTCTGGCCGCTCCAGCAGGCAAGATATCGAAGAGAAAGGCCGGAGCCTTCTTACTCCGCCAAGAGTCCCAACCCAAAGGTAAAGTGGCACTGACCGCGCCATTCAGACGAGTGCTAATCGAGTCGAGGGAGCCCACTAGATAGCCCTGCTCGTACCCATACACGCAAGGACCATCCAACCCTAGCTCAGGCTGCTCGAAACCAATCCCCATGGCGTCCTGCCATTCACCACCCGCATAGATTTGTAGAGTGAGCTTGTACATAGCGATCACCGGCAACTTAATGCCTAAAACCTTAGCCAAGCCACAACAAAAAGGCAATTAACTGCCGATAAAGGCCATGAAACAGTAAAAAATAGGCACTTTAATACCCATAAAACTCCATGTTCAATAGGCCCCCCCCAGCACAGCGCAGGCTCAACTCCGTAATGAGGATTTGAACCCGCAATTTGGACTCGCTACGTGCCTCTTGACGAAGGGCTCAAGGTTTCTATTCTCGGGGCCGTGACTGTATGAGTTCCAACAAATCACTGGCGAAAGGCAACTGGCCTAGAACCGTTGATTTGAACAGGGGCAAGACGTTTAGGATTCAAATCCCCGCGGCCCACGGACATCTTTTTTGTGTCTTAAACCCAGTAAATACGGGCCCTTCAGCGCCACTAGCGTCCAGGACGCATCCACACCTTTGGGTATTCCAAGCCATCTGAAGATAATTTTTGGAATACCGAAACCACCTTGAACATCCCCAAATAGCAGATGCAATTATTACCGCGCGATCTGCTCTGAAAACCGCCTCGCCGATCAGGCCCGAAACTGCGCAACAGCCGCCAACAGCTCGCGCTCCAGCCCTGCCAGTTCGTCACTGGCCACGACCATTTGCTGGTTGGCATCGGCAAAGCGTTCCGCTTCATCACGCAGGTGCATCACATTGCGGCTGACCTCTTCGGCGACGATGCTTTGCTGTTCGGCACTTGCCGCGATCTGCTGGTTCATCTGTTCGATTACCGACACCGCGCCGGTTATGCCGCGTAGAGCCGAACCCACTTGATCGGACAGGCCGACGGTGGACTGCATGCTGCGCGCACACGCCTGGATCTGCGCCACGCTGTGCAGCGAAAGCGTCTGCAGGCCCGCTATCAGGGTTTCGATCTCACCTGTGGACACCTGGGTGCGCTTGGCCAGGGAGCGTACCTCGTCGGCCACCACGGCAAACCCGCGGCCCTGCTCGCCCGCCCTGGCGGCTTCAATCGCGGCATTGAGCGCGAGCAGATTGGTCTGCTCGGCCACCGACTTGATCACGTCAACCACAGTGCCGATGCGCAGCACCTGTTGCTGCAGTGATTGCACCGCCTGCTCGGAAAGCTGCATATCCTCGGCCAGGCGATAGATATGCTCGCGGGTCTGCTGCACGATCTGATCGCTGTTACGCGCTTGCCGATCAGCCTCCAGCGCAGACTGCGAAGCCTGCTCGGTATTCTGTGCCACCTGCTGCACCGTTGCGGCCATCTGCTGCATGGCCGCAGCCACCTGCTCGGTCTCGACCCGCTGGCGCTGCGCGCCATTGTTGCTTTGCTCGCTAAGCCCGCCCAGGGTCGCTGTCGACTGCCCAAGGCCGGTGACGCTTTCACCTATACGGCTGACCAACCGCCGCAGGTTGGCGGTCATCTCGGCCATCGCCGCCATCAGTTGCCCCAACTCATCGCGGCGCACTACTCCACTCTGCATATCCAGGCTCAGGTCACCGGCGGCAATGCGCCGAGCGACCTGCAGGGTTTCCCGCAGCGGGGCAACGATCAGGTTGCGGATGGTCAGCGAGGCCAGCAACGCCAACACGACGATAACCACAGCACCCGCCGCCTGCAGCAGCATCACCGAACGGCCGCGCTCGTCCATCTGGCTGTTGCGCTCGGCGGCGGCCTGTTCGACCTGGCGCAGTACGGTTTGCGCCTGGGTATCCATCTGCAATGCCGTTTGTTTGCTCAATAGGCGGCTATCGCGGTAGCGCTGAAACGCCTGGCGATATTCCACCAGGGCCGTCAGGGCGGCGCTAAGGGACGCCTCGGAGTTCTCGTCCACCCGCCCCTGGAGCAACTCCAGGGCGTTGCTCATCTCCTCGGTCGACTCGCGCCAGTGTTTAAAGGCGGCTGACTGCCCCGCCTGCACATAGAGGAACTCGCTATTGCGGGTGATCAGCAATTTGCGCTGCAGCGCCGAGGCCTGTTCGGCCAGGCTCAGTGGGTCCCCTTCCAGCGCCTGGCCACTGTTCAACACGCTGCGCACCTGGTCGTACATATCCAGCTCGACCATTTCGAACTGCAGGCGGGCCTGCTCGGCCTGCTCCTGCATATGCCTGAGCGCCTCTGCCGCCAGGCGTTGATGGCCGACGAACTGGGCGAACAGCGCCTGGTAGCCCTCGATGGATTGCTGCATGGCTACCAGCATCGATAAGTCATCGCCCGTGGTTTGCGCCTGCATGGCGCGAAACTGGCTTTCGAGCGCACGCACCCGATCCTCGACCTCCTGCGTGGCCGAGTCTGTGGGTTCAAGGGCATAGCGCCTCTCGGCATTGCGCAGCTGCAGGGTCAGGCGATTGACTTCCGCCATGGCGCTGACCTGGCGGCCGTGTTCGAGCAGGCTGGCCGTGGCATACAAGCCCTGGGCAATGGCGACGACCGCGAGCACGGACACCAGGCCAAAACCGAGCAACAACTTCTGCCCCACCGAACAGTTGGCGAGCAGCCTGGCGATTGGCTTCAGCATGGTTTTTATCCTTATATCTGAAGTAATGGCTTGGCTCTGTAGGGTGCGTGCCGCCTAGGCCGTGCGCACCAACCCGTTGCGGATTCCTGGTGCGCACGGCGCACCCTACCCCCAGGTCGTTAGCGCGCCGCTATTTCATCGAGCGACACGACGATGCCGGCCAGGTAGCGCTCCAGGCTGCCGGTCACCCGCCCAGGATCACGGTCGAGCAGACGCTGGCGCACAAAGCGGTAGGCCAGGCGCTGTTTATGCAGCACCTTGGCCTGCTCCGGCAGCAGTGCTATCAACTGGGTAAACCCTTGTTCAATCGCCTGGTCCCGGGCGGCGAACTCGACCTCCGAGTAAGCCAGCGAGTGATCGCCGAGTACCCGTGCGCTGCGCGCCTGGGCATGCAGCAACAGGCTGGCGATATCCAGACTCTGGCGGTTGAGCAAACGCACCACGGGCTGCAGATCGGCCTGCACCTGCTGATAGGCCGCGTCGCTCTGCCGATCCAGTTGCGCCCGGGTATCGAGCAGGCCGATCAGCAGCTGCGGGTAACGCGGTGCTTCGTCACGGCGCACGGCCTGCAAGTCGGCCAGCCAGGCATTCAGGCTGGCCAGGGAGTCACCCATTTCCGTCGGCAGGTCGAGTTGCAGCGCCAGGGCATCCAGGCGCTGCTGCGCTTCGCGCACGGTGGAGAGATGGCGCACGTCCGGCTGCGCGCGCGGGTCGGCATCGAAGTAGAGCAGCGCATTCACCGCCAGCAGGGTCGCCTGGCTGCGCAGCTGCTGATACTGCTGCGCCGGCGCAGCGGCCCAGAGCGTAGAAGAGGCCAGCAACCACAGGCTCAGGCAGCCACCCTGCAGGGCGCGCACTCAGCTCACCACGCCAGCAACGTCGCCCGACTTGGCACCGAAGACCTTCTGCGGCAGCAGAAAGTAGGCCAGGGCTGGCAGCAGGACCAGCGCGCCGAGCATGTTCATCAGGAACATAAAGGCCAGCAGAATGCCCATATCGGCCTGGAACTTGATCGGCGAGAAGACCCAGGTGGCCACGGCAATCGCCAGGGTGATGCCGGTCAGCACCACCACCTTGCCGGTAAACAGCAGCGCCCGGTAATAGGCCTCGGACAGCGAATCGCCAGCGCGCATGCGCGCCAGGATCACGCTCAGCACATAGAGCGCGTAGTCGATGCCGATGCCCACGCCGAGGGCGATCACCGGCAGGGTGGCGACCTTGACGCCCATGCCCAGGCCGACCATCAGCGCTTCGGCGAGGATCGAGGTGAGCATCAGTGGCAGGATCGCCACCAGCACCGCGCGCCAGCTGCGGAAGGTCACCCAGCACAGCAAAATCACCACGCCGTAGACCCAATAGAGCATTTCCTGCATGGCCTGCTCGACCACGATATTGGTCGCTGCCTCGATCCCGGCGCTGCCTGCGGCGAGCATAAATTTCACCTCCGGCAGCTGTTGCTCGGCGATAAAGGCTTCGCTGGTGGCCACTACCCGGCTCAGGGTTTCGGCCTTGTGGTCGGCGAGGTAAACGTACAGCGACAGCAGCGAGCAACCCTGGTTGAACAGCTCGCGCGGCGCGCGGGTCTGTACCGCGCCGAGGGCACCGTCGTTGGGAGTCAGCTCGTACCACTTGAAGTTGCCTTCGTTGTAGCCGGCGGTGGCGATCTTGCTCAGCGCCGCCATGGAGTTGGTCGATTCCACGCCCGGCAGCTGCTCCAGACGCCAGGCCAACTGGTCTACCGCCGACAGAGTGCTGTAGCGGGTGCACTGATCCTCGGGGGTGCGGATCATCACCACAAAGATGTCGGAGCTGGCGGCGTAGTTGTCGTTCATAAACTGCACGTCGCGGTTGTAGCGCGAATCCGCACGCAGCTCCGGTGCGCCGGGATCGAGGTCACCGATCTGTAGATTGCTCGATACCTGGTTGCCAAACACCGCCAGCAGCAGGCCCAGCAGTACGGCAGCGACGGCCCAACTGCGGGTGGTAAAGCGGTCGAGCAGACGCCACAGCGGGTGACGGGCCACGCCGGCGCGATCGTCCTGCTCCGCCTGCAGGCTGCGCTGTGCGGCCTTTGGGCTGACGCCGGTATAACTCAGGAGCACTGGCAGCAGCACCAGGTTGGTCAGGATCAACACGGCCACGCCGATACTGGCGGTGATTGCCAGATCCTGGATCACCTGGATCTCGATCACCATCAGCACGGCAAACCCCACCGCATCGCTGATCAGCGCGGTGAGGCCGGCGAGGAACAGGCGGCGGAAAGTCAGCCGGGCGGCGATCCAGGGCAGCATGCCGCGGCCGATGTCCTGCATGATGCCGTTCATCTTCTGCGAGCCGTGGCTCATGCCGATGGCGAACACCAGAAACGGCACCAGAATCGAGTACGGGTCCAGCTCGTAGCCCATGGACGCGAGCAGGCCGACCTGCCAGAGCACCCCGATCAGCGAACAGAGCACCACAACAGAGGTGCTGCGTACGCAGCGGGTGTACCAGAACAGCACGGCGATGGTTATCGCCACCGCGGCGACGAAGAACAAGGCCACCTGCAGCAGGCCTTCGATCAGGTCACCGATCAGCTTGGTAAAGCCGGTGATATGGATGCGCACCTGCTCGTTCTGGTACTTGTCGCGCAAGGCCTCCAGACGCCGCGAGAACTCGCCGGCATCCAGCGTTTTGCCGGTTTCCGGGTTGATCTCCAGCAGCGGCACGTAGATCACGCTGGACTTGAAGTTGGCCGCCACCAACTGGCCGATCTCGCCGGAGCGGGCGACGTTGGTGCGCACCTCGTCCAGGCTCTCGGGCGAGCCGTCGTAGCTGCCAGGGATTACCGTGCCGCCGTCCAGGCCGTCCTCGGTCACCGCGGTCCAGCGCGTGGTCGGCGTCCACAGCGACTTCATATAGGGTTTGTCGACGCCTGGCAGCAGGTAGATTTCATCGTTGAGCTTGGCCAGGGTGTCGAGGTAGTCGGCGCTGAAGATATCGCCCTGCTCCGCCGTTACGGCGATGCGCAGGGCATTGCCCAGGCCGCTCAGCTCACTGCGCTCGGCAAGGAAATTGACCACGAAGGGATGCTTGGTGGGGATGGTTTTCTCGTAGCTGGCGTTGATGCCGATACTCGCGGCTTGCCAGCCGAGCACCAGGGTGGCCATCAGGCACAGCAGCATCACCCAAGGCCGGTGGTTAAAGATCAGCCGCTCCACCCGGTTGCCCGAGGCGCGATCGAAGTCTTCCAGGCGGCCAATCACGCTGTGCATGGCGCTCGACGGTTTTTCGTATTTCACATTTGACTCCTAACGCTCAAGGGCGGGCCACGGCCTGGATTTCCTGGCGGGCGGACAAGCCGCCCAGACCGACGCTGGCCAGGCTGCCATCGGCCGCCTGCTCAACGGCGGCAACCGTCGCGCCCTGGTGGGTGCGCCGGTGTTCGAAGTGCATGCCGTTATCGCCACTGAGCAGCAATTCGCCGCTCTGGCTGGCCAGCAGCAGGCGACCGTCGCTTAGCTCCAGGCCAGCGGACAGGGCCGACTCCACCCCGGTGTCCAGCTGCTGCCAACTGTCGCCGCGGTCGCTCGACCACCAGGCGTTGCCGCGCAAACCGTAGGCCAGCAGGCCGCCGCTGCGGCTGGCCAGCAAACCGAAAAAGCTGCCCTCGTAGGGCGATTCCAGCTTGTGAAAAGACTGCCCAGCATCGCTGGAACGCAGCAGCAAACCGCGCTCGCCGGCAATAAACAGCTCCCCGCCCTGGGCGCGAATGCCGTACAGGTTGAGGCCCTCAGGGTTTTCCACCTGACCCATCCAGGCTTGCCAGCTGCTGCCGCCATCGCGGGTGCGCAGAATCAGGCCGTAGGCACCGACCACATAGCCGTGCTGACGGTCGCTGAAATACAGGTCGAGAAAGGGTTTGTCCGGGCCATCGGCGACCAGCCATTCGGCGGCCTTCAAAAGCCTGGCATCGTCGCCCTGCTGGGCCGACGCCAGCGCCAACTGCGCGGCCTGGATGCCATCCAGTTGTTTGCTCCAGGTTTCGCCGCCGTCCGCGCTGTGCAGCACCACACCGAGATGCCCCACCGCCCAGCCCTGTTCGGCATCGACAAATTGCACCGAGGTCAGGCTGACGCTGGCCGGCACCTGGGCTTGACGCCAGCTCTCGCCGGAGTCGTCCGAAAGCAGAATGATGCCGCGCTCGCCAACCGCCACTAGCCGTTCGCCGGCGCGGGTCAACGCCAGCAGTACCGCACGCGGGGCCTTGGCGCTGTGCAGCGCCGGCTGATCGAGCAAGGGGATTTGCGCGCTGGCCGCCGACTGCGCCATTGCCCAATTGGGCAGCAGCAGCGCGCTCAATAGCAGGGGCAAAGCCCGGGTGAATAAGAATTTACCGATCATATGCGCTCCAACCACTGCAGAAGAATTAGCCAGACAACACGCCAGAGCCTAGGGCCCTGGCGTGCCGGGCAATGACTTAGCAGGCTGTTGAAAAACTACCTACGTTGCCGATACAGCGTTAAAAACAGGCTCGGAATGCTCATTTACAACTCGTAAACTCCGCTTCCTCGCCTGTTTTTGCCTTGTCTCGACTGCCTCGCCTACGTTTTTCAACGGCCTGTTAGCGCATGCTGTCGCTGGCCATGGCATCAGGGGTGAAGAACGACGCCGATGGGCGCGGGTAGTCCTGGTACTGCACCTTCAGATCGTTGGCCGAAGCGTTGAGGAAGTAGGCACCCGTCTCCAGGTTGTAGCTGCCCCACATCACGTTGGCGGTCAGCACTGGCATTTCCGGCGCGAGCAGAGTCAGCGAGTAGTTATGCCGGCCCAACTTGCCCTGTGCGTCGTAACCGTCGAGCAGCAGCACCTGCCAGGAATCCTCGTCGACGTAGTAGGTGCGCTTGGGCACCACATGGCGCTTGCCGTCCTTGAGGGTGGCCTCGACTACCCACACGCGGTGCTTCTCCCAACGCACCAGATCGGGGTTGAGAAAGCCCGGCTTGACCAGCTCGTCGCTGCTCGCCGCCGCGGCGCGGTTGTTGTTGTAGGGCACCAGCAGTTCCTTCTTGCCCACCAGCTTGAGGTCGTGGCGGTCGGTCGGGCCGAAGATCATGAATGCCTCGTCGAAGAAGCCGACGCCGGAGGTGACGAAGTCCGGTGTGTCATAGGCGACGTTCGGCGCGCGGCGCACCCGGCGCTGACCGACCAGGTACTGCCAGGCGGCCCGTGCACCCGGGTCCATATCCCAGTGGGTCATCAGGCCTTCACCGGCCTTGGACGACGGCTGCTCGGTAAGCAGCTTGCCGATCAGGTGCTTGCCGCCATAGGTGTCCAGGCTGCCTTCCTTGAAGTAGTAAGGATGCTGGTACCAGAAGCGCGCACGGGTGGCCTGCAGCTTCTTGCCACCGGCGGTCATCAGCCAGGTGTCGAAGGGCGCGTAGAAGGTATCGGCACCCTGCCAGGACAGGCGGTAGTTCCACAGCACCTCTGCACCGTTCTGCGGTATCGGGAAGGGAATGCCGCCGTAAGCGCCGCTGACTTTTTCGGTGGCCTCTTCGAGGGTGGCGCGGGTGGCGTTCTGCATTGTGTTGTCGTACACCCACTGCGGCGCGGCGGCGCTGCGATGGGTCGGGTAGACGTCCAGGCGGTAGTCCGGGTACTTCTTCAGCAGCGCCTGAGTGCCTTCAGCCAGCTGCTCGGCGTACTCGGCCATATTGCCCGCGTTGACCGAAAACAGCGGCTTGTCGGCGGCGAAGGGGTCGGCGCGTTTGTCGCCGCTTTTGTAACCGGCCGGCACCTGGGTGTAGCCACCGGTCCACTCGGGGATGCTGCCGTCGGCATTGCCGGCGCGTTCAGCCCCCATAGGTGTGAGGTCGGCATTGAGGCGCGCGGCCTGATCCGGGGAGACCGCCGCATGGGCGAAACAGCTGCCCATCAGGGCTATCGTCAGGACAGAGAGACGCAAGGAAAGTTGGCTTTGCATGGCGAATAAAACCTCTTATTAGAATGTGGTTTTCACGTAGACGGAGACGAAATCGCGGTCAGCCAGCGACTGCGCGTAGCTGAAGTTGCCGTCTTCACGCAGCCCGGCGTCCTTCTTGCCGAAGAAGTTCACGTAGTTGACGCCGAAGTCCCAGCGCTGCAGGTAGGTGGCCTTGAGCCCGATGCTCCAGTCGCCGGCGTGGCTGTTGCCGAAACCGGCCTTGCTCACTGCCGAGGAACGCCCGTCGAGCACCACGCCCAGGCCCACCGGTACGCTCAGGTCGAGACCGTCAGCCACCTGGAAGTAGGCCGGCTCGGCCAGGATGCGCAGCGCCGTGGCATCGCGGGTGGTGTTGGAGTCCAGCGCGGCGCGGTTATCGGTCACGCTGAGGGTGCGGTTCCAGGCCAGCTCGGCGATCACCGAGCCGCCATCCCACAGTGCATTGGGCGACAGCAGGTAGATGGTCGAGAGGTTGATATGCGCGGTCTTGCCCTTGGCGTAGAGCGCGTCGTCGCTGTTGTCCGCGGCCATGCCGGGCAATACCACCTGCAGGTTGCTGACCAGCGGCGCATCCCAGCGCAGCGAGGCCTCACCGGCGAAGTTGAACGGCCCGGACGCGGTGGAGAAGCTGGCACCGACGGTCTTGATATCTTCGGCATAGACCTGTCGGTAGGAGCTGAGAATCGGCAAACCAGTGGCACCGAACGCGGCACCGTCGAGGTAGGCGTAGAGACCGCTGGGGGCCTTGTCGTGGTACTTGGCGGCATACAAGCCGAGTTCCAGCTCGGTGCCTGGCGGCTTGTAGCGCAGTTGCATACCGCCCTGCCCGGAGTCCTTGGCGCTGATGTCGCCGCCGTTGACCGTGGCGTTGCCAAACACCTGCTGCAGGTCGCCGGAGCCATGGCCGATGGCGTCGACGTCGCTCAGGTAGCTACCGGCACCCGGTACATTGGAGCGATCCCATTCGAACTGGTAATAGGCACCGACCGACACTTGCGGGTTGATCTGCAACTGCCCGGAGACCTGATTGACCGGCCGCAGGATTTCCTTGAACTGGGTGCCCGGCACGCTGAGCAGCTTGACCACATCAATCGGCCCCTGGGCGTTGGCGATGCCGTTGCCGCCGTAGAACAGGCTCTCGCCATAGATCAGGCTGTGCTGGCCGAGACGCAGGGTGCCCTGGCTCGACTCACCGACGTTGCCGCGCACGAACACGAAGGCATCGAGAATCTCGGCGTCGCGCCCATGCAGATCGCGGGTTGCATCAAGGAAGTCGCGCTGCAGATCGCTGTCGGTGTTCTGGTTGTAGATATCGTCATACCAGGCCGCACCACTGACCCGCAGGCCATAGTTCTGGGTGCTCAGGTCGAACTCGGAAAACACATCCAGACGGTTGGAAACCAGGCCGCGGTCGAAGTTGTTGTCGCCCTGGCTCTGGATATTCGGATAGAGCCCGCCGGCGGTCGGCGAGTCGGTGATGGCGCTGTCCTGCCCTTGCAGGCGGTAGGCCATGCTGTATTTGATGGTGTTGTCCCAGCGCGCCCGCCACTCGGAATCACCCAGGTCGAATTGCATGGCACTGGCACTCGACAGCGGCAGTGTTGCGCAGATGGCGGTGGCCAGTGCGGCACGCGTGAAAACGGCAACAGCTCTACTCTTGTTCATGGATTGCCTCATTGTTCTTATTATCAAATTCGCCCGTCGGCCAAACGGCCTGGCGGGGTTCAGTGGCTTGATTCAGCTCATGTGCTGTGGACTTGCTCCGGCTACAACGCCTTGTTCGATCTCCCGAGGTTCAGCCGCCGTTAAATTCCAGGCCCGTTGCCGGCACAACAGCACCGGCGTAGCGAACCCACCCAATGATTCGAATCAGAGATAGGTCGAGGCCAGGCCGCCATCCACCGCGATGTTCACACCGTTGATCCAGCGCGACTCGTCGGCGCAGAGAAAGGCGATTACCGGGGCAATTTCATCGGCATAGGCCGGGCGCTTCATCCGGTGGGCGTCGGCCTGGGCCCGCTCGGCACCGAGCATGGTCACGAACTCGTTGAGAATCGGGGTGAACACCGGGCCAGGAGCTACGCAGTTCATCCGCACCGAGGTGCGCATAAACCAGGGCTGCGCCTGGATCTGGGTCCAGACGATCAGCGCTTCCTTGAAGTACTGGTAGCAGGTCTGGTCAGACACCGGGTTGTCGCGCAGCCAGGCCTCGCCTGCGGCGAAACCGCTGACCTGAGCGAGGGTGCGGTGCAGCTCCAGACGCTTTGGCCATTCGGCACCGAGCACCGAGGACACATTGACGATGGCTCCACCGGCGCGGATGCGCGGCAGCATGGCCTCGCTCAAATGGCGCAGGCCCAGGTAGTTGACCCGCGCCACCAGTTGCGGATCGGCGGTGCCGGGCACCCCGGCGATATTGCACAGGCCATCGACCTGCGCCGGCAGCTGCTGCACAGCGGCATCGATGGCATCGGCATGGCTGAGGTCGGCCTGGACGAAGCCATCCAGGGTCAGGCTGGGCTCGTTGCGGTCCACGCCTATGACGGTGGCACCATGGGCACGCAGGGTTCTGGCAGTTTCGGCGCCGATGCCCGAGGATACCCCGGTCACGACTATCGTCTTGTTGCTCAGCTTCATAGGGATTTCCCGATTCAGTCGTGCTTGTGCTGCTGACGCAAGGGCGGCGACAGCCAAGCCATGTTGTTATTGCCGAATTAGTTAAAGTCGGTAACTAGTTCTAGCAATCGATATGCCATGTACTGACCACAACGGAGAAACCGCTCTAGCGCGCATATCTGCATTGAATCTCAGGAAAACAGGCGCGCTTAGACAGGCTTGAGCCACCTTAAAAAAGTGATGATTTCAGCAAAATCATGCTGCACTATGCGGAATATGATTAATCCGATTAAGGGGTTCTCGATGGCAAACAAGTTGATCTCCCTGGCCGAACTCTCCCGCGGCACGCAGAAATCCCCTGCCCGCGGTGCCAGCGAACAGTTGCCACCCGGGGCCGCGCCGACCCTGCAGGATCTGACCGAATGCCTGATGTTCAGCCCAGGCGATGGGCGCATCTGGCTCAATGGCGCGCGCATGCTGCTGATGCACAGCAGCGGCATCGGCGCACTGCGCCGCGAGCTGATCGAAAGCATGGGCCTGGCCCGTGCCCGCGGCATCATGCTGCGCACCGGCTACCACTGCGGCGCACGGGATGCGGCGCTGATCAAGGAGCGCTTTCCCGAGTCAGACACCCTGGCGCTGTTTGCCGCCGGACCGCTGATTCACGCGATCGAAGGGGCGGTGAAGGTCGAACCGGTGCACTTCGAGTTCGATATGAACCTGGGCACCTATTACGGCGAGTTCCTCTGGCATCACTCCAGCGAGGACGACGAACATATCGCCCAGTACGGCATCGGCACCGAGCCGGCCTGCTGGATGCAGACCGGCTATGCCACCGGCTACACCTCGGCCATGGTTGGCCGGCTGATCCTCTACCGCGAGGTGGAATGCCGCTCCACCGGCTCCAGCATCTGCCGCCTGATCGGCAAGCCCGCCGAGGAATGGGACGATGCCGAGGAAGATCTGGCCGGCCTTAACGCCGAACCCTTTGTCGGCAGCGGCGGCAGCACCGCCGCGCGCCAGGCCAGCGCCAAGGGCGGCGACAAAGGAGCCCTGCCAAGCGCCCTGCAGGCCGAGCCGGCACCGGCCCAGGACGGCGATATGGTCGGCATCTCCTCGGCCTTCAACGCCGCCTGCCATATGTTGCGACGGGTCGCACCGACCCAGGCGACCGTGTTGTTCACCGGCGAGTCCGGGGTCGGCAAGGAGATGTTCGCGCGCATGCTACACCGCATCAGCCCGCGCAGCGAGGCACCCTTTGTCGCGATCAACTGCGCCGCTATTCCGGAAAACCTGATGGAGTCGGAACTGTTCGGCGTCGAGCGCGGGGCCTTTACCGGGGCCACCCAGTCCCGCGCCGGGCGCTTCGAGCGCGCCGATGGCGGCACCCTGTTTCTCGACGAGATTGCCACCCTCAGCCTGGTGGCCCAGGGCAAGCTGCTGCGCGCCCTGCAGGAAGGCGAAATCGAGCGGGTCGGCGGCAGTCGCACCCTCAAGGTCGATGTGCGGGTGGTCGCCGCGACCAACGTCGACCTGCGCGCCGCCGCCCAGCGCGGCGAGTTTCGCGAGGACTTGTTCTTCCGCCTCAATGTATTCCCGATCCACCTGCCGCCGCTGCGCGAACGCAAGGAGGACATCCCGCTGCTGATGACCCACTTCCTCCATCGCTTTACCCAGCGCCACGGCCGCCAGCTTAGCGGCTTTACCCCGCGCACCGCCGACACCCTGCTGGCCTACGACTTCCCCGGCAATATCCGCGAGCTGCAGAATCTGGTGGAACGCGGCGTGATCAGCGCCCCGGACGATGGGGCCATCGACCTGGCGCACCTGTTTACCAGCGGTGAACGCCTGGCCCATCCGATGTTCTCCATCGGCATCCGCGGCCAGCTTGCCGCGGCCCCCCACGACCCCACGCAGCCCCAGCAGACCAGCAGCGCGCCCCCAGCCCGAGAGCCCGAAGCCCTGCACGCCCTGCTCGGCGACAAGAACCTGAGCCAGCTGTCGCTGCAGGAGGTCGAAGACGCGATGATCGACCACTGCATGAGCGAGGCCAAAGGCAACGTCTCCGAAGCCGCCCGCCGCCTCGGCCTGACCCGCGCCCAGCTGTCCTATCGGCTGTCACGGCGGCCGGCGGGCAACTAGCAAGTCGCCCTTTAGGGTGCGCCGCACGCATCATGGCCGCGATCACCCGGCGCGCGCAGCGCACCCTACGGGAGGTCGCGCGGCCGCGCTGGAACCATAAGGCCGTCCCTGATCGCACCCATCCAGCAACACCAAGATGCTCAATCACTTCCTCTGCAACCCACCACGCCCGTAGGGTGCGCCGTGCGCACCCGCGTCACCCCCAGACACGCCAGGGAAAGGCTCGGTCTACCGCTGAAATTGGATCCATAAAATACATAACCAAGCGTTAAGTATCCGCCCTTCGCGTCTTTCATCCCCTGCAAGCTCCATAAAACCTACTTAATCGTTCGATAATCGGCCAACAATCACGCCACACGCCTATTTTTACTTTGACACCCAGTCACGTCAGCGAGAACAATTGGATCCAATAACAACAACCAAGGCCCACTCAGGAGAGCCTCCATGTTCCCGAAAAACACCTGGTATGTAGCCTGCACCCCGGATGAAATCGCCGAGAAACCCCTGGGCCGGCAGATCTGCGGGGAGAGAATTGCCTTCTATCGTGGCCCGCAAGGCAAGGTCGCGGCGGTCGAGGATTTCTGCCCGCACCGTGGCGCGCCGCTGTCCCTGGGTTTTGTCGAGGACGGCCAGTTGATTTGCGGTTACCACGGCCTGGCCATGGGTGCCGACGGCAAGACCGCAGCCATGCCCGGCCAGCGCGTGCGTGGCTTCCCGTGCATCCGCAGCTATCCGGTGGAGGAGCGGTACGGCTTTATCTGGGTCTGGCCGGGCGATGCCGAGCAGGCCGACCCGGCGCTGATCCATCATCTGGAATGGGCCGACAGCCCGGACTGGGCCTATGGCGGCGGGCTGTTCCATATCAACTGCGATTACCGCCTGATGATCGACAACCTGATGGACCTGACCCACGAGACCTACGTACACGCCTCCAGTATCGGCCAGAAGGAAATCGACGAGGTCGCGCCGGTGACCACGGTCGAGGGCGACAACGTGGTCACCAGCCGACATATGCAGAACATCATGGCCCCGCCGTTCTGGCGCATGGCCCTGCGCGGCAATGGCCTGGCCGACGATGTGCCGGTGGACCGCTGGCAGATCTGTCGCTTTACCCCGCCGAGCCATGTGCTGATCGAGGTCGGCGTGGCCCACGCTGGCAAGGGCGGTTATGACGCCGCGCCGAGCGACAAGGCGGCGAGCATAGTGGTCGATTTCATCACCCCGGAAACCGAGACCTCTATCTGGTACTTCTGGGGTATGGCGCGCAGCTTCAAGCCCGAAGATGAAGAACTCACCGACAGCATCCGCGAAGGCCAGGGAAAGATTTTTTCCGAGGACCTGCAGATGCTCGAACAGCAGCAGGCCAATCTGCTCGCCCATCCAGAGCGCCAGTTGCTCAAGCTGAATATCGATGCCGGCGGCGTGCAGTCGCGACGTATCCTCGAACGCCTGATCGCCCAGGAACGCGCGCCAGCCGCGACGTCCGAGCTGATCGCCAGCACCGCCGGTGCAAGGAGCGGCCAGTGATCGAAGTATCAGTAGTCGCCCGCCACAACCAGGCCCAGGATATCTGCAGCTTCGAACTGGCCCGCACCGACGGCGCGGCGCTGCCGGCATTCGAGGCCGGTGCCCATATCGATGTGCACCTGCCCGGCGGCCTGATCCGCCAATACTCGCTGTGCAACCCGCCCTGGGAAAACCAGAGTTATCTGATCGGCGTGCTCAAGGACCCCGCATCCCGCGGCGGCTCCCAGGCCATGCACGAGCAGATGCAGGTCGGTCAAAAGCTCTTTATCAGCGAACCGCGCAACCTGTTTCCGTTAAGCGAGAACGCCCAGCGCAGCTTGCTGTTCGCCGGCGGTATCGGCATCACCCCGATCCTGTGCATGGCCGAACGCCTGCACCAGCTCGGCGCGGATTTCCAGCTGCACTACTGCGCCCGCTCGATCGAACGCGCGGCCTTCGTCGAACGCCTGCAGACCGTGCCCTTCGCCGAGCGCGTGCACCTGCATTTCGACGACGGCCCGGCCAACCAGCGCCTGGATGCCGCCGCCCTGCTGGCCAATCCGGATCCCGGCACGCATCTGTATGTCTGCGGCCCGGGCGGTTTTATGGAGCATGTGCTGAGCACGGCCAAGGCCCATAACTGGGACGATAAACGCGCACACCGCGAGTATTTCGCCGCAGCCCCCATCGATCACGCCAACGACGGCAGCTTCGCCGTGCAGCTCAACAGTAGCGGCCAGATCATCCAGATCCGCGCCGACCAGAGCGTCGCCGAAGCGCTGGAAGCCTGCGGCATCCTGATCCCGCTATCCTGCGAGCAAGGCATCTGCGGCACCTGCCTGACCCGGGTGCTGGCCGGCGAACCGGAACATCGCGACCTGTTCCTCACCGAAGCCGAACAGGCGCAGAACGACCAGTTCACCCCCTGCTGCTCGCGGGCGAAAAGTCCGTTATTGGTGTTGGATTTGTAGGGCGGACATACCGGAGGCTTGTCCGCCATCCGGGCCACCTAATTGCGATTGGTGGATGAAAAAGGCGTCATCCACCCTACTTCACTACGATCCGTAGGAGCGGGCCATGCCCGCGATGCTCTTGTGCCCGTATCGAGGGCATGGAGCTAGGCATAATCCCAACGCTTACGACCGCTCTTCTGCCGCGCCCTTCTGAATCACCTTCACCCCTTCACTGGCACCCTGGGTCGGGCCGAAGATTTCCGCGTAGCGCAGGGTCGCGTTGGCGTGCTCGCGCATAATTGCCTCGGCCCGCGAGCCCTGGCCGTTGACCAGGGCGTCGAACACCGCATGGTGCTGCATATGGGCGAAATTGAAGCGGCGGTATTCGCGGGCCATATCGTGCAGGTCGACCGCCAGCGAACTGACCGAGGCGAACGGCAGGTGGTCGTTGCGCGCCAGGGCTTCGGCGATGGCCGGGTTGCCGCTGGCGGCGATGATCAGCTGATGGAAGCGCATATTGAGGTCGTGGTAGCTCTCCAGATCCTCTTCCACAACATGACCTTTCTGAAATAAGCGATCACCCTGTTCCAGGCATTCGTGCAGGGCCTCGCGCACCTCTGCAGCGATGCCACGCTCCGCCGCCTGGCGCGCGGCCAGACCCTCGAGCACCCCGCGCACCTCCACCGCCCCGGCGATATCGGCCGGGCTGACCGCGCGAACGGTATAACCACGCCCGGCGCATTTGACCAGCAGGCCCTCCTGCTCCAGGGTGCGAAAGGCTATGCGTACCGGCGTGCGCGACACCGCAAGCAACTCGGCGGTGGGAATCTCGGCAATGCGCTCGCCCGCCGCCAGCTCCCCGGAGGCGATCATCTTGCGCAGCGCGATCAGAACGCGCTGACCCGGCTTACTCATAACTCTCCCCAGCCAGTCCCCAATGCGAGCCATCATAGCGCAGCAGAGGCGCGATCAAGCCACCGCCCCGCGCGCCATAAAACACCTGCCGAACATGCCCAGGGCCACCTCGACCCGCTCACTGATCTGCTCGTCGGACCAGCTCTGCTGCACGCCCAGGGTGAACAGTTTGAGCGGTTGCGAGATCAGCAGCGCGTCGATCAGTTCGACCGCCGGTTCGACATCCTCGCGCGCCAGCAGGCCTTTGTTCGCGGCCTTGCCCAGCCAGCCACGCAGCAGGTTAAGGCAGCGCTCGGCACCCTCCTGATACCAGATCCGCGCGATACCCGGCGCATTCTCACGGCCTTGCGCGGCCATCAGGTAGATGCCCAGGGCCAATGGCGAGAGGGTCAGGCGCGCCCACAGGTACAGGTACATGCGCAGCTCGCTAAGCAGACCCTCGGCGCAGTCGATACCGCTCTCCAGCAGCAACTCGAGGGTCGACAGGTCGCGGGCCACCAGCTGCGACATCAGCTCTTCCTTGCTGGCGACCAGTTGATAGAGGGTTTTCTTCGAAATGCCCGCCGAACGCGCGATGGCATCCATGGTGACATTGGCAAAATTGCCGCTGCCGATCTCGGCCGCCGCGGCGTCCAGCAGCAGGCTCATCTGCTCGTCGCGGCTGCGCAGCGGCGGCCGGCCGCGTCGGGGGAGCTGAGGGGTGGTTTCAGACATAGGGGTTTCTGCTGATCGGCATGGCACGGGATTCTTGGGCGGGGCTTAGCTTACCGCGGCATACCGGTAAACGCCTGCGCCGCTACGCCCAGGCGCTAACCAATTTACCCATCCAGGTCTAGGCAAGCGCCTCGGCACCACTCGCCACGGCCTCAAGCTGAAACGCCCCACGCAAGCCATCCTCCATCAACTGCCAGGCCTGCTCTGCCGAGTCGTCCGGCCCCAGGTGGGTAAACATATGGTCGCAGCCGGCGAACATCCGCGCGGTCACCGTCACCCCGGCCCGGCGCAGTTTCTCGGCATAGGCCTCGCCTTCAGCGCGCAGGATGTCGTACTCGGCGGTGATCAGGGTGGCCGGCGGCATGCCACGCAGCTCGTCGACCGTCGCCAGCAGCGGTGAGGCCAGCGGATCGCGGGCATGGGCCGGATCACTCAGGTAACAGCTATTGAAGAAACGCACCAGGCCGGCACCGAGCAGGGGCTTGTCGATGGTCGATAACTTCGCGCCAGGATCCTGGGCCAGGTCCAGCACCGCATAGTCGATCAGCTGATGCACCACCCGTAGCCGCTGATGCCCACGCGCCAGGTTGGCCACACCGGTGGCCAGGTTGCCGCCGGCACTGTGCCCGCCAACGGCGATTCGCTGCGGATCGATGCCCAGCGTGGCGGCCTGTTCGGCCAGCCATTCAAGCACCGCAAAGCTCTGGCGCAAGCCCGCGGGAAAGGGATGCTCAGGGGCCAGCACATAATCCAGATTGACCACCAGGCAGCCGAGGTTATGCGCCAGACGCCGGCAATAGCTGTCGTCGTGCTCGGGCACCCCGGCGACAAAGCCGCCACCATGCAGATTCAGGTACACCGGCAAGGGCTGCGCCGACTCTGCGTTGGGCCAGTAGAACAGCGCCCGCGCCGGCCCCCAGGCAGTCGGGACATATTCCTCGGCCACCTTACGCAGCGGATACTGCGCCGCGTCGTAGACGAATTTACCTTTCATGCGTTTGGCAAAGGCGCGCAGCAGCTTGGCCTTAAGGTTTTTTAGCAACGGCATAATCGGACTCCTTAACGGCTCAATCAATTAGCGGTCAGCAGCTGGTCCAGCAGCCCATGAATCATCGCGCCGTAGGGCGCACGCATCGCCAGGTTGGACTCGCCAATCGGGCTCTGCGCCACCACCGCCTTGGCGTGGCTGAAGGTGCGGAAACCATAGACGCCATGGTAGGCACCCATACCCGAATGGCCGACGCCGCCGAACGGCAACTCCTCGAACAGCACATGGCTCATGCAGTCATTGATCACCACTGCGCCCGAGGTGGTTTGCTCGAGCATCTGCTGGCGCTCGTCGGCATCCTCGCCGAAGTAGTAGGCCGCCAGGGGCCGCGGCTGCTGGTTGACATAGTCGATGGCCGCGCTGAAATCGCGGTAGGTCTTGATCGGCAGCAGCGGGCCGAAGATCTCCTCGCTCAGCACCTGCATCTGCTCGTTGGTATCGAGTATCAGGGTCGGGGCGATCTTGTGGGTCTCGCGGTCGCTCAGATCCTCCTGCGCCGGGTTGATCTCGACCATGTACGCACCCTTGGCCTGGGCATCGGCGAGGTAGCTGCGCAGGCGGTCGAAGTGGCGCGGGTTGATGATCGAGGTGTAATCGGGGTTGCTGCGCAGCGTTGGATACATCTCGCTGACAAAACGCACGGCCTCGGCGACGAAGTCACCCAGCAACTCCTCCGGCAGCAGCAGATAGTCCGGAGCCAGGCAGATCTGCCCGGCGTTGAAGGTCTTCACCGTCATCACCCGCTGCACCACGGTGGCGAGATCAGCACTGCGCGAGACCAGCACCGGCGATTTTCCGCCCAGCTCCAGGGTCACCGGCACCAGGTTGTCCGCGGCGGCGCGCATGATATGCCGACCTACCGCGGTGCCACCGGTAAAAATCAGGTGATCGAAGGGCTGCGCACTGAACAGCGCACCGACCTCGGCGCTGCCCAATACGGTGCTCAGTTCGTTGGCATCGAAGTAACGGGCGATCAGCTCGGCGAGCAGCGTCGAGGTGCGCGGGGTCAGCTCGGAGGGTTTGAGCATGGCGCGGTTGCCGGCGGCGAGGATGCTCGCCAGTGGGCCGAAGGCCAGGACGATGGGGAAGTTCCACGGGCTGATCACCCCGACCACGCCCAACGGCTGGTAGTCGACCCGCGCTTCGCAGCCGGGGAACGGTGCCGGATGGGACTCGGCCTGCATCCACTCGGCCAGGTGCTCGCGGCAATGCTTGAGGCTGGCCACCGAGCCGGCAATATCGGACAGCAGGGTCTGTTCGCGGCTGCGGTTGCCGAAGTCCGCGGACACCGCGGCGACTATCTCTTCGCGGTTTTCCAGCAGCAGAGCGATGGCCCGGTCGAGGCGGTCACGGCGCAGCTCCAGGCTGGCCGGGCCCTCGGCCAGATGGGCCTGTTTCATGGCGGCGAGGGCCGCAGCGAGTTGTTCGGCGCTGACCGCCGCAGCCTGGTGACCGAGAATGCTCATGGCGTAATTTCCTGCTGGTTGAATTGTTATTAGCCAGCACTAAGTGCTGGACCAGCCGGCACCTCTGCCGACTCGATGGCTGGAGTATGGCAAAAAACACAACAAAGGAAACTACTAGGTTTCCTTATTTTTAAATTTCTGACTAAAGGCTCTACCCCTTCAAACAAGGGGTCATCGAATAGTCCTTGGCAATACCAAGCCCACCCATGGATTTCCCAGAAATGCCGCAGGCGGTTTTAGCAACTGGCCAAACCCTGGTTATTGGTGCGAAACTGATTAGGCTTATTAACCAGTATCCATTTCGGCAACCCATAGCGAGCATCCGGTTCCAGCCAATGGCCAAGAAAAGCCCTCCCACCCCAGAAGTGAACAGCCCAGCCACCGAGCCGAGCGATACCCTGCTCAGCCAGCTGATCGGTTACGCCCTGCGCCGCGCCCAGCTGAAGGTCGCGCAGAATCTGGTCGAGCAACTCAACCCCTTCGACCTGCGCCCCGCCCAGTTCTCCGCCCTGCTGATCATCGAGGCCAGCCCCGGCCTGATGCAGACCGACCTGGCGAGCATCCTCGCCATCGAGCCACCGCAAGTGGTGACGCTGCTAAACAAACTGGAAAAACTCGGCCTCGCCGTGCGCGTGCGCTGCAAACCGGACAAACGCTCCTACGGCATTTTCCTTAGCAAGGCCGGGGAAACCCTGCTCAAGCAACTCAAGGAAATCGCCGCCGCCAGCGACCGCGAAGCCACCGCCGCGCTTAGCGACGCGGAACGCCAGCAGCTGCTGCAGTTGCTGCACAAGGTCTATCGGCAGAACAGCAACGCCACGGATTGAGCGCCGCCCCTCGGTGCGCACGGCGCACCCTACAAAACTGATCGTCGAGCCTCGCTGATATGCGTCCAACCCGTGGGAGGGGTTGGGCGGCACCCCGCTTTAGCCGCGATAACAACGATTGAAAGCTCGCCGCTAAAGCGCCTCCCACGCCGTTGCGCCGTGGCGAAGCTCGCGGCCAAGATCCACGCTCTGTTAACCCCTCTCGAACGCCGGATTCTCGATCAATACCGCCATACCCTGACCGCCACCGATGCAGGCGGCGGCGATGCCGTAGCGCTGGTTGGCCGCGCGCAGTTGCCGGGCCAGGCTCAAAGCCAGGCGCAAGCCGGTGGCGGCCAGCGGGTGGCCGAGGGCGATGGAGCCGCCCTGCTGATTCAGGCGCTGCGGGTCGAGCTGCAATTCACGCTGCACCGCCAGTACCTGGGCAGCCTGGGCTTCGTTGATTTCGAAGCGGGCGATATCGTCCAGGCGCAGGCCGCTGCGTTCCAGCAACAGGCGGATCGCCGGGGCCGGGCCGATGCCCATAAACTCCGGTGCCACGCCCACCACCGCAGTCGCCAGCAAGCGCGCCAATGGCCTGCGCCCCGCCGCCGCACTGGCGGATGCAACCAGGGCCGCCGCCGCGCCGTCGACCACCGCGCAACTGTTGCCGGCGGTCTGTACGCCGCCGGCATGGATAGCGCGCAGCCGTGACAGCGCCGCCAGGCTGGTCGGCCGCGGATGGCTGTCCTGGGCGAGCGACTCGACACCTCGCGGCAAGGCGATACTACGGGGCTGATAGCCGTCCAGCGCGAAGGATTCGCTGTGAACACTGACGATCTCGCCGGCGAACACACCCTCGTTCTGCGCCGCCAGGGCCAACTCGAAACTGCGCAAGGCGTAGGCGTCGGCCTCCTCGCGAAAAACGCCATAACGCCGCGCCAGATTTTCCGCGGTGCCGATCATGTCGATATCGGCGGCCGGATCGAACAGCGCCTCCCAGAGGAAATCCTTGAACTCCACCCCGGCACCGAGGCGGAAACCGCCGCGATGGGTATAGGCGGCGATCGGGTTGCGCGACATCGACTCGGCGGCGACGCACAGGGCCAGCTCGGTGCCCCCAGCTTTGAGCTGCTCGCCGGCCTGGCGCAGCAGCTCGAAACCTGTGCCGCAGATACGCTGCACGCCCAGGGCCGGCACCGCCTGCGGCACGCCGCTGTACAGGCCGATATGGCGCGGTAGCATATAGGCGTCGAAACTCGCCTGGGCCACGCAACCGGCCAGCACCGAATCCACCGCCGCCGGATCAATCTCGGCGCGGCGCAGCACTTCGCGGCCGACCTTGATCCCCAGGTCAGTCGGTGAAACCAAACCCAGGGCCCCGCCGTAATCGCACCAGGGCGTACGCACGGCCTCAAGAACCAGCACATCGTCGAACGCCGAATAGAGGCCAGCATTCATGCTCAGCGCTCCGCCGTTACACGTTGCGGATCAGCACCCTGATAGAGAGCATCGATCCGCTCGGCGCGACAACTGAGAATCACCCGCTGGTTAAGCGAACCCTTGTCGGTGACCTCGCCCTTGTCCAGCGACGGCGGCTCGCTCATCAGGCAGGCCCAGGCCAGGCGTGAGGCGCTGCCGGTGGCCTGCTGGTTGAGCTGTTCGAGCAGCTCGCCCAGCCAGGCCCGTACCCGCGGCGCGGCCAACACCTGCTCGGCCGTGGCCTTGGCCGACAATCCGGCCAGCTCGCGACAGGCCGCCAGCTGCGGAAATACCAGCAGGCCGATGCACTCGCGGTTCGGCGCGGTCACCACCACATCCTGGATATAGGGCGCGCCAGCCATGATCACCCGGGTGCGCAGCGGGCCGACGCTGACGAACACCCCGGTGTTGAGCTTGAAGTCCTCGGCGATGCGGCCGTCGAACATCAGGCCCCATTCCGGGTGCTCGGGGTCAGCCAGCTTCAGCGCATCGCCGGAGCAGTAGAAGCCCTCCTCGTCGAAGGCTGCGGCGCTCTGTTCGGGCGAGCGCCAGTAGCCGGGCATCACATGGGGGCCGCTAAAGCGCCCCTCCAGCTTGCCGTCCACCGGCACCAGCTTGACCTTGCAGCCCGGGGCCGGCAGGCCGACGTAACCGGCCATGGACAAGGGCCCGGTGGTAAAGGTGCAGGACGGCGAGGTCTCGGTCATGCCGATGCCCGCCATCATGCGGATGCGCTCGCCACAGTGCGCCTCGGCCACCGCATCGAGTCGATCCCAGACCGCTTGCGACAACCCGGCACCGGCAAAGAAGAACAGCTTGATCTGGGCAAAGAAGGTCTCGCGCAGCTCGGCATCCACCTCCAGAGCAGCCACTAGCTCTTCCCAGCCCTTGGGCACGGTGAGGTAGGCGGTCGGCGAAATTTCGCGCAGGTTGCTCAGGGTCTCGGCGAAATGCTGCGGAGTCGGCTTGCCGTCGTCGATATACAGGGTGCCGCCGTTGTACAGCACGATGCCGACGTTATGGCTGCCGCCGAAGGTGTGGTTCCACGGCAGCCAGTCGACCAGCACCGGCGGCGCCTCGCCGAACACCGGGAAGGTCTGCAACAGCATCTGCTGGTTGGCGCAAAGCATGCGCTGAGTGGTGATCACCGCTTTGGGCAACTTGGTAGAGCCGCTGGTAAAGAGGAACTTGGCGATGCTGTCGGGGCCGGTCGCGGCAAAGGCCACATCCGCCTGATCGCAGGCCTCATTGCCGAGCAGGCTGGCGAACGAGTGACACTCGCGCCCCGCCACTGCACCCTCGGTCAGCAGCAAGGGCGTGTCGGCCGGCACCACCGCCTCAATGGCGCGGGCGAAGGCCTGGCCATCGGCGGCGAACACCAGCCCTGGCTGCAACAGCATGCAGATGTGCTGCAGTTTGGTGTAGTCCTGGGCCACCAGCGAATAGGCCGGCGACACCGGGCAATAGGGCACGCCGAGATACAGGGCGGCGCAGGCCAGTTGCAGGTGCTCCAGATCGTTGCCGGAGAGAATCAGCAGCGGCCGCTCGGCCGACAGATCGAATTCCAGCAAGCCCTGGGCGATGCTGCGCACCCGCCCGAGCATCTCGACATAGCTGATGCGCTGCCACTGGCCATCGGCACCGCGCTGCGCAATAAAGGTCTGCTCGGGACGCTCATCGGCCCAGCGCAGCAGGCGCTCGAGCAGGCGCTGCGGATGCGCCTGCAGCGGCTCCAGCGCCTCCATATACAGCGCCTGCCCGGCCTCGCGCAGTTGCACCGCCGGCATGCCGATCGATACCGGCCGGTAGATCGGCTCGCCGCGACCGCTAGATGGGTTGTTCACCTGTGAAACTCCTTCGCAAAGCGCGCCCTGAGCGTCCGACCGCGCCACCCCAGAGGGTGCGCGGTCGAGCCTGGGGCCGATTGTTCTTATAGTGTCGCTGCCTGCTCAGGATCTGCGCAGCAGATCCTGAGCAGATTTTCAGATCGGGTAGTGACGCGGCCCGTTCTGAATGGTCACCCAGCGCAACTGGGTGAAGAAATCGATCGAGGCCTTGCTGCCAAAGCTGCCGTAACCGCTGGCCTTGACCCCGCCGAAGGGCATCTGCGCCTCGTCGTGTACGGTCGGGCCGTTGATATGGCAGATGCCCGATTCGACCCGCTGCGCCAGCAGCAAGGCGCGCGACACATCGCGGCTGAAGATCGCCGCCGACAGGCCAAACTCGGAATCGTTGGCCAGGCGCAGCAGCTCCTCGTCGCCCTCGCCACGCAGTACTACCGCCACCGGACCAAAGGATTCTTCGTGGTACAGGCGCATGTCCCGGGTGACGCCATCGAGCAGGGTTGCCTGCATGATGCTGCCGGACAGCTGACCGCCGGTGACCAGACGCGCGCCCTTGGCCAGGGCATCATCGACCAGCGCCTTGATCCGCTGCCCGGCCGAGGCGTCGATCAGCGAGCCGAGCACCGACAGGCTGTCACTCGGATCGCCGGCATGCAGACTCGCGGCCTTGCTCGCCAGCTTGTCGACGAATGCATCGGCCACCGTGGCATCGACCACCAGTCGCTCCGTGGACATGCAGATCTGCCCCTGGTTGAAGTAGGCACCGAAGGCCGCGGCCTCCACCGCCGCATCCAGGTCGGCGTCGTCCAGCACCAGCAAGGGGGCCTTGCCGCCCAACTCCAGCAGTGCCGGTTTCAGGTGCCGCGCCGACAGCTCGCCAATGATGCGCCCGACATGGGTGGAGCCGGTGAAATTGACCCGGCGCACGGCTGGGTTGGCGATCAGTCGGGCGACGATGGCCGGCGCGTCTTCTGGCGCGTTAGTGATCACGTTGACTACGCCATCGCCGAGGCCGGCGTCCTGCAGCACCTGGCCGATCAGGCGGTGCACCGCCGGGCTCAGTTCGGACGCCTTGAGCACCAGGGTATTACCGCAGGCCAGCGGCATCGCCAGCGCCCGGGTACCGAGAATCACCGGCGCGTTCCACGGCGCGATACCCAGCACCACGCCGCAGGGCTGACGCAGGGCCATGGCAAAGCTGCCGGGCACATCGGAGGGGACCACCTCGCCATAAATCTGCGTGGTCATCGCCGCTGCCTCGCGCAGCATATTGGCGGCCAGGTGCACGTTGAAGCCGTACCAGTTGGCCATCGCCCCGGTCTCGCCGGCCACAGCGAGGAATTCCGGCGCTCGGTCTTCGAGCATCTCGGCGGCCTTGAGCAGACGCGCGCGCCGCTCATTGGGTGCCAACGCGGCCCAGGCGGGAAATGCTGCCTGGGCCGCGGCCACGGCGGCATCGGCATCTTCCAGGGTAGCGGCGGCAACCCGTGATACCACCGCACCGGTCACCGGGTTGCGGCGCTCGAACACGCGACCATCGGCAGCCGCGCGCGACTGACCGCCAATCAGCAAAGGCACCTCGAACATGGGGAATTCCTCTTATTGTGCTTATTCTGGAAACGCGCTCGGCCTGGAGAGGCTGGGCGATTTATTTATCGCCCACCTAACTGCTTCAGCGCTTGTAGGCCTGCAAGCCGGGCTTAATGCTCTTCTCGTCGAGGAACTGCTTCATGCCCTGTTCGCGGCCGCCTTCGGTGTCGAGCAGGCGCGACTGGTCGAGCTTGGCGTACAGGTAATCCTCGTTCTGCTCCCAGGTCAGCTCGCGGCAACGCTTGAAGCCGATCTTCGCCGCACGCATGACCACCGGGTTTTTCTCCAGCAGGTTGCGCGCTAGTTCGATGGTGGTTTCGCGCAGCTGCGCCAACGGCACGCTCTCGTTGACCAGGCCCATCTGCGCGGCTTTCTGCCCGTCAAAGGTCTTGCCGGTCATGATGTAGTACAGCGACTGACGGTGGCCGACTGTATCGGCCATGGCCTTGCTCACCAGGTTGCCCGGTGGGATGCCCCAGTTGATTTCCGACAGACCGAAGGTCGCCTCGTCGGCGCAGATCGCCAGGTCGCAGGCCACCAACGGGCTGAAGCCACCACCGAAGCACCAGCCGTTGACCATGGCGATGGTCGGCTTGGTGTACATGCGCAGCAGCTTCCACTGCCATTGCGAGGCCTCGCGGCGGATCTTCTCCTGGAGGATTTCCGGGCCGGCGTCGATTTCGCGGAAGTATTCCTTCAGGTCCATGCCCGCGGTCCAGGCTTCGCCGGCACCGGTCAGCACCAGCACGCCGACGTCTGCATCCTGCTCCAGGGTCTCCAGCACATCGACCATTTCGCGGTTCAGGGTCGGGCTCATGGCGTTGCGTTTTTCCGGGCGATTGAGGATGACCCAACCGATGCCTTCTTCGATTTCGACCTTGACGGTTTTCCAACGGTTTTCGTAGCTGCTCATCTCTCACCTCTTGTCTTGGCTGTTAGCGCCTGGAGACAAAATTACCTCGCAAATATAGTTATGTCAATTAACTATATTTGCGAATTTAGCCACGCGCGAAATGATGAACATCGCCACAAACCCCGCTAAAAGCCTATAAACCAAGGCATAAGGGCAAGAGTTCGCGAATCGCTAAAAAATCACATTAATAAACATAACCTTATTGCCTAACCGCAGATTAGGGCGGAAAGACGCCTTGCTCCCAGCTCCCGTAGGAGCCAGCTTGCTGGCGATCCAAGACTCCAGCGATCCAACGCTACTAAGAAGCGGAAGGCTCAAGTCGCCAGTTGTGCAGGCCTGAATGACGCCCCCTCACCCTAACCCTCTCCCCAGGGGGCGAGGGGACTAATCGGTGTAAGCCGGACAATCACGCAACAGTTAACGGGGACATAGCCAAAACGAAAAACCGCCGAACAGCGCAAAGGCTGCCGGCGGTTCGAGGGGGAGCGGTGGCGATCAGTCTTGCAGCGACTCCACACCCAGCTCATTCCATACCTCTTCGGCCAGATGGAAGCTGGCATTGGCCGCCGGGATGCCGCAGTAGATGGCGCTCTGCATCAGCACCTCCTTGATCTCGTCGCGGGTCACGCCGTTGTTCTTCGCCGCGCGCAGGTGCAGGCGCAGTTCGCCCTCACGGTTCATGCCGATCAGCATGGCGATGGTGATCAGGCTGCGGGTATGCCGCGGCAGGCCGGGGCGGGTCCAGATATCACCCCAGGCGTGGCGGGTGATCATGTCCTGGAACTCTTCGTTGAACGGCGTGATGTGCTGCAGGCTGCGGTCGACATGGGCATCGCCCAATACCGCGCGGCGTACCTGCATGCCGGCTTCGTAACGTTGTTTCTCGTCCATTTCGGGCTCCGGGTAAGAGGTGGTGCGACGGGCGAATCGCGGCCCGGGTAGGGTGCGCCGTGCGCACCAGAGTAATCACGGTTAACAGGCTATCCACTCCTGGCGGACAGGTGGCCTTTAACTATTCAAAGCGCGATGCTCGGCCAAGGCGCGTGCCACCCAGCGCTGCGCCTGGCCTAGGTAATGGCCGGGGTCGAGCAGGCTATCCAGTTCGGCGGCGCTCAGCTGCTCGCAGACTTCGGCTTGCTCGCCCAGCACCTCGCGCAGATGGCGCTGCTCGGCGATGGCCTGGCGGCAGCACTGCTCGATCAGGTGATGGGCCTTATCGCGGCCGATGCGCTGGGCCAGGGCGATACTGACCGCCTCAGCCAGCAACAGGCCGCGGGTCAGCTCAAGGTTGCTGCGCATCCGCACGACGTCCACCTCCAGCCCCGGCACCGCGAGCAGCGCCTGTTGCAGGGCACCGGAGACCAGGCCACACAGCTCCGGCAGAGTCTGCCACTCGGCATGCCACAGACCGAGGCTGCGCTCGTGCTCCTGGGGTATCGCAGCGAACAGGGTCGCGACCAGCCCCGGCGCGCGGGTGGCGGCAGCAATCAGCACCGCCGCACCGACCGGGTTGCGTTTGTGCGGCATGGTCGAGGAACCGCCCTTGCCCGCAGCCGAAGGCTCGAAGACTTCCGCCACATCGGTCTGCATCAACAGGCTCAGATCGCGCCCCAGTTTGCCCAGGCTGCCGGCGATCAGGCCGAGCAAGCTGGCGAACTCCACTAAACGGTCGCGCTGGGTGTGCCAGGGCTGATCGGGCAAGGCCAGCTGCAGCTCCTCGGCCAGCGCCTCGGACACCGCCCAGCCCTGCTCGCCCAATGCAGCCAGGGTGCCGGCCGCACCACCGAACTGCAGCACCAGCAGGCGCGGCTTGAGTTCGGCCAGGCGCTGGCGGTGGCGGGTGATGGCACCCAGGCTGCCGGCCAGCTTCATGCCCAGGGTTACCGGGGTGGCGTGCTGCAGCCAGGTGCGTCCGGGCAGCACGCTGTCGGCATAACACTCGGCCTGCAGCGCCAGGGCCTCGGCCAGTTGCGCCAGATCGGCGTCGAGCAGCGCGCAGGCCTGGCGCAGTTGCAGCACCAGACCGGTGTCCATCGCATCCTGGCTGGTGGCCCCGAGATGAACATAGCGTTCGGCCTGCGGATCAACCGCGGCGATCTGCCGGCCGAGCGCCTTGACCAGCGGAATCGCCGAGTTGCCGGCCAGGGCAATGGCCTCGGCCAGCTCGGCAAAGTCATAACGCTCGGCGCGGCAGGCCGCCTCGATGGGGGCCACCGCGCTCTGCGGAATCAGGCCGACACGGGCTTCGGCACGGGCCAGGGCCGCCTCGAAATCGAGCATGCCCTGCACCCGCCCGGTGTCGGAAAACACCGCGCCCATGGCGGTGCCGATGAAGTAACGGTCGAACAGTTGGTTGCTCAAGAGCGCTTTTTCCTCACATGCCTAGGTTTTCAACGGCCCGCTAGAAATCGAAGAACACCGTCTCGCCTTCGCCCTGAATGCGGATATCGAAACGATAGGCGGTTTTACCGTCCAGCTCGCAACGTTTGGCGATCAGGGTTTCGCGGCGCTGCGGCTGCTCGATCAGGTTAAGCACCGGATCCTGCGCGTTGGCCTCGGCCTCGTCGTCGAAATACAGGCGGGTCTGCAGGTGGATATTGATGCCACGGGCAAACAGGCTGACGTTGACGTGGGGTGCCATGGCAACCCCGGCGGCATTGAGCACCACTCCCGGCTTGACCGTCTGCACGCTCCACTCGCTGCCGGCATCGAAGGTGGTGGCGGTGCGGGCGAAACCGTTGAAGGGTTTCTCCAGGTCGAAGGCGCTGTCGTAGCAGCCCTCATGGTCGGCCTGCCACAGCTCCAGAAAGGAGTCGCGCACCAGATGACCATTGCCGTCGTAGACCTGGCCGATTAGGGTGATGTGCTCGCCCCGCGCGCCAGGCTTGGCCATCTGATTCCAGATTTCCTGGTCGCGGCTCGGGTTGCCGGCGGCGGCCAGGGCCAGGCCGATATGCACATAGGGACCGGCAGTCTGCGAAGGGGTTTCCGGCAGCAGTTCGATAGGCATAGAACGCTCCTTAGCGATTCTCGAAGTGAGTCTGACGCTGCCCGCGCAGCACGATATCGAAGCGATAGGCCAGGCAATCCATGGGATTGGCCGCGCTCATATCGAGCCTGGCAATCAGGCTCTGTACCGCGTCCGGGTTGGCGATCGATTTGACGATCGGGCACATGGGGATCAGCGGGTCGCCTTCGAAATACAGCTGGGTAATCAGGCGGGTAGCAATCGACGGGCCGCTGATGGAGAAGTGGATATGCGCCGGGCGCCAGTCGTTCGGGCCGTTGCGCCAGGGGTACGGGCCGGGCTTGACGGTGCGAAAGCTGTAGCGCCCTTCGCTGTCGGTCAGGGCACGGCCGACGCCGCCGAAGTTGGGGTCAAGCGGGGCCAGGTAGCGGTCGTTCTTGTGCCGATAGCGGCCACCGGCATTGGCCTGCCACATCTCCACCAGGGTATGCGGGATCGGCTTGCCGTACTGATCCATAACCCGCCCGGCGACGATAATGCGCTCGCCCACCGGCAGGCCGCCGTTATTGAAGTTGAGCAGCAGATCGTTGTCGTACTGGCCCATTTTCAGGTGGGAAAAATCCGGCCCGCTGGTTTCCGAGATCGACTGCGGAATGCTCACCAGCGCCTGGCGCGGTGAGCGGGCAATGGAGGTCTTGTAGTCCGGAGTAAAGGCCTTGGGGTGCCAGTTGCGGTCGCGAATGACGAAGCGGCTGTGCTGCGCGTCGGCCATATCGATCTCCTCTTGTTGGAATAGGTGCAGGCTTGGCACCCAGTCTCAAGCAGAGTCATACGGCTGAAAATTGAAAAGATCGCCGCCACCCATAACCAATAGGTTATGGATCAAGCAGACTGTTGAAAACGTTGGCGAGGCAGCCAGCGCAAGGCAAAAACAGGCGAAAAAGCGCAGTTTACGAGTTGTAAATGAGCATTTTGAGACGCCGCGTCCCGGCCTGTTTTTAACGCCTCGATGGCAACGCAGGTAGTTTTTCAACAGCCTGCTAGCCCGTCGCGGTAGTCCGCCGCCGCCTCACGCAAGGCCTCACAACACCACTGCGCCGCCAGCGACAGCGCCGCCGTGGGGTTGCTGCAGATGCCCACCGAGCCGCCCGGTTCACGCAGGCCGATATCCAGTTCCAGCAGCTCGCCGCGCGCCAGGTCCTGACGCACAGCATCCTGCGGGGCAATCCACACCGCATCACTGGACTGCACGTAGCGCCGGCTCAGAGCTACCGAAAGGGTTTCCAGACGCTGTTGCGGCATCACGATGCCGCACTGCACATAGAGGCTGTCGGCATAGCGGCGGATGGTGGTACCGGCCAGCGGCAGCACCACCGGGTAGTCGCCCAGCTGGCTGCGGTCCTGCAGATCGGCCTGCAGCAAAGGGTGAGCGGGACGCACCACCAGGATCATCGATTCGCTGTACAGGTGCTCGAAGGTCAGCCCCTCGATCTGCGGGCTGTCGGTCATGCGCCCGACCACCAGGTCCAGCGCGCCGACCCGCAGCTGGTCGAGCAGGTGGGCGCTGGGCCCGGTGACCACACTCACCACCAGGGCCGCGTGCTGCTTATGCAGACGCCGCACCACCTCGGGCAGCAGCGAACTTTCCACCGTCGACAGCACGCCGAGGCGCACCACCCCGGCCTCATGCTCGCCGCTGCGCAGGCTACGCACGCCCTCGCGCAGCGCCTGCACGCTGGGCCCGGCGTAGCGCAGAAAGGCCAGCCCGGCCGCGGTCGGCACAACGCCCTGCTTGCTGCGGTCGAACAGGCTGGCGGCGAGAACCTCCTCCAGTTCCTTGAGGGTCTTCGACACCGCCGGCTGGCTGATCGCCAACACCTCGGCGGCGCGCGCCAGGCTGCCCTGGCGCGCCACTTCGAGAAAGCACAGCAGATGGCGAAACTTGATGCGGTTGTCGATATTCATACGGCTCTCTGATTCAACGCTGCAGGGCTTCAACGCTGCAGGCGGAAGGCTTTGGGCGACAGCCCGCAGCCGCGCTTGAAGAAACGGGAAAAATACGCCGGCTCGGAAAAGCCCAGGCTGTCCGACACCTGATTGATGGTCATGGCGGTGTACACCAGGCTGCGCTTGGCTTCCAGCAGCAGGCGCTGGTTGATCAGCTGCAAGGCCGACTGCCCGGCCAGGCGTCGGCACAGGGCATTGAGGTGCGCGGCGCTGATGCCCAGTTCGGTGGCGTACTGTTCGATGGGCCGGTGTTCGCGAAAGTGGCTTTCCAGCAGGCGGGTAAAGCGCTGCAGATGTTCGCGACCACGGTCCTGGCCCTGGGTCTCGGCATGCGCCAGGGCCTGGGAACGGCGGCCGACCCACACCAGCAAGGCGCTGATCAGTGACTGCAGCATCAGCTCGCGCCCCGGCTGCTGGGTGCTGTACTCCTCGGCGATGGAGTCGAACAGGGCGTCCAGATAACGCTGCTGTTCACCGGCCGGGTAGCAGGCGGCGCGTGCCAGCGGCGGACTGTCAAGCACCGCGCCGAGCTGCTCCACCAACGGCAGGGCCAAGCTCAGCACATGGCCCTGAACATCCCGGGAAAAGCGAAAGCCGTGCACGCTAAGCGCCGGCACCACTTGCAGCGCCGGCTGTTGCACATGGCTAACCACGCCCTCCACTTCCAGCTCGGCGCTGCCGCCCTGCAGATACAGCAGCTGCACCAGGTCGCCATGCCGATGGGGTTTGATCTCCCAGTCGTGCAGGCGACTGCGCTCGGGAATCGACTCGCAATGGAGCAGGTCCGGCGTCGGCCAGGCCGCCGTTTCGCCATACAGCTTGAATACCGGCACCGCCGCGACAGAGGCTTTATTCATGGCTATGTCTGAGTTGGCTGTTGTCGACATGCTCAGCCCCCTGTAGGAGCGGGCTTGCCCGCGAATCGCGGCGCAATAGAAAAACATCGCGGCCAAGGCCGCTCCTACGGGTTTCGCAGCACCCGCCAGCACGGCTGGCAACACTTAATGGGTAGATAGCCTTATGCATCGCCAGCACCCTCGAAAAGTCCATAAAGATAATCGGATAGTGCCTTCAAAGCCTGATGCAATCCACCAAAAATACAGGAGAACCCACCAAGGCCTTGCGCCCCAAGGACAATAACAATGAACACCCAAGTCGCCATTATCGGTGCCGGCCCCTCGGGCCTGCTGCTCGGCCAGCTGCTGCTCAAGGCCGGTATCGACAACATCATCATCGAACGCCAGAGCCCCGACTATGTGCTCGGCCGCATCCGCGCCGGCGTGCTGGAACAGGGCATGGTCGACCTGCTGCGCGAGGCTGGCGTCAGCGAACGCATGGACCGCGAAGGCCTGGTGCATGACGGCTTCGAACTGGCCTTCGACGGCCGCCGCGAACGCATCGACCTGCACGCGCTTACCGGCGGCAAGACGGTGATGATCTACGGCCAGACCGAAGTCACCCGCGACCTGATGGAAGCGCGCAAGGCCAGCGGCGGCATCACCCTGTACAACGTCACCGACGCCCAGTTGCACGAACTCAAGGGCGAGCGGCCCCACGTCACCTTCACCCATAACGGTGAAGCGGTACGCCTGGACTGCGCGCATATCGCCGGCTGCGACGGCTTCCACGGCGTCTCGCGGCAGTCGATTCCGGCCGGCGTGCTCAAGGAATTCGAGCGGGTCTACCCGTTCGGCTGGCTCGGCGTGCTGGCCGATACCCCGCCGGTCAACGAGGAACTGATCTACGCCAACCACGAACGCGGCTTCGCCCTGTGCAGCATGCGTTCACCGACCCGCACCCGTTATTACGTGCAGGTGGGCAGCGAGGAGAAGGTCGAGGACTGGTCCGATGAGCGTTTCTGGGACGAGCTGAAAAGCCGCCTGCCGAGCGAGACCGCCGCACGCCTGATCACCGGCCCGTCGATTGAGAAAAGCATCGCGCCGCTGCGCAGCTATGTGGTCGAGCCCATGCAATACGGCCATCTGTTTCTGCTCGGCGACGCCGCGCATATCGTTCCGCCCACCGGAGCCAAGGGTCTCAACCTGGCGGCCAGCGATGTCAGCACCCTGTATCGCATCCTGCTCAAGGTCTACCGCGAAGGCCGTCATGAGCTGCTGGAAAACTACTCGGCGGTGTGCCTCAAGCGCATCTGGAAGGCCGAGCGTTTCTCCTGGTGGATGACCTCGATGCTGCACAAATTCCCCGACACCGATGCCTTCAGCCAGCGCATGCAGCAGACCGAACTGGACTACTTCGTCGGCTCCGAGGCCGGGCGCAAGACCATTGCGGAAAACTACGTCGGCCTGCCCTACGAGGCCATCGAGTAAGGAGCCCTAGCTCCCGGCGACGCGCTGCCATGGGTTGATTGCTCAAAGCATGAACCCGTGGCAGTCGTCGCCATCCATCGCCCTACGACCAATGTCGAACCACCCCATAAAGCCTTTATTTTCAGCCAGTTGAAAAAGCATATGGCTGCCTGACGCAACACCGCCCAGCCATATTCCTTTTTAATCTATGCATAGAACTGAAAAATAGTTACGCTCTTCCTTAAATAAATACCCCAAGGGGTATCTGAGAGGAGCACCGTTATGCAACCCCAAGTCCAAGCATTCTTTGACCCTGCCACCTACACCTACAGCTATGTGGTCACCGACCCCGGCAGCAAACGCTGCGCCATCATCGACTCGGTGCTGGACTACGACCCCGCCTCCGGGCGCACCTCGCACAACAGCGCCGATCGCCTGATCCAGTACGTGAAAGACCACCAGCTGCAGGTGGACTGGCTGCTGGAAACCCACGTGCACGCCGACCACCTCTCGGCCGCGCCCTACCTCAAGCGTGAGCTGGGTGGGCAGCTGGCGATTGGCGAGAACATCACCATCGTGCAGAACACCTTCGGCAAGCTGTTCAACGCCGGCACCGAGTTCGCCACCGATGGCCGCCAGTTCGACCATCTGTTCAAGGATGGCGACAGCTTCCAAATCGGCGCTATCGAGGCCCGGGCCATCCACACCCCCGGCCATACCCCGGCGTGCATGACCTACCTGATCGGCGATGCCGGCTTTGTCGGCGACACCCTGTTTATGCCCGACTACGGCACCGCACGCTGCGACTTCCCCGGCGGCGATGCCCACACGCTGTTCCAGTCGATCCGCAAGCTGTTCGCCCTGCCGGATGCAACGCGCCTGTTTATGTGCCATGACTACAAGGCCCCGGGCCGTGACGACTATCTGTTTGAGACCACGGTCGCCGAGCAGCGCGAGCACAACGTGCACGTACATGAGGGCATCGGCGAGGCGGACTTCGTCGCCATGCGCAGCGCCCGCGACGCCACACTGGGCATGCCGACGCTGATCCTGCCGTCGGTGCAGGTGAACATGCGCGGCGGGCAACTGCCGCCCGCCGAGGACAACGGCACCCGCTACCTGAAAATCCCCCTCGACCAGCTCTGAGGTGATGCCCATGGATTCGCTCAAGCGCCTGACGCCCTTTATCGCCGTGGCTGCACAACTGCAGCCAGCAGACATGGGCACCCTGGCCGCCGCCGGTTTTCGCAGCGTGATCAACAACCGTCCGGACGGCGAAGGCGAAGGTCAGCCCGGCTCGGCCGAGATGCAGGCAGCGGCCCAGGCCAGCGGTCTGGAGTACCACCATCTGCCGGTGATTTCGGGCCAGATCGGCGATGCCGATGTGGCGGCCTTCGCCGAGTTGCTCGCCCAGGTGCGCGGCCCGGTGTTGGCGTTCTGCCGCACCGGCACCCGCTCCACCAGCCTCTGGGCGCTAAGCGAAGCCCATCATCTGGACCCGCTGACCCTGCTGCAAACTGCACGGGATAATGGCTATGACCTTAGCGGCCTGGCCCAGCGCCTGGAACAGCGCTGGCAGAACGCCCCCGTCGCGGCAGCGCACGCCGCTACCACACCCACCCAACGCTACGACGTACTGGTGGTGGGGGGCGGCGCGGCCGGTTGTGCAGTAACCGCCAGCCTGTTGCGCCGCGATCCGCACCTGCGCATCGCCGTGGTCGAACCGCGCGAACAGCACTACTACCAGCCGGGCTGGACCCTGGTGGGTGCCGGCATCTTCGACCGCGCCCGCACCGAACGGCCGATGGCGCAGTGCATCCCCCGTGGCGCGCAGTGGATTCGCGCCGCCGTATCCGGCTTTGAAGCCGAGCAACAGCGGGTGGTGCTCGAAGACGGCAGCCGGGTGGGTTATCGCGCCTTGATCGTCTGCCCCGGCCTGAGCCTGCACTGGGATGCGGTGGAAGGGCTCAGGGAAACCCTGGGCAAGAACGGCGTCACCTCCAACTACCAGTTCGAACTGGCCCCCTACACCTGGCAACTGGTGCAGAACCTGCGCCAGGGCCGCGCGCTGTTTACCCAGCCGCCGATGCCGATCAAATGCGCCGGTGCGCCGCAGAAGGCCATGTACCTGTCCTGCGACTGGTGGCGCAAAGAGGGTGTGCTGAAGGATATCGACGTGGAATTCTGCTCCGCCGGCGCGGTGCTGTTCGGCGTGCCGACCTTTGTGCCGCCACTGATGAAGTACGTCGAGCGCTACGGCGTGGGGCTGGCCTTCAACACCACCCTGAGCGCGGTGGACGGCCCGGCGCGCAAGGCCTGGTTCAAGCAGGTCGACGCCGTAGGCAACAGCCAGACCATCGAGAAATCCTTCGACTTTCTGCATGCCGTGCCCGCCCAGCGCGCGCCGGAGTTTATCCGCCAGAGCCCGCTGGCCAATGCCGACGGCTGGGTCGAAGCCGATCATGAAACCCTGCGCCACCCGCGCTTCGGCAATATCTTCAGCCTCGGCGATGTGTGCGCCGCGCCCAACGCCAAGACCGCCGCCGCAGTGCGCAAGCAGGCACCGGTAGTCGCAGAAAACGTTGTCGCGGTACTCGCCGGCAAGGGCCCACGGGCGCTGTACGACGGCTATGGTTCCTGCCCGCTGACGGTGGAGCGCGGCAAGGTGGTACTCGCTGAGTTCGGCTACGGCGGCAAGCTGCTGCCGACCTTCCCCCTCGACCCCGCCATACCGCGCCGCCTGGCCTGGGAGCTGAAGGTCAAGGCGATGCCCAGCATCTACTTCGACATGATGCTGCGCGGCCACGAATGGCTGGCGGGGCCCAAGCGCCTGCCCCATGAGCCGCTGCCGGTTGAAGCCCCGGCCGCCTGCGACTTCGGCAAGGAACCAGGTAAATGAAACTGAGCCGCTGGCTGCCGTGCCTGGACTGGGGCCGGCGCTACGACCGCGCAAGCGCCGCCCAGGATGGCCTGGCGGCGCTGATCGTGACGCTGATGCTGATACCGCAGAGCCTGGCCTACGCCATGCTCGCCGGTCTGCCGCCGGTCACCGGCCTCTATGCCAGCATATTGCCGCTGCTGGCCTATGCCCTGTTCGGCTCCAGCCGCACCCTGGCGGTCGGCCCGGTGGCGGTGGTGTCGCTGATGACCGCGGCCGCCCTGGCCCCGCTATTCCCCGCCGGCAGCGCCGAATATATCGGCGCTGCCATGCTGCTGGCCCTGTTGTCGGGCCTGATCCTCGCCCTGATGGCCCTGCTGCGCCTGGGCTTTCTCGCCAATTTTCTCAGTCACCCGGTGGTTTCCGGCTTTATCAGCGCCTCGGGCATCTTGATCGCCGTTGGCCAGCTCAAACACCTGCTGGGCGTATCGGCCTCGGGCGAAAGCCTGCGGCAGATCCTGCCGCAGCTCTGGCAGAGTCTGCCGATGATGCATTGGCCGACCCTGCTGATCGGCCTGCTGAGCCTGGCCTGGCTGTGGTGGGCACGCGCGCGCCTGAAAACCCTGCTGCAGCGCCTGGGGCTGTCCGCGCCCATGGCGGGTAACCTGGCCAAAGCCGGCCCGGTGCTGGCCATAGTCGTCGCCATCGTCGCGGTATCGCTGCTGCAGCTGGATCAGGCCGGAGTCAAGGTGGTCGGGGCCATTCCCCAGGGTTTGCCGGGCCTGACCCTGCCCACCCTGGATCTGAGCCTGGCCCTGCAACTGCTGCCGGCGGCGCTGCTGATCAGCCTGGTGGGCTTTGTCGAATCGGTCTCCGTGGGCCAGACCCTGGCCGCCAAGCGCCGCCAGCGCATCGAACCCGACAACGAACTGCTCGGCCTCGGCGCGGCCAACCTCAGCTCGGCATTCAGCGGCGGCTTCCCGGTCACCGGCGGCTTCGCCCGCTCGGTGGTCAACCATGACGCCGGCGCGCAAACGCCCATGGCCGGGGTGTTCACCGCCGCCGGCATCGCCCTCAGCGTGATGCTGCTGACGCCACTGCTGCACAACCTGCCGCAGGCGGTGCTGGCCGCCACCATCATCATCGCGGTGCTCAGCCTGGTCGATCTCGGTTCGCTGCGCCGCACCTGGCGCTACTCGCGCCAGGACGGCGCGGCTCAGCTGGCGACCATCCTCGGCGTGCTGCTGATCGGCGTGGAAGCCGGCATCCTGCTCGGCGTCGGCCTGTCGCTGCTGCTGTTTCTCTGGCGCACCAGCCAGCCGCATATGGCCGTGGTCGGCCAGGTGCCGGGCAGCGAGCACTTTCGCAATGTCGAGCGCTTCGCCGTGATCGAGTCGCCCAGCGTGCTGTCGCTGCGGGTCGACGAGAGCCTGTACTTCCCCAATGCACGCTACCTGGAAGATCGCATTGGCGAGCTGATCGCCAGCCGCCCGCAGGTCCGCCATCTGGTGCTGATGTGTTCGGGGGTCAACCTGATCGACGCCAGCGCCCTGGACTCGCTGGAAGCCATAGTCGAGCGTCTGCGCACCGCTGGGGTGCAGTTGCACCTGTCCGAGGTCAAGGGCCCGGTGATGGACCAGCTACGCCGCTCCAGCTTTCTCGACGACTTTGGCGGGCAGGTATTTATCAGCCAGTTTGAGGCCCTGAAAACCCTGGCCCCGCAAGCCGGCCAGAAAACCCTGGAGCCCAGACCGTAGGGTGCGCCATGCGCACCAAGACCAACACCGGTGGTGCCACAGACGCCTGGTGCGCCCGGCGCCCCCTGCGGAGTCAGCTTCTAGATTTAGGCACCGAGTGCCCGAACGCAACAGAGTCCGGGTACAGCGCCTTTTTCAACGGCCTGCCAGGCCATCAGCTGTACTTGGTGAAGATGGCCCGCAGCTGCGCGAGCTTTTCCTGGTTGCTCTGCTCCGGGCTGAGGATGGCCTCCTCGGCCAGGCAGATGAGCATTTCCTGATAGGCCTTATCCAGCGCCTTGCGCGCGGCGCTGAACTGCTGGGCAATGGACTCGCATTCATCGCCGCGCCTGATCATGGCCTGGATGCCGCGTATCTGGCCCTCGACACGGGCCAGACGCTTGAGCAGGGCATCCCGGTGTTGCAACTGTTCGGTTTCAATCATTTCCATCATCTACAGTACGCCGCAATGTGAAGGCACCGCGCAGCTCGCCCAGGGCAAAGCCGCGTGCCTCGTCTTGCGGGTAGCCTACATCAATCACCGCAGCCAGCGCCGGCTCTATCTGCTTGCCGTGACAGGCCAGGCAGGGCTCGCCGGTGGCAATGGCCTTCATCATGCGCAGCTCACCCTCGACCACTTCCGAGTGCAGCATATCGGCAAGCGGCTCGCCGGCCTCTGCGCGCCTGGCGAACTGTTCCAGCACCTGCTGCTCCCAGGCATCCGCGGCATTGGCCGGGTTGCGCACCTTCAAGGCCGTGCGCCCAACCTTCCACGGGCTTTGGCTGTGCTCGCTGGCGATCTGCGGGGCCAGCAACTGACAGGCCTCCACGGCCTTGACCGGCCCGCCGGACTGCATCGCAGTCTTGACCGTAGCCAGAAGCTGCTGCTGAAAGGGCGGAATCAGCGCGGCCCCCTCGGCGGTCAGCGCCCGATAATTGTCGGCATAAGCCCCCATGCTCAGCGAAGCCAAAAGCATTGCAGTCGTGCAGCGCATACATCCTCCCATTGCCTATTGAAATATACCCATAGGGGTATACTGCCACAGCTGCCAACGGCTGGCTCAAGGATAAAAGCGCCACCCCGATCCATTGGTCGAAGACCATGGCCCAGCAGGCGCAGCGCCACGCCCTCCTCTGCAGATTGCCGCAGTGCCAGCACCCGCCGGCCTGCATGGCATCACTCTTGCGTAACACTCCACATCGACAGATCAGATCGACAGAACTCGTTCCTGCAAGGCAATGGCGCCTGGACCCGCTGCGGAAAGCTCGCAGGGCTTCAGGCGTTTTTTTTGGTGACTGGAGTACCGCAACCATGAAGTGGCTTACCTACCCCGGGCTTCTGCTCCTGCGCGAACTGGGCATGACCGGCATGCTGCGCCTGCAATTGCTGGTGGCGCTGGCCGGCTTCGTGACGATGGGCCTGTTCCCCCAGCTGCCCAGCGCCCCGCTCTGGGCCTTGCTGGCCTATCTGGCCATTGCCTCGCTGTGGTCCCTGGCGCAGGAGCTCGAACGCCTCCAGCAGTATTGCGAAAGCGCCACGCCACAAGGTGCGCAGCAACCCTTTGGCGGCGCGCAATGGCTGTTGCTGCAACCTATCGGGCGCAGCCTGCAGCAGTGGCTGCATCAGGCCCAGCGCCAGCAGCAGCTGTTGCAGCAGCGTCTGGATGAAATCTCCCACTCCTCCCACGAGCTCGAACAAAGCGCCGCCCTGGTGACCCGCAACGCCGAGGGGCAGAGCGAGTCGGCCACCGTCGCGGCGGCGGCGGTCGAGCAGCTGAATGTCAGCATTGTCCAGGTGGCGGTGCTGGCGGATGAGTCTCGGCAGACCAGCGTACTGGCCAGCGGGCAGTTGGCCGACAGCATCGAACAGCTCACCAATTTGGTGCAGCAGGTGTCCGAGATGGCGCAGCAGGCCATCGCCACCAACGAGCTGATCCTGCAATTGCACAGCAACTCGCACACCATCAATGAGATGTCCGGCACCATCCGCGGCATTGCCACGCAAACCAATCTGCTCGCGCTAAATGCCGCCATCGAGGCCGCGCGCGCCGGGGAAAGCGGCCGCGGCTTCGCCGTGGTGGCCGACGAGGTGCGCCGCCTGGCCCTGCACAGCCAGGAATCGGCGGCCGAAATCAGCCGCAATATCGAATCCGTCCAGGCCCATATCCAGAGTGCCACGGTGCAGGTCTCCAGCCTCGCCGAGCTGGCCCATCGCAGTGCAGACAGCTCGGCCACGGTGCGCGAGCTGCTCGGCCAGGTGCAGCAGCGCACCCGCCACCTGACTGAACAGGTCGAACAGGTGGCGGTCAGCACCGAGCAGCAAGGCAAAGCCGTGGCGGAAATCGCCGAGCTGGCCGACCGCGTGCGCCAGGGCAATGCCGACAACCTGCAGGCGGCCGATCAGGCCCGCACCATCGCCCACCATCTGGCTCATCTGACGGGGTAAGCACCATGCCTGAACTCACCACGTTACTGGCCAGCGCCGCCACCCTGCTGCTGCTCGGCCTGCTCTGCTACGGCCTGCATCGGCGCATGCGCCTGCAGAAGCTGCAGCACAGGCAGTTGAATATCCACCAGCTAAGCCTGCTGCGCGCCCTGATTGCCGGCCTGCAGCGCCATCGCGGCCTGAGCAATGGCGTGCTCTGCGGCGACCAGAGCCTGAGCCAGGACCTGGCCACCACCCGCCAGGAACTGGACCGCCATATCGGCACCGCCCAGGCCCTCGCCAGCACCCATAAAGATGCCTGGAGCGGCCTGATCGATCACTGGTCGCGGATGCGCGACGGCCGCAGCAACGACCCGGCCAACAACCTGGCGCAGCACCACCTGATCATTCGCAACAGCATCTTTCTGATGGAGGATGTGGCCAGCGAAATCGACCTGAGCAACGGCCGCGCCGAGCTGAGCTACCTGCCGTGCATCTGGCGCGATGTGCTGCAGGCGGCGGAATGGGCCGGCCAGGCCCGCGCCCTGGGCACCGGCATCGCCGCGGCGGGGCAAAGCAGTGCCGAACAGCGCGTGCGCCTGCGCTTTCTCCAGCAGAAGATCCAGCTGCAGGCCGGCAGCGCCTTCGACACCCTGCAGCAGCACGCGACCCAACACCCGCAGGCCAGCGCCTTCCACCTGCGCCGTTGCGAACAGGTGGTGGAGGATTTTGTGCACTGCATCGAGCAGGAACTGCTGGGCCGGGAGCAGCCGGTGATTGCCGCCAAGGCCTACTTCCAGCGTGCCACCCAGGCCATCGATGAACTGCTGGCACTGGTCGACGGCGCACTCCAGCAACTACAGAACGGCCGCTAGCAGCCTGCCAGGCTTATGTTCCAGCGCCGCCACGGCGGCGAAAAAGCGGCCGTGGTTCGATGGCCGAGCGGCCGTAGAGCACGCTCATGCCGGCCAGGCCCTTGAGCGCGTCTTCGGCGGATTTGTCTTCGCGCACGGCGAAGGCATCGAAGCCGCACTGGCGCATATGGCTGAGCTGGTCGCGCAAGACATCGCCGAGCGCACGCAGCTCGCCGGTCCAGCCCAGCCGGGTACGCAGCAGGTAGGCCTGGCTGTAACCGCGACCGTCGCGAAAGCTGGGAAATTCGATGGCGATCAGCGGTAACACCGGCAAATAGGCCGCAATACTCTCGACCTCATCGTCCGGGGCCAGGCACAGGCCATCCAGGCTGAAACGCTGGCCCGCAAGCGTCGCCTGATCCTGGCGCGCCAGCCAGGCCGCCAGCGGCAGGATCAACGGGCCAGCGGGCCGCGCCTGGTCCGGTTCGCGCAGCCACTGCCAGGGATCATCCTCAACCACCCGGGCCTGGCCGGCGCTCAAGCGAATCAGGTTGTTCATGCCGGCTCCTGGGTCTTGCGATAGACCTGTTCCTTGAAGGGTTCGAGGCCGATGCGCTGCACCGTATCGACGAAGCGTTCGTCGACCTCGCGGTAGTCGCTGAAGGTCTTGACCAGGCCTGCGATCACCTCGGGAATCTGCGCCGCGCTGAACGAAGGCCCAATCACCTTGCCCAGGGCGCTGGCCTTGCCCTGGGCACCGCCGATGGTCACCTGGTACCACTCGCTGCCGTTCTTATCCACGCCGAGGATGCCGATATTGCCAATATGGTGATGGCCGCAGGCATTGATGCAGCCGGAGATATTCAGGCTCAGCTCGCCGAGCTTGTGCAGAGCGTCCTGGTCGGCAAAACGCTGTTGGATTGACTGGGCGACGGGGATCGACTTGGCATTGGCCAGGGCGCAGTAATCGCCGCCTGGGCAGACGATCATGTCGGTCAGCAGGCCGATATTGGCGGTGCCCAGGCCATGGCTCAGGGCGCGCTGGTAGAGAGCATGCAGATCGGCCTTGGGCACATCCGGCAGCACCACATTCTGTTCGTGGGCGATGCGGATCTCGCCGAAGCCGTAGTCCTCCGCCAGGTCGGCGATGGCGTGCATCTGCGCCGAGGTCACATCCCCGGGCGGCGAATCGGTGGCCGGCTTGGTCGACAGCACCACCGAGGCGTAGCCCGCCACCCGGTGCGGGCGCACATTGCGCGAGACCCAGCGGGCGAAGCCCGGATCGCGGGCCAGGGCGCTGCCGTAGGCCAGGTCGGCGTCATCCAGGCTGGCGTAGGGCGGCGCGACGAAGGCCGCTGCGACCCGCTGATACTCGGCCGCGGTCAGCTCCGCCGGGCCGTCCTTGATCTGTTGCCACTCGGCCTCGACTTCCCGGGCGAAGGCCTCGATGCCCAGGGCCTTGACCAGGATCTTGATCCGCGCCTTGTACTTGTTGTCGCGCCGGCCGTGGCGGTTGTAAACCCGCAGCACGGCTTCGACGTAGGACAGCAGATGCTGCCAGGGCAGGCCCTCGCGGATCTGCTGGCTGAGGATCGGGGTGCGCCCCAAACCGCCGCCGACCATCACCCGCAGCAGCAACTCGCCGGCTGCATCGCGATACAGGTACAGGCCGATGTCGTGCATCATCACCGCCGCGCGGTCTTCCTGCGCGGCGCACAGGGCGATCTTGAACTTGCGCGGCAGGTAGAGAAATTCCGGATTGACCGTCGACCACTGGCGCAGGATCTCCGCCAAGGGTCGCGGGTCGAGCAACTCGTCGGCGGCGACCCCGGCGAAGGCCTCGGTGGTGATATTGCGCACGCAGTTGCCGGAGGTCTGGATGGCATGCATCTCGACCTCGGCCAGGCGTTCGAGAATGTCGCCGACCTGCTCCAGCTCGATCCAGTTGAACTGGATATTCTGCCGGGTGGTGAAGTGCCCGTAGTCGCGGTCGTAATCCCGGGCGATGCCCGCCAGGGTGCGCAGTTGCCGCGCGGACAGCGTGCCGTAAGGAATCGCCACGCGCAGCATATAGGCATGCTTTTGCATGTAGAGGCCGTTCTGCAGACGCAGCGGCAGAAACTCTTCCTCGCTCAACTCGCCGCTGAGCCGCCGCTCGATCTGATCGCGAAACTGCGCCACGCGCTCACGCACCAGAGCGCGGTCGTATTCATCGTATTGGTACATCGGCGGCCTCGGCTGTTATCGACGGCCACACTATGCGCGCGGCCCCGATAGCGAAACAGCTGCAGATCCGGCGGAAAAATACGGAGCAGATGGCCCGCTCGGCGCTTGGCTAGCCGCGGGTGCCTGAGGTGCCGCGCGCGTTCTTCTTCTGCAGGATCATCGACGCTTCGTTATAGGCATGCTGGAAGGCGTCGCTGCCGATCCACTCCACTGCCGTGTCTTCGTCTTCATCGTGGAAGATCCCGCGATAGGTGATCAGCAGGCCCATCATAAAGTCGGTGGCCGCGTCCTCCGCCTCCTCGGCGACCACCAGCTCCAGCACCGGGTATTGCAGGAACACCAGACACATCGCCAGCAGGCTGATGCCCTCGCCGAGCCTCATCGTCTGGAACAGATCGTCGAAAAGCGCCGGGTCGAAACCGTTCTCCTCGATGTCCTTGAAGTCGAAGGTGCTCAAGTCGATTTCCACATCATCGAACGGCTCGTTGATCAGCGGATTGGCCAGCAGCGGATGGACGACATTGGCCTTGGCCTTGCCCGAACGGTTCTGCTTGGCCTTGGCTTTGGCCCGCTGGGCGCGTTTTTGCTGTTTATCTGCGGAGGCCATGGAGGCGAGTTCCTTGTGCGATGCAGCCATATCTATGGCCCAGGGTAGTCGGGGGCATAGTGTATTCAGTCTTGGCGGGGTTTGGCGGGCGGAGGGGATTTTTCCTGCGCTAAACGTTCGCTTTCAATCAGAAACAGTCCCTCAGCAGCACCAATATCGTGGTCTGTCCCCGATTTTTTGCGCAAATGACCCGCAGCAGCGTGGCTACAGCTGATGGCAGGTATTGCTATTCAAGCAGTGGCAAACCCAGGCTGTAAACGGCGACCGCTGCCCACAACCAGTGCGGCAAGCAGCAGCATCACAGCCCCACCCAGCCAGGTTGCGCTAAGCGACAGATGATCGAGAAGCAGCCCGCCCAATCCAGCGCCCAGCATGATCGCCAGCTGAATTGCCGCCACCATCAGCCCACCGCCGGCGTCTGGCTCATCGGCGATGCCTTGCGCCAGCCAGGTGGACCACGCCACGGGGATCGCCGCATTCAGCGCGCCCCAGACAATCAACAACAGTGCGGCCGGCCAGAGCCGATGACCAAACAACAGAAACGCCAGGGTCGTGGCCGCCAGTGCCAGCGGCAACAAAGCCAGCAGTCGATACAGATGCCGCCCCAGCAGTGCGCTGGCCCCGTAGGTGCCGACAAATCCGGCCAGGCCCAGGCCAAGTAGCAGCAAAGACAGCTGACGAAGATCCACACCTGTGCGTATTTCGAGAAATGGCCGCAGATAGGTGAAGGTGGAAAACGCCCCCGCGAACGAGAGCATCACGCCGAGCATGGCGAAGGCGACATTGCGCCGCCGCAGCAGCCCAAACAAATTGACGCGACGCGCCGTTGAGCGCGCCTGCGCAGGCATGGATGGCAGGCTGCGCCACTGCCACAGCAGGTTGACGATAGCCAAGGGCACCAGTGCCCAGAACACCCCACGCCAGCCAATCAGCCCACCCAGATAACTGCCAATCGGCGCGGCAAACGCCACTGCCACGGCGTTACCGGTATAGAGCACACCGAGCGCCTTGGGCAGTGAGTGCGCCGGCACCAGGCGCATGATGGTTGCGGTCGCCAGTGCCCAGAAGCCGCCAATGGTCACGCCCAATAACGCCCTAGCAGTCATCAGTACCGGGAAGTTGGGCGCTGCCGCAATCAGCAGCAGCGAGACCAGCATGATCAGCGTCAACCCCAGCAGCACATGACGGCGATTCCAGCGGGCAACGGCACCGGCAATCAGCAGACTGCTGATAACCGCAAAGAGCCCCGAAACAGAAATAGCCTGCCCGACCAGGCCATTGCTGGCATCCAGGTCGGCGGCAATCGGTGTCAGCAGGCTAACCGGCATAAACTCCGCGGCGATCAGCAAGCCCACACACATGGCCATCGAGCCAACCGCACTCCACATCTGTCGTGTGGCAGCGGCGGCAGAGAATGCCGTAACAGCTGCGGTCACTGCTTAGCAGCCAGATTCCGCTTGAAGAACTCGGTGAGGCGTTCCCAAGGAATCAGCTTTACCCGATCGTACAGATCAACGTGGCCGGCACCCGGAACAATATGCAAGGCCTTCGGTTCGCCAGCGAGGCGGTAAGCGTCTTCGCTGAACTCCCGCGAGTGTGCATTCTCACCCGCGATAAACAGCATGGGTCGCGGCGAAATCGTCTCGATGTCATTGAACGGGTAGAAGTTCATGAACTTGACGTTACTGGTCAGCGTCGGGTGCGTGGTCAGCAGCGGCGACTGGCCTTTGGGTGTGAACTGGCCGCGTGGCGTGCGGTAGAAGTCATAGAACTCGCGCTGAATGGGGTGAGTATTTTCATCCAGTTGGTGCACGGTGCCGCTGGTGTACTGCGTCTCGCCGCCGGTGAACTCCACATAACGCTGCTCAGCCGCTTCGGCAATGATCGCCTTGCGCTGTTCCAGGGTTAGTGAGCGTTGCAGCGCATGGCGGTTGGCCGCGCCCATGTCGTACATGCTGACCGTGGCGATAGCTCTCATACGCGGGTCGAGCTTGGCCGCGCTGATCACAAAGCTGCCGCTGCCGCAGATGCCAATCACCCCGATGCGCGCCCGGTCGACAAAGGCCTGGGTGCCGAGAAAGTCCACCGCCGCACTGAAGGCTTCCGCGTAGATATCCGGTGCCACCAGGTTGCGGGGCTCACCTTCGCTCTCGCCCCAGAACGGCAGGTCGATTGACAGGGTCACGAAGCCCTGCTCCGCCATCTTGGTGGCATAGAGGTTGGCGCTTTGCTCCTTCACCGCCCCCATCGGGTGCCCGACGATAATCGCCGGATGGGCGCTAGCGCGGCTGAAGTTCTTCGGCATATAGAGATTGCCGGCGACGTTCATCTGGTACTGGTTTTTGAACCGCACCTTCTCCACCGTCACCTGCGCGCTGGTGTAGAAATTGTCTGCACCGTTGGACATATCTGGCGCTGCCGGCGCTTGCGCCGCGAATACCGAGCTGCCCGTGGTCGCCAGAACACTCAGCGCGAATACGCCGGTGCCCACCGCTTTGAGAAAGTCGCGCCGATCGTTTTTTTGTTTGCTCATGGTGAAATCTCCAGGATTGGGTGTTCCAGGCAGACGGCAAAGCGCCCGCGATTCAGGTTGCGGGACGTCAGTCCGTAATGCGCTCGATCCTTACCTTTAGCGGCCCCGGCCGGTGCAACGCCTCAAGGCCCGTATCCACTCTGCCCAGGCGCACCAGGCCGCGGTCATAGGACTTGCCGCCGACAAAAATCGCCAGATTGCCCCAGGGTGCGTAGTAGTTGATGTCGCCCGCTTCAGGCTTCACCCCGGCCGGTGCCCCAGTGGTGACCAGCTTGCGCGGCAGGTAGGCGATACGCTCGATTACGGCGTAGTCCTCAAGCGTCATAGAGAGCGGCAACAGCGTGGCGAAATCACGGGCAGCGGCGCTGTCGTCCAGCGTCGCGGTAACGCTTTGGCCATCGACATCCAGATGAATTTTCATGGGCAAATCCTCGGCAGCCAGAGCACTTCCAGCGCCCCATAGCGACAGGCCCAGCAGGCTGCTAAGCAGTGCCTGGCACCAGATCCAGCGAGTAGAGAGAAAGATGGGCTTTTTCATAACGGCATTCTTACGAATAGCGACAGATGCAACTAGCTAATGAATCCTTAAAGAGGCTATAAGCAGGACTAATCAATAGCACTGAAAGAAACCACCATGGTCAGACGCAACCTCAACGATCTGTTGTCCTTCGTGACCGTCGCGCGGGAAGGCAGTTTTACCCGCGCCGCCGCCGTGCTGGGCGTCAGCCAGTCGGCGCTGAGCCAGGCCATTAGCGGCCTGGAGAAACGCCTGCAGATTCGCCTGCTCACCCGCACCACCCGCAGCGTTTCGCCCACGGCGGCTGGCGAGCAGTTGCTGCAGGCTATTGGCCATCGTTTCGACGAGATCGAAGAGGAGCTGGACGTACTCACAGAACTACGCGACAAGCCGGCCGGCACCGTGCGCATCACCTGTGGTGATCACGTGCTGCGCACCACGCTGCTGCCGCGAGTCGCGCCGCTGTTGCGTGAGTATCCCGATATCAAGGTGGAGTTCGATGTCAGCTATGGACTGCGCGACATCGTTGCGGACCGCTTCGATGCTGGCGTGCGCCTGGGCGACACCATCGACAAGGACATGATCGCCGTGCCCATAGGCCCCAAACTGCGCATGGCTGCCGTGGCCGCGCCCGCCTACTTCGCAGCGAACCCGATCCCCAAAACCCCTGCTGATCTGACCGCACACCGTTGCATCAACATGCGCTTTCCGACCCATGGCGGGCTGTACGTCTGGGAGTTCGAGCGTCGGGGCCGGCAGTTGAATGTGCGTGTCGATGGTCAGGTCACGCTCAACAGCACACCGCATATAGTCGTGGCGGCGCTGGAGGGGCTGGGCATTGCCTTCCTACCGGAGGAAGAGTTCACCCCGCATATCGAAGAAGGCCGTCTGGTGCGCGTGCTGGACGACTGGTGTGCGCCCTTCGCCGGCTATTACCTGTATTACCCCAGCCGCCGACAGCCCTCCCCGGCGTTTACCCTGGTGCTTGAGGCACTGCGCGAAACAGGCGTTAAGCGCTGATCAGCCCGCCTGCCCAGCGGGCACTCTGGAACAGACCAGGGTATTGATGTTGAAAAGGCAGCTCCTGGGCGGTTTCTGCCTGACATAAGGGCCGCTTGCTACCATCAAATCCTCACCCCCTCTATAGCCCAGCCCCATCTGATCCGCTTTTTATTTGAAAACCTGAGTCTGTTATCCAAATACCCGCGCTCGCATCATTCGCCTCGCCTGATAAAGCCCGACGAGGCCCGTAATGAGCGAACGTATTCCCGCGCAGATCATCGAGACCATCGACCCGCGCCAGCCTATCCGCCTGACGCCTTCCCAGGCCGGCGGGCCGATTCATACCCGCAGTTTTAGCGGCCGCTTTCGCAATCTGCGCCTGTACGGTGCCGGCCTGCTGTTTCTGATCTTCTTCGGCACCGCCTGGCTGGACTGGGACGGCCGTCAGGCAGTGCTGTGGAACCTGGCCGAGCATCGCTATTACATCTTTGGCGCGACCTTCTGGCCGCAGGATTTCACCCTGCTCTCGGCGCTGCTGATCATTGCCGCCTTTGGCCTGTTCACCATTACCGTGGTGGCTGGGCGGGTGTGGTGTGGCTACACCTGCCCGCAGAGTGTGTGGACCTGGGTATTCATGTGGGCGGAGAAAGTTACCGAAGGCGAGCGCAATCAGCGGATCAAGCTAGATGCCGCGCCCTGGTCGCTGCACAAGCTGGCGCGGCGCAGCGCCAAGCACGCAATCTGGCTGGCGGTCAGCCTGCTCACGGCGCTGACCTTTATCGGTTACTTCACGCCGATCCGCCCGCTGGCCAGCGACCTGCTGCGCCTGCAACTGGAGGGCGGTACGCTGGTGTGGGTGTTGTTCTTTATGGCCGCCACCTACCTCAACGCAGGCTGGCTGCGCGAGAAGGTCTGCGTGCATATGTGCCCATACTCGCGCTTCCAGAGTGCGATGTTCGACGATGACACCCTGCTGGTGGCCTACGACGCCAAGCGCGGCGAAGGCCGTGGCCCGCGCAGGAAGGACAGCGAGCACAAGGCCGAGGGCCTGGGCGATTGCATCGATTGTTATATGTGCGTGCAGGTGTGCCCCACCGGCATCGATATCCGTGATGGCCTGCAGATCGACTGCATCAGTTGCGGTGCCTGCATCGACGCCTGCGATTCGGTCATGGACAAGATGGGCTACGCCCGAGGCCTGGTCGGCTATCACTCCGAGCGTGAACTGCAAGGCGGCAAGACCCACTGGCTGCGGCCCCGGCTGATCGGCTATGGCATCGCCCTGGTGCTGATGATCGGAGCCTTTATCTGGGCCTTGAGCGCGCGCTCGATGCTGTCCATCGACTCGGCCAAGGACCGCAGCATGTTCCGCGAAAACCAGCTGGGGCAGGTCGAGAACACCTACCTGCTCAAGGTTATCAACAAGACCCAGCAGCCCCAGCGCTATGGCCTGACGCTGGTCGACAGCCCCGGCCTGCGCCTGGACGCCCCGCAGCAGTTGCAGCTGAATCCCGGTGAGATTCTCGATGTGCCGGTGACTGTGGTGCAGCTGGTCGAGCAGGCCACCAGCGCGACCAGGCCAGTGCGTTTCGAGCTGAGCAACCTGGCCGATGCGGATCAGCGCGCGCACAGCCAAAGCGTATTTATCGCCCCGCGCGGGCGCTGACAGTCGCATGGCGCGGCAACTCCCCGTAGAGTGCGTTGGAATGCTCAGCGCACCTACGAATACGATGAAACGCTACGAGAAATTCGCCGACCAGATTGCCGAACTGATCCGCAGCGGCATGCTCGCCCCCGGCGAGAAGGTGCCCTCGGTGCGCCACGCCAGCCGCACCTATGGGGTCAGCCCGTCCACGGTGTTCCAGGCCTATTACCTGCTGGAAGACCGCGGCCTGATCCAGGCCCGCGCGCGCTCCGGCTACTATGTGCGCGAGCTGGCGCGGCATTCCCTGGCCGAGCCGGAAACCAGCCAGCAACCGACGCAGACCACCGAGGTGGATGTCAGCGAGCTGGTGTTCTCGGTACTCGCCTCGCTGAAGGACCCGGGCACCGTGCCGTTCGGCTCGGCCTTCCCCAGCCCCGACCTGTTTCCCCTACCGCGCCTGGCCCGCTCCATGGCGCACAGCCTGCGCGATATGCAGCCGCAGGCGGTGATCGCCGATATGACCGAGGGCAACCCCAACCTGCGCCGGCAGATTGCCCTGCGTTATATGGTCAGCGGCGTGAGGCTGCCGCTGGAGGAACTGGTGATCACCAGCGGGGCCATGGAGGCGCTGAACCTGTGCCTGCAGTGCGTGACCCAGCCGGGCGATCTGGTGGCCATAGAGGCCCCGGCCTTCTACGCCACCCTGCAGGTGCTGGAACGCTTGAAGCTCAAGGCCGTGGAAATCCCGGTCAACCCGCGTGAAGGTATCGATCTGGATGTACTGCGCGAGCGCCTGGCCAGCCTGCCGATCAAGGCCTGCTGGTTTATGAGCAGCCTGCAGAACCCCCTGGGCGCGAGCATGAGTGAGGCGAAGAAAGCCGAGCTATACGAGCTGCTCCACCGCCATCAGGTGCCGCTGATCGAGGATGACGTGTACGCCGAGCTGTACTACGGCAGCCAGCCGCCCAAGCCGGTGAAAAGCTTCGACCGCGATGGCCTGGTGATGCACTGCGGCTCGTTTTCCAAATGCCTGGCACCGGGTTACCGGGTCGGCTGGGTGGCCGGCGGGCGCTATGCCGAGCAGATCAGCCGACTCAAGCTGATGACCACCATTTCGCCCTCCGTACCGGCTCAGGCCGCCCTGGCCGATTACCTGCAACACGGTGGTTATGACCGCCACCTGCGCAAGCTGCGCCATGCCCTGGAAACCCAGCAGGCCTCGATGCTCGCCTCCGCCGCGCGGCACTTCCCGGCCAGCACCAAGGTGACCCGGCCCAGTGGTGGTTACTTTCTCTGGTTCGAGTTCCCCGAACAGGTCGACTCGCTGCAGCTGTTCCAGCTCGCCC
>CAZOEC010000010.1:0-21809 GCA_964578635.1 uncultured Pseudomonas sp.
CATCAGGCCGCCATCGGGCAACCCGGTGATGGACGAGGAATGCACGAACTCATTGAGGTCGCTGGAGGCGAAGCGGCTGGTATAGAACGGCTGCCACTCGGCCTCGGCGACCAGCGGTGCAGCCTTGGGCAGGGCAAAGGCAGAAACCTTGTAGGCCGGGTTTGACCACCAGGCCGAGATAAACACCGCAGAGAGGGCTACAAGGCCCAGACCCATGGAGAGATGGGCGGATCGAAAAGCGCGCATTGCATGACCCTTGATAAACCGGATAACCCGGATAAACGGCTGCCGCGTAGAACAACCGGCACCACGGGGGTGCTCAAGGAGTCGGGAGGAAGGAGCCATAAACACATTGCAGCGGCGCGTAACACAGCGCACCGACCCCGCCGCAAACTACTAGCTGCGCTGGAGGATCATGGATTAGTCATATAAATGCAACCTTGCCGAGCGGCACCGCGGGTCGTGGACAGACCACAGCGCTGCACGGGCGCATTGGTGGCGACCAATCACTTCAGCGTTTGCGGCACAGGCTCAGGCCGTCGCCCAGCGGCAGCAGCGACAGGTCGATACGCGGATCATCACGCAGCGCCAGGTTGAGTGCCTGGATCGCCCGGGTATCGGCGCTCTCGGGGTTGACCTCAAGTACGCGTCCGCTCCACAGGGTGTTGTCGAACAGGATCAGGCCACCCGGCCGCACCAGGCGCAGGGCCTGCTCGAAATAGGCCGGATAGTTGGCCTTGTCGGCATCGATAAAGATCAGGTCGACCTGCCCCGCCAGGCCCTCACCCTCCAGCGCGGTCAGGGTTTCCAGGGCTGGGGCCAGACGCTGCTCGATACGCGCACTCAACCCCGCCTCGCGCCAGTAGCGCTCGGCGGTGGCGTTGTACTCGCCGGGGATATCGCAGCAGATTAAGCGCCCCGTTTCGCCCATGGCCTGGGCCATGCAGAGGGCGCTGTAGCCGGTAAAGGTGCCGACCTCGACAATCAGCCGGGCTGCGCTCAACTGCACCAGCAGCGCCATAAACTGGCCCTGCTCCGGGGCGATCTGCCACTGGGCGTTTACCAGCTGCGCGGTTTCCTCGCGCAGACGCTTGAGCAGCGGCGTTTCGCGCAGGGACACATCCAGCAGGTATTGATAGAGGGCGGAATCGAGATTGAGCGTTCGGTTGGTCATGCGTGCTCCCGCTGCAAACGGCAGCTGTCAGGGATTGCTCGCCAGCTCCGGGGTGAATACGCGCTTGGCGTTCAGGTAGGTGCGCTGCCAGTAACTGTTGCTCAGGCTGTCCAGGCGTACGGTGCCGCCGCTGGAAGGCGCATGAACGAAGCGACCGTCGCCGACATAGATGCCGGCATGGCTGACCTGACTGCCGCCATTGGTGGCGAAGAACAGCAGATCGCCGCTTTGCAGGCGGTCGCGGCTGACAACCGGGGCACGCATGCTGATCAGTTCGCGGGTCGAACGCGGCAGGCTGATACCGGCAGCATCACGGTAGACGTAGCCGATCAGGCCGCTGCAGTCGAAACCGCCCGCCGGGGTATTGCCGCCATAGCGGTAAGGGGTGCCGACCAGACCCAGGGCACGAAACAGCACATCTTCGGCACCGCCATACTGGCTGCCGATGGGGGCATGGACCTGGGGTTGCATTGCCGGGGCCGGAGCTGGCGCACGTCCCGCACAAGCAGTGAGCAGGGCGACGAGGGCAAGCAGGGCGAAACGGGCGATAACGGTCATGGACGAGCGATCCTGAGCCGGGATGCGCCCTACTCTGCCGGCTTGCACATCCTAGTGCAAGCTTTAGCTTTGTGCGGCAGGTCGTTGAAAACTATCGACATGAGCCCTGGCGAAGGCTGCCGAGCACTTTCGCCAGCCCAGAACCGGCTCAGGGGTGGCGCGCGACCGGCTCACTCGGGGCCAGGGCCAGGGCCCGCTTGGCTTCGAGAAAAGTGCGCGACCAGTAGCGATCGTCCAGGCTGTCGACCCGTACGCCGCCGCTGCGACTGCTGCTGGAATGGATAAACTGGTTATCGCCCATATAGATGCCGGCATGGCTGACGCGATTACGACCATTGGTACTGAAGAACAGCAGATCGCCCGGCTCCAGCTCGTCACGCTCGACCAGCGGCGCATCGATATTGATCATGTCGCGGGACGAGCGCGGCAATTGCATGCCCAGCTCTTCCTTGAACAGGTAGCCGATAAAGCCGCTGCAATCGAAGCCCGACTTCACCGAACTGCCGCCGTAACGATAGCGGGTGCCCACCAGGGACAGGCCATGGTTCAGGATGCTGTCGGCCAGCTGAGGCAATTCGTAGGGTTTGTCGTCGGCGAAGTCTGCGAGCTCATCCTGCTCTTCGGCAAAAACGGGCAACCGCTTGGCGGCGTGGCCCTGCTGCTGAGTGACCACCGGGGTGGCTGCAGGCGGTTGTGGCGTATGGCTAGCGCAAGCGGCCAGAGCCAGGGAAAGTGCGAGAGGCACGAGGGGTGCGAGGCGTTTGAGCATGGGCACGACCGTGTCGATAAATTCTTTAAGGGCGCGACTATGCCTTCTATGACATCGATTTGCAAATTCTATGGCGCTAAATGTGACTCAGTAGTTTCGGCAAAACATCTAACGCCCGCCCTGCCAGATGGACCTCCACCAGGGCGCTCAAATCGGTGCGGCCCGGGTTGATTTCGACGCACAGGCCGCCGGTCTGGCGGGTGCGCAGCACGGGTTCGACGATATAGGGGAAGCTGGCGCTGGTGCCCACGCTGAGCACCACCTCGAAGCCCCGGCGCACCTCATCATAGAGACGGCCGATGGCCTGCTCCGGCAACGACTCCTCGAACAGCACCACCGGCGGGCGCAGAATTCCGCCGCATTGCCGGCACCTGGGCGGCAGCGGCCGACTCAGGTGCTCGCCCAGCTCGGGGTCGACCGCCCCGCAGGACTGGCAATACAGCGGAGCCAGCTCGCCATGGATCTCGATCACCCGCTCCATCGGGCTGCCGGCGGCGCGGTGATAGCCATCGATATTCTGGGTCAGCAGCCAGCAGCCGGGCTTTCTGCGCTGCAGCTCGGCGATGGCATAGTGGCCGGCGTTGGCCTGGGCACCCAGACAGGCCTTGCCCAGTTCGGCCAGGTACTTCCAGCACAATGCCGGGTCGCGTTGCAGCATAGGCCCGGACAGCGCCGCCTCGATGGGCAGGCCCTCGGCGGTATGGCCGTTGTACAGGCCGCCCAGGCCACGGTAGGTGGGCAGACCGGAATCGGCAGAAAGCCCGGCACCGGTGATCACCAGAATGCGTTCGGCCGCGGCAATGGCCTGGGCGACGCTACGAATTGCACCATCCATTGGGCACCTCCCTGCAACACCAGATCGCTCAGTCGAGCAGTTCCGTAGGAACGGCGGGGGCACCTAGCCCATGCCCGCGATGCTTGCAGTTTCGCGAGCATGGGACCGGGCCTTGTCCCCGCGCCTACCAAAGCGACGATCTCAGTGATTGACCGTATACGCCAGCATCATCGACAGCTGGCACAGCGGCCGGCCGCTCTGCTCATGCCATTGGTTGAACGCCGACTGCACGGCCGCCAGCTCTTTCAGGCTGGTGGGTGCCTTGTCGATGATCTTCTGCGCCTTGAGCGCAGCCACCATGTCATCGGTGGGGACAAAGGTGTCCTTGCCAACCATGCGCAGAAAGCGCGGCGCGGACAGGCCGCCGAGCTGAGTGCCGTGCTTGGCCAGGTACTTCCACAAACCGACGATATCGCTCACCGGCCAGTCGGCGATCAGCGCACCGAAACTGCCCTTTTCCTGGCGCACATCGAGGATAAATTGAGCATTGCGCGGCACGCTCTTGAGCTTGCCCAGGTGGCGGATGATGCGCGCATCCTGCATCAGGTTTTCCAGACGCTCGCCGCCCATCAGCACGACCTTTTCCGGATCGAAGCCGAAGAACACCTCTTCAAAAGCCGGCCACTTGGCATCCACCAGGCTGTGCTTGAGCCCGGCGCGGAAGATCCGCAGGCTGAGCACTGATAGATAGCGGTCGTCACTGATCGCACGCAGCTCCTCGGCGCTGCGCGGCTGCGGCAGGCGCGCCTCCAGCTCGGCGGCCGAGCCGAAGCGGTTCAGGCAGTATTGGTTAAGCCATTTGTAGTCGCGCATCGTCCCTCGCCTGCTCCTGTCGCTTACAAATTCATCACATCGACAAAACGCGGGGTGGCGCTGTCGTCGATCTTCAGGCTCTTGAAATCGAACAGATTGCGGTCGGCCAGCTGCGACGGCACCACGTTCTGTAGCGCGCGGAACATGATCTCGGTACGCCCAGGCGACTTGCGTTCCCAGTCCTGGAGCATCTCCTTGACCACCTGGCGCTGCAGGTTTTCCTGGGAGCCGCAGAGGTTGCACGGAATGATCGGGAATGCCTTGAGCTGGCTGTAGGCCTCGATGTCGCTCTCGCTGCAATAGGCCAGCGGGCGGATCACCACGTTGCGGCCGTCGTCGGCGCGCAGCTTGGGCGGCATGGCCTTGAGGGTGCCGCCGTAGAACATATTGAGGAAGAAGGTTTCCAGGATGTCGTCGCGGTGATGCCCCAGGGCCATCTTGGTCGCGCCGATCTCGTCGGCAAAGGTATACAGGGTGCCGCGGCGCAGGCGCGAGCACAGCGAACAGGTGGTCTTGCCCTCCGGGATCTTCTCCTTGACCACCGAATAGGTGTCCTTCTCGACGATGTGGTACGGCACACCGATGGACTCCAGATAGGCCGGCAGCACGTGCTCGGGGAAACCCGGCTGCTTCTGGTCCATGTTCACCGCGACTATCTCGAACTTGATCGGCGCGACCTTCTGCAGGTGCAGCAGCACGTCGAGCATGGTGTAGCTGTCCTTGCCGCCGGACAGGCAGACCATGACCTTGTCGCCATCCTCGATCATGTTGAAGTCGGCAACGGCTTCGCCGGCCTGGCGACGCAGGCGTTTTTGCAGTTTGTTCTGATTGACCGAGAGGGTGCCCATGATGCGCTGGAATCCGGAAGTCGTTGAGGATGCGGCATTTTACGCAGAAAGCGTGGCACGCCCCACCCCGCAGTTGCTGAAATGCTAGGCTCGACCGATGAACGACGACCTAGACCCCAGCCTCGACCTCAGCGAACACGTCCACCAACTGCTGCTGGCCGCTCCGGCCGGCATGGGCGAATACCAGCTGATCCAGCAGCTCAAAGACCGTCACTGCAGCCATATCCCCCACCTGCCCTTGACCGACAAGCTGGTGCTGTTTCGCACGCATTTTCTGCTGTTCAACGCGCTCTACCGCCTGCGCGAGCGGCTCTGGGCCGAGGGCACCGGCTTTGTGCGGATCGAGCCGCTGCATATCCAGTTGCTGCCCTACCAGCCAGGGCGCGTCGAACTCGCCGAACATGACCCACTGCGCGATTACTATCTGGATCTCGACCAGCTGCGCGCAACCGACGAGCGCGACGTGGAAAAGCTCCTGGCCAGCTTCTGGACCCGCATGCAGGGTGGCGAGGAAAAACGCGCGGCGCTGGAGCTGTTCGAGCTGGACGACGCCACACAGGTGCTCAGCCTCGCCATAATCAAGCACCGCTATCGCCAGCTGGTCAGCCAGCACCACCCCGACCGTGGCGGCAGCACCGCCCGCTTGCAATCGATCAACAAGGCCATGGAAATCCTAGAACGCTATTACGGAAGGCTTTGAGAGTCCGATTTGCTCTAAGCAGCACCCTTCTCCTGCACCCATCGCTGCCTATACTGCGACATACGGTCGCACAGGTTCGGCCGCGTACCCGGTGGCGCTGCACATGCGCGCCGGGCACCGCGCTGGGGGGCGACCGCATAATAAGAGGAGGTGTTTGGCATGATCCATCACGTTTGGGGGCTCTTCACCCATCCCGATCAGGAGTGGCAGGAAATTCGTGGCGAAGAAGAAACCATCAGCCACATGTATCTCACCCATGTATTGATTCTCGCGGCAATTCCCGCGATTTCGGCCTATATCGGCACTACCCAGGTTGGCTGGTCAATTGGTGACCGAGCCCCGGTAATGCTGACCGAAGCAAGCGCACTGCAGATGACCATCATGACCTACCTGGCGATGCTCGCCGGTATCGCAGTGATGGGGGCCTTTATCCACTGGATGGCGCGTACCTACGACGCCAGCCCCAACCTGACCCAGTGCGTGGTGTTTGCCGCCTACACCGCCACCCCGCTGTTTATCGGAGGTCTGGCAGCGCTCTATCCGCATCTGTGGCTGGCCATGGTGGTGGGCACGGCAGCCATCTGCTACACCGTGTATCTGCTGTATGTCGGCATACCGACCTTTATGGGCATACCCGAGGACGAAGGTTTCATGTTCTCCAGCTCGGTACTGGCGGTAGGTCTGGTGGTACTGGTGGCGATGATTGCCGCCTCGGTGATCCTCTGGGGCTTCGGGGTTGGCCCGGTCTACACCAGCTAGCAAGGCCTGATGCAAGCAGACGAAACCACCGCCAGGTGGTTTCGTCGTTTCAGGGCTGTGCTCGGCCTGCGCCTTGGGCATAATCGCCTGCCCGCTCCCGACGACCGCCGTCCATGCCCGAACATCTGCTCAGCCACGTCGAACGCTGCTACCAGCAGGCCGAAGCCTTTTTCAAGCGGCCCTTTGCCCGCGCCGAAGTGAGCTTCAAGCTGCGTGGGCAAAAAGCCGGCGTCGCCCACCTGACTGAGAACAAGCTGCGCTTCAACCCGCAGCTGTACCGGGAAAATCGCGAAGACTTCCTCAGGCAGACGGTGCCCCACGAGGTCGCCCACCTGATTGCCCATCAGCTGTTCGGCCTAAAAATCCAGCCCCATGGCGAGGAATGGCAGCTGATCATGCGTGGCGTATACGAACTGCCGCCCAACCGTTGCCACAGCTATGCCGTGCAGCGTCGCGCGGTCAGCCGCTATATCTACAGCTGCAGCTGCCCCCAGGGCGAATTTCCCTTCTCGGCGCAGCGCCATGCCCTGGTGGCCAAGGGTCGCCGCTATTACTGCCGGCGCTGCAAGGTGACCCTGAGCTATACCGGCGAACAACGCGTCGAATAAGGCCATACCCAGGCTTCAACGCTTGAGTACGAAGGTGCCTGCCCCGTAGGGTGCGCCGCGCGCACCAACGTCGATGCAGTTTTTTGGTGCGCTCCGCGCCCCCATCGCGGCCCATCAGGTCGCACTACAAAACGTAGAACAACACCGCAACAAAGTGCATCAGGCTGCCGGCCATCACAAACAGGTGCCAGATGCCATGCCAGTGACGGAAACGGCTGTCGTAGGCGAAAAAGATGATGCCCACCGTATAGAGCACACCACCGCCCGCCAGCCAGGTAAAACCCGCGGTACCCAGCGCCGCGAGCAGGGGCTTGACCGCCACCAGCACGATCCAGCCCATCAGCGCATAGATCACAATCGACAACACCCGCGCCTCGGAGCGCGGCTTGATCTCCTGCAGCATACCCACCAGCGCCAGCCCCCAGACCACGCCGAATAGCGACCAGCCCCAGGGCCCGTAGAGGGTAACCAGGCAGAACGGCGTATAGCTGCCGGCGATCAGCAGGTAGATCGACAGATGGTCGAGCTTGCGCATCACCACCTTCGCCCGCCCCTGCAGGCTGTGGTACAGGGTCGAGATGCTGTACAGCAGCACCAGGGTCATACCGTAGATGGCCACGCTGACGATCTTGCGCGGCTCGCCGTCCAGGCTCGCCAACACCAGCAACCAGACCGCCCCGACGCAGGCCAGAACGGCCCCGATCAGATGAGTCCAGGCATTGAATCTTTCACCCTGATACATAGTTTCCGTTCCCCAGACGGCCATAGCGGCGCGAATGCTGCAGGCTTATGACTGAAAACGCAGCTTTTTGCGAGTCGAAAACGCAGCGCCGCAATGCCTCGGGCAGAGAAAAACCGCGGATTGCCGACCAAGCATGCAACAGTACCGACCTGGCGACTGTCATAACCCCGGATGCCTTGCCCAGTCGAGTATCTACCCCCTGGTTGCCCCAAACCGCAAGGACCCGTCGATGATCGAACCCATACTGCTCAGTACCGCCCGGATTTCCACCTTCAACCAGCAGAGCCTGCGCACCAACGCCAGCAGCTTCTTCTTCGAACGCGACGAACGACTGTTTCTGGTCACCAGCCGCCACGTGATGCTGGATGCCGACAGCGAGCATTTCCCCGACCGGATCGAAATCGAACTGCATACCGACGCCAGCAACATGGCGCAGTCCATTGGCTTCTCCGTACCCCTGTACCGCGATGGCCAGAGCCTCTGGAGGCAGGGTAACGATGCCACCGGCGAGATCGACGTGGCGGTGATCGAACTGGAACGTGCGGCTCTGCCGGACACCATGGTCTACCGCGCCTTCACCCCCGAGCACCTGCTACAGCCCAGCGATCAGGTCGAGGTGGGCAGCTCCCTGCTGGTGGTCGGCTTCCCCCTGGGCTTTCACGACCAGCTGCACCATATGCCCGTGGTGCGCCAGGCGGTAATCGCCTCCTCCTTCGGCCTGCGCTTTCAGGGCGAGGGTTATTTCCTCAGCGATGCCCGCACCCACCGCGGCACCAGCGGTGCCCCCGTGGTCATGCGGGCCGCGGCCGAACGCGCAGAACGCCTCGGCGACCTGCCCTGGCTGCTGCTGGGCGTGCACTCGGCACGTCTGGATGTCGGCACCCGCGACCTCAAGCTCGATGAAGCCCTGGGCCTTAACTGCACCTGGTATGCCGATATCCTGCTGACGCTGACCGAGCACTAAAGCCGGCAGCTATTTCACCAACTACTCAGGCCACGACCTTGTTGGCCTTTAGCTCAGCGATCCGTTCGGCCGAGTAGCCCAGCTCGGCCAATACCTGCTCGGTATGCGCGCCCAATGCCGCGCCGATATGGCGAGGCGCGGGCAGGCCGCTGGAAAACTTGATCGGGCAGGCGATCTGCCGCTGCGGCTCACTGCCAGCCCGTGGCACTTCGGTGACCAGGCCACGTACCTTGAACTGCGGGTGTTCGACCGCTTCGCTGAGGTTGAGCATGGGTTCCACGCAGGCATCCAGCCCGGCGAACACCAGGTTCCACTCGGCGAAATCGCGTTTCTCGAACTCGATTTCGATCTCGCGTTTAAGCGCCTGCTGATCCTCAGGTTTCTGCGACAAGCCGCGCGCGGCCAGTTCCGGACGGCCGATGGCGGTGCAGAACTGTTGCATAAACTGCGGCTCCAGGCTGCCGACCGAGAACCAGCGGCCGTCGCGGGTGCGGTAGTAGTCGTAGAAGCTGCCGCCATTGAGCGCCTGGTTTTCCATCGCTGGCTCCACTCCGGCCGCCAGATAGCCCGCGCCGGCCATGCCGTGCAGGCTGAAGGCGCAGTCGGTCATGCTGATATCTACCTGCTGGCCCTGCCCCGTGGCCTGGCGCTGGATCACCGCCGCCAGCAGGCCGATCACCCCATGCAACGAGCCGCCGGCAATATCCGCCGCCTGAATGCCCAGTGGCAGCGGCCCGGTATCGCGCCGCCCGGTGTAGCTGGCGATACCGGCCAGGGCCAGGTAGTTGATGTCGTGTCCGGCGCGGTCCTTGTACGGGCCGCTCTGGCCGTAGCCGGTGATCGACACATAGATCAGCTTCGGATTGATCGCCTTGAGCGCTTCATAACCGACGCCGAGCTTGTCCATCACCCCAGGGCGAAACTGCTCCAGCACGATGTCGTACTCGGCCACCAACTGCTTGACCATCGCCACCGCTTCGGCCTGTTTCAGGTCCAGGGCGATGCAGCGCTTGTTGCGGTTGAGATAGGCGTGGCTGGCCGATACGCCGCCATCGTGCGGCGGCAGTACGCGCACCAGGTCCATGCGCGAAGGCGATTCGATGCGCAGCACTTCGGCACCCATATCGGCCAGCAGCAAGGAGGCGAACGGCCCCGGCAACAGAGTGGAGAAATCCAGCACTTTCAGTGACGACAGCGGGCCTTGCATAACAGCTCCTCTGGGAACTCAATCCCGTAGCCCGGATGCAATCCGGGGAATATCAACAGACTCCCGGATTGCATCCGGGCTACCCAGCGGTCACTGCCAATGCAGCGGCTGCTTGGCATCCAGCTCGCTTAGCTGATCGGCAAAGCGCGCTTCCAGTACATTGCGGCGGATTTTCATGGTCGGGGTCATGCAGCCGTTGTCCACGGTCCAGGCCTCGCGCACCAGGACAAAGTGGCTAAGCCGCTCGTGGGCCTCAAGCTGGGCATTAAGCTGCTGCAAAGTCTGCGCAAGGTCAGCCGCCACCTGTTCGCGGGCATGCTCACGGGCCGCCGGCGATAGTTCGATCAGCGCCAGTGGCTGATCCAGGTTGCTGCCCATCAGGCACACCTGCTCGACCCAGAGGTTCTTGGCGATCTCGCCTTCAATCGGTGCCGGGGCAATGTACTTGCCCTTGCTGGTCTTGAAGATGTCCTTCACCCGCCCGGTGATTTTCAGATAACCGGCCGCGTCGACCTCGCCCTTGTCGCCGGTGTGCAGCCAGCCATCGGTGATGGTTTCCGCAGTTTTCTCCGGGTCCTGGTAGTAGCCCAGCATCAGGCTCGGACAGCGCAGGAGAATTTCGCCATTCTCGGCGATGCGCAATTCATTACCCGGCATCGGTCGGCCCACGGTGCCGAAACGCACCTGCCCCGGCCGGTTGAAGCAGCCATAGGCCAGGTGCTCGGTCATGCCGTAGCCCTCGCAGATGGTAAGGCCGATGCTCTGATACCAGTCGAGCAACGCGCGCGGAATCGCCGCCGCGCCGCTGACCAGAATGCGCGCTCGATCCAGGCCCAGGCCTTTGCGAATCTTGCGCGCCACCAGGCCGCCGATCAGCGGAATGCGCAGCAAACGCACCAGCTTGGGCTGCGGCAGTTTCTCCAGCACGCCCTGTTGAAAGCGCGTCCACAGGCGCGGCACGGAGAAGAACACGGTCGGCCGTACATGGCGCAGGTCGCTGGCAAAGGTTTCCAGTGACTCGACAAAGGCCACCCGCCCACCGCTATACAGTGCATTCATCTCCACCAGAAAACGCTCGGCTGCATGCGACAACGGCAGGTAGGAGAAATACTGATCCTGCTCGGTAATCTGCAGCTCCTTCACCGAACGCCCACCGGCAATGGCAAAAGCCTTGGCCGAGAGCATCACGCCCTTGGGCTGACCGGTGGTGCCGGAGGTATAGAGGATGCTCAGCAACTCATCCGGCGACTGCGTGTGGCCATCACGTAACGGTTGATGCGCTGTCAGCAAGGCATGCCAGCCGTGGTTGGCCTCAATGGTCGGATACGGCATGGCGATACGCATAACTTCGGCCGGAATACCCGGCGCGAGCTTGGCCGGTTCATCCAGCTTGCCGAGGAAGATCGCCTTGCACTGCGAATGACGCAGCACGTAGTCGATGCTTTCCGCCGATTGCAGCGGATACAAGGGCACGCTGATCAGCCCAGCGAGCATGATCGCCAGGTCGGCGATGATCCACTCAGCGCAATTCTTCGCCAGCAGCGCGACCCGATCCCCCGGTGCGCAGCCCAGCGCCTGCAAGGCCGTGGCCATGCGCCGCGCCTGGTCATCCACCTGCGCCCAGGTGAAGTCATGCCACTGGCCGTTAACCGGCTGGCTGAGCCAGACCGCATCGGGGCGTTTTTCAACCCAGAGCGCCAGGCGCTCCAGGGGCAGTTGATCGGTCATCGCAATCCCTCGTTCTTATTGTTTTGAAGATATGAACGTTAGCGCTTGAACAGCCACCTGGTAGTTGTTCGGATTAACGTCTGAGCCATTAGACATTGCACGTTGTAGGAGCGGGCTTGCCCGCGAAGTGAAGTAGCCAGAGAAACATCGCGGCCAGGGACTAGGCGTCCCGACCGCTCCTACGGATGTTGCAAAACCTGCCAGCTCTGCTGGCAACCTGTAACCCTGACGCTCAGAGCTTCATCCCACGGCTGATGATCTCTTTCATAATCTCCGAGGTGCCGGCGAAGATCCGCTGGATGCGCGCGTTCGCGTACATCTTGCAGATCGGGTACTCCCACATATAGCCCCAGCCGCCGTGCAGTTGCACGCCTTCATCGACCACCTTGCACAGCAGCTCGGTGGTAAACAGCTTGGCCTCGGCGGCCACTTCCGGGGTGAGTTTCTTCTCGTTGTGGTCGGTTATGCAGCGGTCGACAAACACCTGCGCCACGTCGATCTGGGTGCGCATTTCCGCCAGCTTGAAACGGGTGTTCTGGAAGTGCGAGATCGGCCGGTCGAAGGCCTTGCGCTCGCGCACGTAGTCGATGGTCACTTGCAACGCCGCCTCGGCCGCCGCCACCGCACCGCAGGCATTGGTTAGGCGCTCCTGGGCGAGCATATTCATCAGGTAGAAGAAGCCGCCCTTGGCGTCGCCCAGCAGGTTGGCCTTGGGCACCTTGACGTTATTGAAGAACAGCTCAGCGGTGTCCTGGCTCTTCATGCCGAGCTTTTCCAGGTTCTTGCCGCGCTCGAAACCTTGCATGCCGCGCTCGACCAGAAACAGGCCCATGGCGTGCTTGTTGGCCGGATCGGTCTTGGCCGCGACTATCACCACATCGGCCAGCAGGCCGTTGGAGATAAACACCTTGGAGCCGTTGAGCACGTAATGATCGCCTTGATCCACCGCGCTGGTGCGCATACCGGCGAGATCCGAGCCGGCGCTCGGCTCGGTCATCGCCACCGCGAGGATCAGCTCGCCGCTGATAATGCCCGGCATAAAGCGCGCCTTCTGCTCGGCGTTGCCGTACTCGGCGATATAGGGGCCGCACAGCGCCGAGTGCAGTGGCAGCATAAAGCCCGGCTCGTTAATCTTCGCCAGCTCCTCGCACATGATCTGCTCGTAACGGAAGTCCTTGAGCCCAGCGCCGCCGTACTCCTCATCCGCCCAGGGCAGCAAAAAGCCCATGTCGCCAGCCTTCTTCCACACCTCGCGGCTGACCACGCCGGCCGCTTCCCATTCGTCCTGATGCGGCACCACTTCCTTTTTCAGAAAGGCGGCGAACGCGTCGCGAAACATATTGTGTTCGGTGTCGAAAATAAGGCGCTGCATGCGGCTGTGCTCCCTGAGCTGAAGTCGTGCAGCAGGTTAGGCCCCACGCCCCCGCCGCCTCAATGACCCATGCGCTCAGCCTGGATTGACCCAATCCGCCACGGTCTACGACTTAGGCAGCATCGCAGTCCTTGGCTATAGTCGTCATAACCCTGTAAAACTCATGGATAATTAGCGCGCCGCGCAGCCTCCCCGGCGACCTCCACCTTCCGCACCGGCAGACCTTGATGCCCGATACCTTTCCCGCCATCCGCCCCCTCGCCGCCCTGCCAAACCGTTTCGGCTACACCCTGCTCAGCAGTCTGGCGCTAGTGCTCCTACTGGTGTGGCTGTTGCCCTCGTCCTCCGAGCTGAAACTGAGCCACGGCTGGTTTCCCACCTGGCTGCATACCAGCACCGAATTCTTCGCTATCACGGTGGCCATCCTGGTGTTCAGCGTCACCTGGCACAGCTACCGCACCGAGCGCGCCGGCAACCTGCTGATTCTTGCCTGCGGCTTTCTCGCCGTGGGTTTGCTGGACTTCGCCCATGTCCTGTCCTATCGCGGCATGCCCGATTTCATCACCCCGGCCAGCCCGAGCAAGGCGATCAATTTCTGGCTGGCGGCACGCCTGATGGCTGCGCTGTGCCTGCTCGCCGTGGCTCTGCGCCCCTGGGCACCACTGCGCCGCAGCCGTAGCCGCTACCTGCTGCTGGCCGCAGCCTTGCTGGTCAGCGCGCTGTTTACCTACCTGCAGCTGTGGCACCCACACTGGTTCCCGCAGATGTTTATCGATGGCCAGGGCCTGACTCCGCTGAAGGTCCGCCTGGAGTGGCTGATCATTACTCTGTTCGCCCTGGCGGCGCTGCTGTTCTGGCGCGACAGCCTGAGCCCGCAGCCTTACGATGCCGCCGGCCTGTTTCTCGCCGTGGCCCTGTCGCTGCTGTCCGAGCTGTGCTTTACCGCCTACAGCAACGTCAACGACATCTACAGCCTGCTCGGCCATCTGTACAAGGTGCTGTCCTACTGGTTTATCTACCGCGTGGTATTCGTTTCCAGCGTGCATGAACCCTACCGCCGCCTGGCCGCCGAAATGGCCGAACGCCAGGCCGCGGAACAGAAGATCGAGGTGCTGGCCTTCTACGACAGCCTGACCGGCCTGCCCAATCTCGACCTGCTGCGCGACCGCACCGACCAGGCCCTGGTCGCCCAGCACGGCAGCCCCGAGTGTGTCGCCCTGATATTTATGGATGTCGATGGTTTCAAGACCCTCAACGACTCCCTCGGCCACTCCTATGGTGATGCCCTGCTGCGCGGCCTGGCCGAGCGCCTGCGGCCGCTGCTCAAGGCTGGCGACACCCTGTGCCGCTCCGGTGGCGACGAGTTCATCATGCTGCTGCGCGAACTGGAGCATGCCGACGATGCCGCCGACATGGCCCAGCAGATCATGCAGCAGGTGCGACAGCCCTTCAGCATCCTCGGCCGCAGCATCAACACCTCGCTGTCCCTCGGCGTCGCCCTCGCCCCCCATGACGGCAACAGTTTCGAAAGCCTGCTGCGCAACGCCGAAACCGCCATGTACAAGGCCAAACAGGATGGCCGGCAGACCTGGCGCTTCTTCGATGCGGCGATGAACGACGAAGCCCTGGAACACCTCACCCTGCTCAACGGCCTGCGCCAGGCCATCGACAACCATGAGTTGCTGCTGCACTACCAGCCGCAGATCGACCTGCGCAGCGGCGCGCTGATCGGCGTCGAGGCCCTGGTGCGCTGGCAACATCCGGAACTGGGTCTGCTGCCGCCCGGGCGCTTTATCGCCGCCGCCGAAGAGAGCCGGCTGATCGTGCCCATGGGCGAATGGATACTGCACCAGGCCTGCAACCAGGCCGCCGCCTGGCACCGCGCCGGGCTGAGCATTGCGCAGGTGGCGGTGAATATCTCGGCCATCCAGTTGCAACAGGGCAAGGTCGAGCAACTGGTGCTGCAGGCCCTGGCCAGCTCGCAGCTGCCCGCGCAGATGCTCGAGCTGGAAATCACCGAATCGAGCCTGCTCGACAAGACCGACCAGGTACTCGACACCCTCAAGCGCCTCAAGGCCATGGGCGTGCGGCTGTCCATCGACGACTTCGGCACCGGCTATTCCAGCCTGGCCTACCTGCGCCATCTGGCGGTGGACAAGCTGAAGATCGACCAGTCCTTTGTTCGCGACCTCAACGGCAGCAGCGACAGCCGCGCGATCGTCACCGCCATCGTGCAGATGGCCCGCTCCCTGGGCCTGGCGACCATAGCCGAAGGCGTCGAAGACAACGCCACGGCCCATGCCCTGTATGAGCTGGGTTGTTTCGAAGTGCAGGGTTACCTCTACGCCCGGCCCCTGCCCGCCGAACAGCTGCAAGCCTTTATCGAGGCGCACCTGCCCTGGCCGCTGCCCAACGGAGCTGCCGGCAATACGTAGGGTGCGCTGTGCGCACCAGGGCAGCCCAGCGCACTTGCTGCGCAAGGTGCCCCCACTAAGGCGGCTAGCCAACACCGGCTTCGGCTTGTTACCGGCACCCGACCCTGGCTAAGATCGCCGAGCCCTTTTCCGAGCCCAGCCCATGCGCGAACGCACCATCGCTAGCCATTTTGTCCGCGCCGCCCTGCGTGGTGCCGAGCGCCATGGCCACGACTGCACACCGTTGCTGCGCCAATTGGGCATCCAACCCGCCCTGCTCGACGAGCCCCGCGCACGGGTCGCCCCGGAACAGTTCGCCCGCCTGGTGCAGCTGCTGTGGGAAAGTCTGGACGACGAATACCTCGGCTTCGGCCGCCTGCGCAGCAAGCGCGGCACCTTCGCCATGATGTGTTACGCCATCATCCACTGCCGCTCGCTGGAAAAGGCCCTGGGCCGCGGTGCGCTGTTCTACAGCCTGTTCCCCGAAGCCCCGACCATCAGCATCCAGCGCGAAGGCGACTGGGCGCGGCTGACCGTGGACGACTCGACCCTGTGGGACCCGGATCATTTCCTGGTGGAAAGCCTGCTGGTGATCTGGCATCGCCTCGGCAGCTGGCTGATCGGCCAGCGCATCCGCCTGGAAGAAGCCACCTTTACCTACCCCCAGCCTGCCCATGCCGGCGAATACGAACTGCTGTTCCCCTGCACCCGGCGCTTCGCCGCCGAGCGTACCAGCCTGCTGTTCCAGGCCCGTTACCTGACCATGCCGCTGCTACAGGACGAACGCACCCTCAAGCAATTCCTCCAACACTCCCCCGCCGACCTGCTGGCCCGCCCGGATGGCGGCGACAGCCTGATCAGCCAGATCCGCCGCCTGCTCGGCCGCGACTGCAGCAACTGGCCGGACCTGGATGCCGTCGCCCAGCAACTGCATATGAGCCCGCAAACCCTGCGCCGCCACCTGCGCGAGGAAGGGTCGAGCTTTCAGGAGTTGAAGGATCACTTGCGCCGCGACCTGGCGATTTATCACCTGGGGCGCGATGAGCTGGCGATTCAGGATATTGCCGAGCAACTGGGGTTCTCCGAGCCTTCGGCGTTTCATCGGGCGTTTAAGAAATGGACGGGATTAACGCCGGGGGCTTATCGGGCGCAGGAGGGGTGAGGGCTTCGCCCAACATCCCTCCCTCTGGCGCTGCTCCGGGGTCGGTTTACAAGGGCCGTGCCTGGTCCTTTAAGCGGGGCCACCATCGGTATCTCGCCGCATCCATGCGGCTCGTCCCCCTGCCCAACACCTCCGCTCGGCCTACTGACGGGGCTTTTGCGCACGCATGTAAGTTGGGCGGTTGCCGACATGCTCCGCTTTTGTAGGATGAGTCGGGCCGCGCAGGTTGAGCAACGCGATAACCGTCAAACCGTCTTGGTAGAAGACGCTTCGCGGTTTTCCACCCTACGCCGGCGCGCAAGGCAGTTACTTTTGGCTAACAGCCCCTACACGGAAACCCACTGACTTACATATGTAAGGCACAAGCCGCGCGCCCTTCTGCCTCGAAGCTTTTCAACCACTGTTTGAGCTCATCGATCGGTTTGGGCTTGCATAGCCAAAACCCCTGCAGCATGTCGCAGCCTTTGGCCTTTAGGTGACCTGCTGTCTCGGCGTCCTCAATGCCCTCGCCCACTACCCGGTAACCGAGGCTGCGCGCCATCTGAATGGCAGTCGAGACAATCACGTCGGCGCTTTCACTGGTGCAGATGTCGTGGATCAGCGAGCGATCCAGTTTCAACTCTGAGGCAGGCAGTTGCTTGAGGTAGGACAAAGAGGAATAGCCGCTACCAAAATCATCGATGGATATCTGATAGCCCAGACCGGCCAAAACATTCAGCGCCTGCAGGCTGAGGACGGGATCGAGCATGGCTGCCGTTTCTGTGATTTCAAGGGTTACAGAGCCGGGCTGCAGGCCACTCTGCTGCAGGGCCGACGCCAATACGCCCTTGAGCTCGGCGGACTCTAAGTCGCGCGCAGAAATATTAATGGCGACACTCAACTCAGGGTTGTCTTTATGCAAGTCCGCCAAATCACTCATGGCCTGGCCGATGACCCATCGGGTCAGCTGGGTGATGATGCCCGTTTCTTCCGCCAGAGGAATGAAATCTGCCGGGTTTACCCACCCGCGCTCATCATGGTGCCAGCGAATCAACGCCTCTACGCCAACGATCTGACCGGTCTCGAGATCCTGTTTGGGCTGGTAATACAGCATGATCTGGTTCTGCTGCAGGGCCTTGCGCAGATCCGCCATCAGGGTCAGCCGACTCTCGTTGTAAATATCGTACTTTGGGGAATAGATGCCGGTTTCATTGACGCCCCGGGGCGTTATTTCCATGCCGACATGTGCGTTGCGGATCAGCTCGGCGGCAGATCGACCATGCTCCGGGTAACTGGCCGCGCCGAAGCGAGGGTGAAGTTCAATCGCCAGGTGGTCCAGCCAAACCGGCTCGGCCAGCTTCCTTAAAGCGGTATTGAGAGCGGCGAAGTCGTTGCCCGCTTTATCCACGTCAACCAGCAAGCAGAAGCAGTCACCCGACAGGTGATAAACCCGCTCCTCGCGACCTTGATCGTCGCGAACGGCCTGAATAAAGGGTAGACCGGCTGCCAGTTCTACCATCTGCTCCGCCACGCGTTTCATTACCCATTCGCTCCTGGCCAGGCCAAGCGTGCGATTGATTTCATCAAGGCGCGTGATCCGGGCCAAACCCACCATATAACGGCGGTGAGGGGCCTGTTGCAGTTGCTGGTCCACCATCCATTCAAAACGATTGCGGTTGGGCAGCCCGGTAACAGGGTCATGCGCCAAGGCCTGAGTGAGCAGGTTCTGCGCGAGATTGCGCGACTGAGCCTCCTGCAGGCTGGCGGCCTGGGCAATGATTTTGTCTTCCCGTTCCCGATAAAGCCGGTCCGCCAGAGCCAGCGTCAGGATAAAGGCTTCAAGCCCAGAACCTATCTGCATGGCGTACTCGGTAATGAAGTTCTCAGGAAAGACCCCGAGCGACCTGCCGGCCGTAGCCAGTACCCCGATAGTCAGAGGGGTCCAGGCCAGGGTGAAAAATGCCCCAGCCCGAACGCCGTCCAACCAGACGACGGGACCGGCGACAAGCAGCAGCGAAAAGAAGAACAGCGCGGAAAACGATGCAATCTGAATACCCGTGTAATAGTCGATAAAAGGTGCCGAGAAGAGAAATAACAACTCGAACACCATCATGGCGATCAGCACTTTATCCAGTCGCGGACTGTGGATTCTGGTGTTGAGGAACTCCCGACAGAAAAGCAGGGAAAACAGCGCCAGCGCAGGTATCGATACCAGCAGCGCCTTGGCATGCAGCAGCGGCCACTGGGGATAGAGGTGCTGGAAACTGAAGCCGTTGATGGACGCGAAAAACAGCAGATACCCAGAAATTGCCAGGCCGTAGTAGAGATACAACTTCTCGCGCAGGCTTAGATACACGGCGAGATTGATCAGAATGATGACCAGCATGCTGCCGTAGTAGAAGAAGTGTAGTTTCAGCTCATAGGCGGCGGTTTCAAAAAACGCCTGCTCACGCCAGAGACGCAACGGCACAATCATGGAACCGGCCGTCGCGACCCGCACATAGACGGTCTTCATTTCCTCAGGAGCCATGGGCAGGCGCAGCAACATGCTCGGATGATCCACATCACGCGGATAAAACGGCCGGCTGTCGCCCGTTTTCAGCTCTTTGACTTGGGTGCCACCCGCATATAGGTAGAAAACTACATCGTCCAACTGGGGATAGCCCAGTTCGGCAATCAGGTGCAGGTTGAGCTGCGCCTGATTACTGATGGAAAAACGTAGCCAGTAGGCCGACGGTGTCAGGCCGAAGTTGGCACTGCCATTGGGCACAAGCGACCAGCGCTCATCGGGCAGAGCAGCCACCTGATCAATCAGGGCTTCGCCCGTAGTGTCTTCCCAGAACTGGAAGTGGGCCTGGATATTTGCCGCTGGAGTAATCTCAATCGGCTCTGGTTGCGCCAAAGCCCTGAGACTCAGACAGGCAACTAAAACAGCGACCAGGATGCTTAACGCCCGGTTCAGATGCACGGAATGATGTCTCCGTTAGCGGCCAGTATGTGGCACTTTATTTTTTGTTATTACCACGCAGTGTAGTCACTTGGCGCTTTAAAGGAAGCAGCACAGGCCACCATCCAGGCTGGAGCTGCCCGCCTGAGTGGACATGGAGCCGAGCTTGCAAAGCCCCATAGAAACAAACCAAACAGCGTCTGATTTTTTGCTTCTGAGATGCCCCATACCAGCGGCACCCAAGCTTCCTAAGGGACCGAAACGCAACCAAGCGGACTAACAGTCAAAGACTGGCGGCATGCCGTTAGAGAAAAGTGTCGAACCCTGACGGGGTGACGCGCTCTAAAAACTATCTCTAACGGAGGAAACATCTTATGAGCCAACTACCCGACCCCGTCTTGCAGGCCATGCAACGCGGTGATCACGACCAGGCCATTCGCATGCTCAGCCTGAATCAGGGCATCAGCCAGGAAGCCGCCCAAGAACAGATGAATCTCTACCTCGAAGAGAACCCGCCAGTGCGTCTGCGCGGTGCCGGTATCGTCGCGCTGAGCAGGACCAACGCCCTGATCTGGCTGGGCCTGATCGTGCTGATGGCAGTGGCTTATCTGCTGCTGGCCAGCTGAGCCCCCAGGCTGGGAGGCCGCGCAGGATCGGCGTTAGGCCTCAATCACTCGGCCACAGCCACCGCGATTTGCCGCCTTACAATTTGCGGGCGCTGATTGCCGCGGCGACAAACAGCGCGGTCAGTACCGCCAGCATCGGCAGCCAGCCGGCGTGCTCCCAGATATACCCGGCGGCGTAGCCAATTACACTGGAGCCCAGGTAATAGGCGCACAGGTACAGCGCCGAGGCCTGTGCCTTGGCCACGGTCGCTCGCTGCCCCACCTGGCCGCTGGCCACCGCATGGGCGGCAAAGAAGCCCAGGGTGAACAGGGCCAAACCGGCCACCGCCGCGCTGAGCCAGGGCGTGGCACAGAGCGCCACACCCAGCAGCATGATGGCGATACCGCCCTGCATTACCTGGCGTGCGCCAAGGCGCGGTACCAGTCGCCCGGCCCAGCCGGCACTGACGATGCCCAGCAGATACACCGTAAATAGCAGGCCGATCAGGCTGGAGGACAGGTTGAAGGGTGCCGCCGCCAGGCGAAAGCCAACGTAGTTGAACAGCGCGACAAAGCCGCCCATCAACAAAAACGCCAGCAGAAACAGGCGACGCAACTGACCATTGCCCAGGTGCGTGGCAAAGTTGCGCAGCAGGCCGCGCAGCGAGAGCGACTGCGCCCGGAAATGCCGCGACGGCGGCAGCAGCCAGATAAACAGCGCCAGGGCCAGCAAACCCATGGCAGCAATACCGGCCAGGGCTAGCGGCCAGCCGCCCAGGTCGCTAAGCAGGCCGGCGAGCAAACGCCCGAGCAAGCCGCCCAACGCGGTACCGCCGATATACAGGCCCATGGCTGCGGGCAACGCCTCGGGGTCGAATTCCTCACCGACATAGGCCATGGCCAACGCCGGTAATCCACTCAGGGCCAGGCCGAGCAAGGCGCGCAGCCAGAGCAGATGATCCCAGCTATCCACCAGCGCACAGGCGATCCCCAGCAAGGAGGCCAGGCCCAGGGCGGCGGCCATCACCGGCTTGCGCCCCCAGCTCTCGGCCAGTGCGCCGGACACCAGCAGGCAGATGGCCAGGCTCAGGGTGGTCAGCGACAAGGCCAGGCTGCTGCCCGCCGCCGACACGGAAAAATGTGCCGCCAGCAGCGGCAGCAACGGCTGTACGCAGTAGAGCAAGGCAAAGGTGGCAAACCCGGCGCAGAACAGCGCCAAAGTGGCGCGCCGGTAGGCGGCAGTACCGCGCATCAGATGCGCGTTTGAATCGGCAACAGGCATCGGCTGGCTCACGCAAAACGGCTCTGGATCGGCCGCTCGGCAAGCCTAGCACGCGGCCTGGCGAGCCGGCTTTGCGTCAAGGGCACAACCATTGCGCGGTAGCCGAACAGCCCGGGCAAGCCGTCGGTCGTGATGCAGAGCATTTCCGCGTTGCTATTTATGCCCAGCGTCTACCCTCTATGACAACGCATGAATGGAGTCAGCCCAATGCCTGCCGCTCACGATGAGAAAGCCGTAAGAGGTAAGGAAACCCGTCTTTTCCTGTTCTTGGTCATCTGCTTCTTCCCCCTGCTGTCCATCGTCCTGGTCGGTGGTTACGGTTTCTTTATCTGGTTTATGCAAA
>CAZOEC010000010.1:21819-55386 GCA_964578635.1 uncultured Pseudomonas sp.
TCTGGGCCCGCCCGGGCCGCCAAGCTGAGCCTGCCAGTCATCCAGGAGCCACGGAATATGGCCACCCACATCGCCAGCCTGTTGATACACGCCCGCCCCGAACTGTTCGAGGCGGTGAAAGCCAATCTGCGCCTGCTCGAAGGCCTCGAACTGCACCAGGAGAGCCCCCTGGGCAAGCTGGTGGTGGTGCTGGAGACCGAGCATGAACAGCAGATCCTCGAGCGCATCGAGCAGATCAACAACCTGCCGGGCGTGCTCAATGCCGCCCTGGTCTATCACGAACTCCTGAGCCCAGAAGGAGCTGCCGAATGAGCCTCACCCGCCGTCAATTCGCCAAGGCCAATGCCGCCGCCATCGCCGCAGCCGCAGCCGGCCTGCCTATTGCCACCTCGGCCAGCAACCTGGTCACCGAGGCGGATATGACCAGCCTCAACTGGAACAAGGCTCCCTGCCGCTTCTGCGGCACCGGCTGCAGTGTGATGGTGGCGACCAAGAACAACCGCGTGGTGGCGACCCACGGCGACGTCAAGGCCGAGGTCAATCGCGGCCTGAACTGCGTCAAGGGCTACTTCCTGTCGAAGATCATGTACGGCACCGACCGCCTGACCCAGCCGCTGTTACGGATGAAGAACGGTGCCTACGATAAACAGGGCGAGTTCCAGCCGATCAGTTGGGAGCAGGCCTTCGACATCATGGAGTTGAAGTTCAAGGAAGCGCTGAAGAACAAGGGCCCCGAATCGGTGGGCATGTTCGGCTCCGGGCAATGGACCATCTGGGAAGGCTACGCGGCCAACAAGCTGATGAAAGCCGGCCTGCGCAGCAACAATATCGACCCCAACGCGCGCCATTGCATGGCCTCGGCGGTGATGGGCTTTATGCGCACCTTCGGTGCGGACGAGCCCATGGGCTGCTACGACGATATCGAAGCGGCCGATGCCTTTGTGCTGTGGGGCTCGAATATGGCCGAGATGCACCCGATTCTCTGGAGCCGGGTTACCGACCGCCGCCTGAGCCAGCCGCAGACCCGAGTCGCGGTACTCTCGACCTTCGAGCACCGCAGCTTCGAGCTGGCTGATATCCCGATGATCTTCAAGCCGCAAACCGACCTGATGATCCTCAACTACATCGCCAACCACATCATCGAAAGCGGCGCAGTGAATCAGGAGTTTGTGCGCAAGTACACCAAGTTCGCCCTGGGTGCCGACGATATCGGCTACGGCCTGCGCCCGGACGACCCGCTGGAAATGCAGGCGAAGAATGCTGACAAGGCCAACACCTGGACGGATATGTCCTTCGAGCAATTCGCCGCCTTCGTCAAGCCCTACACCCTGGAGCGCACCGCCACGGAGACCGGGGTGCCGGCCGAACGGCTCAAGGCCCTGGCCGAGCTGTATGCCGACCCCAAGCGCAAGGTCATGTCGTTCTGGACCATGGGCTTCAACCAGCACACCCGCGGGGTCTGGGCCAATAACCTGATCTATAACATCCACCTGCTGACCGGCAAGATCAGCGAGCCGGGCAACAGCCCCTTCTCCCTCACCGGCCAGCCCTCGGCCTGCGGCACGGCGCGCGAGGTCGGCACCTTCTCCCACCGCCTGCCTGCCGACATGCTGGTGGCCAACCCCAAGCACCGCGCCACGGCGGAAAAAATCTGGAAGCTGCCCGCCGGCACCATTCAGGAGAAGCCCGGTTTCCACGCCGTGCAACAGAGCCGCATGCTCAAGGACGGAGTGCTCAACGTCTACTGGACCCAGGCCAGCAACAATATGCAGGCCGGCCCCAATATCATGCAGGAGGTGCTGCCCGGCTGGCGCAACCCGGACAACTTCGTGATTGTTTCCGACGTTTACCCCACCGTCTCGGCTCAGGCCGCCGACCTGATTCTGCCCAGCGCCATGTGGGTGGAAAAGGAAGGTGCCTACGGCAACGCCGAGCGCCGCACCCAGTTCTGGCACCAGTTGGTGACTGCGCCCGGCGAGGCCAAATCCGATCTGTGGCAGCTGGTGGAATTTTCCAAGCGTTTTACCACCGACGAGGTCTGGCCCGCCGAGCTGCTGGCCGCATCGCCGCAGCACAAGGGCCAGACCCTGTATCAGGTGCTGTTCGCCAACGGTCAGGTCGATCAGTTCCCCAGCGAGCAGATCGAAGCCGGCCATATCAACGATGAAGCCAAGGCCTTCGGTTTCTATCTGCAGAAAGGCCTGTTCGAGGAATACGCCCAGTTCGGCCGTGGCCACGCCCACGACCTCGCTGACTTCGACCGCTATCACAACGAACGCGGCCTGCGCTGGCCGGTGGTGGACGGCAACGAGACCCGCTGGCGCTACCGTGAGGGCCTCGACCCCTATGTGGAAAAAGGCAGCGGCGTGCAGTTCTATGGCCATGCCGACAAGAAGGCGATCATCTTCGCCCTGCCCTTCGAGCCGGCCGCCGAAGCGCCAGACGCCGATTACCCGTTCTGGCTCAGCACCGGCCGGGTGCTGGAACACTGGCACACCGGCAGCATGACCCAGCGCGTCGAGGAACTGCATAAAGCGGTGCCCGATGCCCTGGTGTATATGCACCCGGACGATGCCAAGGCGCTCAGTGCCCGGCGTGGCAGCGAAGTACGGATCATCAGCCGGCGCGGCGAAATGCGCGCACGCATCGAAACCCGCGGCCGCAACAAGCCGCCCCAGGGCCTGATCTTCGTGCCCTTCTTCGACGCCAACAAGCTGATCAACAAGGTCACCCTGGACGCCACCGACCCGATCTCCAAGCAGACCGACTACAAGAAGTGTGCGGTGAAGATCGAACTGGTCAGCCTGGCCTGAGGAGCACTGCCATGAACCTGCGTTTACTGCCTCTGCTACTGCTCGCGGTATTCGGCCTGGCCGTCGCCGCCGAGGTCGATTACCCCCTGGACGCCCCGGCACCGGACGGCCGTCGCCCTGGCGGCACCATCAGCCAGAGCCTGGCCACGCCAGCCATCGCCAACGAGGAGAACAAGGACCTCAAGCGCGAACGCAACTACCCGGAACAGCCACCGACCATTCCCCACAGCATCCGCGGCTATCAGGTCGACGCCAATGGCAACAAATGCCTGGCCTGCCACAGCCGCGCCAACAGCGCCCGCAGCCAGGCCCCGATGATCAGCATCACCCACTATATGGACCGCGACGGCCAGCCCCTGGCCGCGGTATCGCCGCGGCGCTACTTCTGCACCCAATGTCATGTGTCGCAGCACGAGGTGCAGCCGCTGGTGGGCAACAGCTTCGAGACCATCGACAAGCTGTTGCAGGACGAAGCCAATCCCACGCCGCAACCCTGAGGAGGGGTCATGAAGTCACTGCTCGCCCTGCTCAAGGATTACTGGGCCATCCTGCGTCGCCCCAGCGTGCACTACAGCCTGGGCTTTCTCACCCTCGGCGGGTTTGTCGCCGGGATCATCTTCTGGGGCGGCTTCAACACCGCCCTGGAGGCCACCAACACCGAGCAGTTCTGCATCTCCTGCCATGAGATGCGCGACAACGTGTTTGTCGAACTGCAGGACACCATCCACTACAGCAACAGATCCGGGGTGCGCGCCACCTGTCCGGATTGCCACGTGCCGCACCAGTGGACCGACAAGATCGCGCGCAAGATGCAGGCCTCCAAGGAGGTCTGGGGCAAGATCTTCGGCACCATCAGCACCCGCGAGAAGTTTCTGGAAAAACGCCGCGAGCTGGCCGAGCACGAATGGCACCGACTGAAGAGCAACGACTCGCTGGAATGCCGCAACTGCCACAACTTCGACTTTATGGACTTCACCAAGCAGAGCCCGCGGGCTCGGCAGATGCACTCCACCTCCCTGGCCGAGGGCCAGGCCACCTGCATCGACTGCCACAAAGGCATCGCCCACAAACTGCCGGATATGAGCGGAGTGCCGGGCTGGTAAAGGCCCGCGGCAAAGCCGTTACCGGCAGCAGAGGGCTTTTGCAGGATGGATAAAAAAGCGTCGCCCAGCCGTCCGTAGGAGCAGCGGGGACGCCTAGAACCATGCCCGCGAAACACAATCGCGGACAAGTCCGCTCCTACATGGCCAGTGCCTAACCACCAGCGTGTTGCGTCCAGACAGCGCTGCCTGTGATCGTAGGGTGCGCCGTGCGCACCAAGAGTCCGCTGCCTACGTCGGTGCGCACGGCGCACCCTACCCAATGCATGCACACCAACCGGTATCGCCCCCCAAATTATCCGGAGTAATTTTCAAGGCCATGCCCCAGATATGTGTTGCTCAGATTACCAATCTCGCCTTATTTACCCTTGTGAGGGAGAGGGGAGCAAACCCCGCCATCTTGTAGGAGCGGCCCATGGCCGCGAAAGTGGCTGGCCACGCGCGGATCGCGGGCATGGGACTGCGTGTCCCGACCATTCCTACAAGGAATTGCTGCAGAAAACTGGGACATAGCCATTTTTACCGCCGCACAACGACGGCCGCCCTGGATACCAGGCAAAAAAAACGGGAGCCCAAACGGGCTCCCGTACTCATTCTCAGAGAAATGCCGGCACAGACCTGAGTCCGCGCCCGCTACAACCTCACCTGCACTGCCGAAGCAATGCAGCCGGCAGTGTGGCAAAAAAGCCCCGGGCGCTTCGTGTCGCTTTGTTGTGCCATTGCAAAGAAATGTAAAGCGCAAGCCGACTGGCCGCCGCCGGCGCGGCACGGCAGAATGGCGCGATGAACAGAGCCTACCTGCCCGCCTGCTGCGCCCCCTTGGACGCTTTCTGGCCCCTGCCGCACCCCCTGCCAGGGGTGCAACTGATCAGCACCCGCTTCGAGCCGACCCGCCTGGATGCAGCCGACTTCAACCACTGCAGCATTGCCCCGGTACCCGGCGTGGCCAAGCGCCAGGCGGAATACCTGGCCGGACGGCTGTGCGCCCGCGAAGCCCTGCAGCGGCTGACCGGCACGGCCAGTGTGCCGGCCAGCGGGGCCGACCGTGCGCCGCAGTGGCCAAGCGGTATTGCCGGCTCTATCAGCCATGGCGGCGGCTGGGCCGGAGCCATAGTCGGCCACAGCCACGCCTGGCGCGGTCTGGGGCTGGACGTGGAAAAACTGCTACCCGCCGCCCGCGCCGAACGCCTGGCCGCGGAAATTCTCACCCCGGCCGAACTGCTGCGCCTCGACAGCCTGCCCGCAGCACAGCGAGCGCAGCGCATCAGCCTGACCTTTTCGCTCAAGGAAAGCCTGTTCAAGGCGCTCTACCCGCAGGTGCTGCGTCACTTCTATTTCCAGGATGCCGAACTGCTGAGCTGCGATAGCGAACAAAAGGCGCGCCTGCGCCTGCTGATCGATCTGCATGCCGACTGGCCCGCCGGCAGCGAAGTACAGGGCCAGTTCGCCGAGTTCGACGGTTATCTGCTGAGTCTGGTCAGCATTCCGCGCTGAGCGATTGCATACAAGCAATGCGGGTATGCGCTCGCGGCCCCGAAAGCTCGCCGGGTTGCAAACCCGTGGGAGGGGCTTCAGCCGCGACAAGCACCTCACGCTTATGCGATTGCCCTGACAAGCAGCGTTGCGGCACAACAGCGCCTTTAGCAAATCCGCTAAACTCCGGCCATTGCCGCCTGGAGTACCACATGCGTGACTCACTGAACCAAGGCCTGATCGAATTCCTCAAGGCCTCACCCACCCCCTTTCACGCCACCCGCAGCCTGGCCCAGTGCCTTGAAGCAGCTGGTTTTCAGCATCTCGACGAACGCGCCAGCTGGCATACCGAAACCGGTGGCCGCTATTACGTAACCCGCAACGACTCTTCGATCATCGCCTTCAAGCTGGGCAAACGTTCGCCCGTGGAAGGCGGTATTCGCCTGGTCGGTGCGCACACCGACAGCCCCTGCCTGCGGGTCAAGCCGCAGCCGGAGCTGCAGCGTCAGGGCTTCTTCCAGTTGGCGGTGGAGGTCTATGGCGGTGCCCTGCTCGCGCCCTGGTTCGACCGCGACCTGTCCCTGGCCGGCCGAGTGACCTACCGCCGCGACGGCAAGGTGGAAAGCCAGCTGATCGACTTCCAGGACCCCATCGCCACCATTCCCAACCTGGCCATTCACCTCAACCGTGAGGCCAACCAGGGCTGGGCGATCAACCCGCAGACCGAGCTGCCGCCGATCCTGGCCCAGCTGGCCGATCCGGAAGCGGCGGATTTCCGCGCCCTGCTCACCGAGCAACTGGCCCGCGAACATGACTTCAGCGCCGATGCCGTGCTCGACTATGAGCTGAGCTTCTACGACACCCAGAGCGCCGCGGTAATTGGCATCAATCGCGACTTTATTGCCGGCGCGCGCCTGGACAACCTGCTGTCCTGCTACGCCGGCCTGCAGGCCCTGCTCGCTGCCCCGGACGAGGAAAGCTGTGTGCTGGTGTGCAGCGACCACGAGGAAGTGGGCTCCTGCTCGGCCTGCGGTGCCGACGGCCCGATGCTCGAACAGGTGCTGCGCCGCGTGCTGCCCGACGGCGACGACTTTGTGCGCAGCATCCAGCGCTCGCTGCTGGTCTCCGCCGACAACGCCCATGGCGTACACCCCAACTACCCGGACAAACACGACGAAAACCACGGCCCCAAGCTCAACGCCGGCCCGGTGATCAAGATCAACAGCAACCAGCGCTACGCCACCAACAGCGAAACCGCCGGGTTCTTCCGCCACCTGTGCCTGGAAAATGAAGTGCCGGTGCAGAGCTTCGTTACCCGCAGCGACATGGGCTGCGGCTCCACCATCGGCCCGATCACCGCCAGCCAACTGGGCGTACGCACCGTGGATATCGGCCTGCCGACCTTCGCCATGCACTCGATCCGCGAACTGGCCGGCAGCCATGATCTGGCCCATCTGGTGAAGGTGCTGACGGCGTTCTACGCCAGCGCCGAGCTGCCTTGATCGCTACCACGGTGGGCGGCAGCTAGAGCTTGTACTGCTGCCGATAGGCCGCCGGGGTCAGTCCGGTTACGTGCTTGAAGGTACGGCGAAAGCTCGACTCATCACCGTAGCCCAAGGCGGCACTGATCCGGCTGATCGAATCAGCCGTCAGTATCAGCCGTTCGCTGGCCTGGTTGAGCTTGATCAGGCGCACCTGATCCGCCACCGCCAGCCCGGTCAGCGCCCGTACCTGACGCGCCAGGGTTCGCGCGGAAACAGCCAGTTCATCAGCGAGGCGCTGCACACTGAGCTGCTGGGCCGGCAAGCGTTCCACCAACAAGTGCAAGCGGCGCAGCAGTGGATCTGTCTGTTGCATCAGACCAACGGAGCGAAACACCGGCGTCGCCGGTTCCGGACGCGGCAGTACCATCAGCGTGGCAATCTCGCGATAGACCAGCGCGCCCAGCCGCTCCTCAATCAACGCCCGGGCGATCGGCAGGTAACCGCTGACACCGGATGCCGTGGCAGTCAGGCGATTGCTCACCAGGCTTTGTTCAAATTGCCAATTCACCTGGGGAAAACGCCTCTGCAGGCTGGATGCCAGCCACCAAGTGGCCGTTGCGCGCTCACCCTGCAATCGCCCGCTCTGCGCCAACAGGCACACGCCGGTGCAGTAGCTCCACAACTGTGTGGTGCGCGGCAACTGACTTAGCGCCCGAATTAGACCACGGTTGGCCTCCAGCGCCTTGGCGATCAGCCCGTCCGAATCAGCCCAGAGTCCAGGAATCAACACGACGCTGCATTCGGCCTGGGCCAGGCTGCTCTGTGGCTGCAAACGCATGCCTTGGGCGCAATCGACCGGCTCCTTATCCAGCCCCACCCAGCACAGCTCGAAGCATTCCTCGCCAGCGCGGCGATTGGCTGCAGTCAGCAGATCGGCGAAGGCGAACAGGCCCGCTGGCATGCAACCGGGATACAGCAACAGGCCGATCTTCTGCACAGGCATGAAATGTCCTATTTATGGCAATTCCTGCCATCTTCATTGCGCTGACGGATTTTTACAATGGCCACTCCTACCTCGGAGGTCATCATGAAAATCACCCAACTGCGCAATGCCACCCTGATCGTCGAATTCGGTGAAGTCCGCCTGCTGGTCGATCCCATGCTGGCCGCCCAAGGCCAGCTGCCCGCGCTTAAGTATCTCGCCCGGCGTCGACGCAACCCGCTGGTCGAGCTGCCGGACAACGCCAGTGAACACCTGCCGCACGTGACCCATTGCCTGATTACCCATTGCCAGAAAGGCCATTTCGACCACCTCGACCGAACCGCCATCCGTTGGCTGCGCGAGCGCAATATCCCGGTGCTGTGCATGGCGGAGGATGCGGATTACCTGCGCAAGCGCCGGCTCAACGTGCAGGAGCTGCCCAGACAGGCCGGCGGGGCGTTCTTCAACGGCATTATCCAGGCGATTCCCTGCCTACACGGCGAGGGCTTTATCGGCAGGTTGATGGCCCACGGCTACGGCTATTTCATCCAGATTCCACAGGAACCTAGCCTCTATATCGCCGGCGACACTCTGCTCACCGCAGACGTTCGCCACTGTCTGACGCAGCTGGCACCGGCGGTCAGCGTGTTACCGGCAGGCGGCGCGCGTTTCGACCTAGGTGGCGACATCATCATGGGTCAGGCCGAGATTCTAGCCGCACTCCAGCTCAGCAACGGCATCATCGTCGCCAACCACCTGGAGGCCCTCGATCATTGCCCAGTGACTCGCGCCGGCTTGTTGCAAGAGGCCACTCGCCGGGGAATCAGTGAACGCCTACGCGTGCCACTGGATGGCGAAACCCTGGAGTTCTCACGGGCGCAGAAAAAGCAGGTTGTCGCTTAGATAGTCATCACTCCGGCACCTCGACGCTTACATGCAGGGCGTCGTGGCGCCAGAACTCCAGATCGCAATCAATCAGGCGGCCATGCTGGTCGCGATTGATCCGCACGATACGCAGCGCCGGGCTGCCCACCGCGACTTTCAGGGCCGCCGCGGCTTCGCTGTGCAGCGCGGTGGGCACCATATCGAAACGCACCCGGCCGTAATGAATGGCGTATTCGCTGGCGTACAGCTCAGTCAGCGAACGAGTCAGGTCGAAATCCAGAATGCCGGCGAAGTAATTCGGATTGAGGTAGTGCTCGACATAGAGCACCAGCCGCCCGTCGATGCGCCGCGCGCGGCGAATCTGGTAGACGCTGGACAGCGCCGGCAAGGCCAGTATCTGGCAGATCTCGGCGCTGGCCGGAATCAGCCGGGCGCTCAGCACTTCGGTGGCCGGCACCCGGCCCTGCTCGCCGACCATGGCATGGAAGTGGCTGCGCACCAGCGGGTTGTAGGCCACCCGTGGCGGCGAGACAAACCAGCCGCGGCGCTCCTCGCGGTAGATCAGGCCCTGGGCCTCCAGCTGGCCCAAGGCCTCGCGCAGGGTAATACGAGTGGTATCGAACACCTCGCTGAGCTTGCGCTCGGCCGGCAACTGGCTGCCGGAAGGCAGCAGGCCATGCTCTATCTGTTCCTCCAGAGCCCGGCATATGGCAGTGACTGCCCGCGGCGCTTCATCGCGCATCAAGACCTCCAGATTTGGACTAGTCCAGCCCCATTCCAGGGCATAAAACGGCTTACGCAGCCGAGACAACTCTGTTGCAAGTTTAAGCAGTCTAGATGACCGCGCCGTTACAGTTTTCTGGCAAGGCCGACATAAACCCAGTAATCCGGCGTCCGCAGGCGAGTAATCACCTGCTTATTCATGGTCTACGCTTGTCATTCGCCAGTCTGGCGAAGGGTTTGCAGATCGGCAAATAGCCAACTTACATAAAACTGTCATTTAACTGGCCTAAATTGGCCTGGGTCTTGCTGATCTAGACCAGAACTTTTCACCGCACGCACTTTGATCGCAAAGGAGTTTCCAATGAAACAACTGCTGCTGGCCTCACTGATGGGCTCGGCCATTGCCCTGGCCACCTCGGCCATGGCTGCTGAAACGGATTTGCAAGCACTGGAACAAGCCGCGCGCGCCGAAGGCGCGGTGAACAGTGTGGGCATGCCGGACAGCTGGGCCAACTGGAAGGACACCTGGGTCGACCTGAACAAGCTGTATGGCTTGAAGCATATGGACACCGACATGAGCTCGGCCCAGGAGATCGCCAAATTCGCCGCCGAGAAGGACAACGCCACCGCCGATATCGGCGACGTCGGCGCGGCCTTCGGCCCCATCGCCGTACAGCAAGGCGTGACCCAGCCGTACAAGCCGAGCACCTGGGAACAGATCCCGGCCTGGGCCAAGGACACCGACGGCCACTGGATGCTCGCCTACACCGGCTCCATCGCCTTTATCGTCAACAAGCAGCTGGTCAAGGACATCCCGCGTTCCTGGGCCGACCTGAAAACCGGCACCTATAAAGTCTCCGCCGGCGATGTCAGCACCGCCGCACAGGCGGTCAACGGTGTACTGGCTGCCGCCATCGCCATGGGCGGCGATGAAAGCAACGTCAAGCCGGCTCTGGAGTTCTACGGCGAGCTGGCCAAGCAGGGCCGCCTGTCCCTGGCCAACCCGACCATCCAGACCCTGGAAAAAGGCGAAGTGGAAGTTGGCGTGGTGTGGGACTTCAACGGCCTGAGCTACCGCGACCAGATCGACCCCGAGCGCTTCGAGGTGCTGATCCCGTCCGACGGTTCGGTGATCTCCGGCTACAGCACCATCATCAACAAGTGGGCGAAAAACCCCAACGCCGCCAAACTGGCGCGTGAGTACATCCTCTCCGACGCCGGCCAGATCAACCTGGCCAAGGGCAATGCCCGGCCGATCCGCGCCGAGCACATCGAACTGCCAGCCGAGGTGCAGGCCAAGCTGCTGCCGCAGGAGCAATACGCCAAGGTCCAGCCAATCAAAGATGCCGCCGCCTGGGAGAACACCTCCAAGGCCCTGCCACGCCTGTGGCAGGAACACGTCATTATCAATATGAACTAAGGCACAGAACCGTAGCCCGGATGCAATCCGGGGCACTCACCAAATGCGCCCCCGGATTGCATCCGGGCTACAACCGACACGAGAGAAGTAAATGAAGCACAACGTCATCCTGGTGGTACTCGATGGTCTGAATTACCAGGTGGCCGAGCACGCACTGGGGCATCTGCAGGCTTACTGCCAGGCCGGACGCGCCGCGCTGTACAAACTCGACTGCGAACTGCCGGCATTGTCCCGGCCGCTGTACGAGGCGATTCTCACCGGTGTTGCGCCTATCGACAGCGGCATAGTGCACAACGAGGTGGTGCGCCTGTCGAATCAGCGCAGCATCTTCCATTACGCCCGCGACGCTGGCCTGACAACCGCCGCGGCGGCCTATCACTGGGTCAGTGAGCTGTATAACCGCGCGCCCTTCGTCGCGGCCCGCGATCGCCATACCAGCGATGCGGCCCTGCCGATTCAGCACGGGCATTTCTACTACGCCGACCATTACCCGGATTCGCACCTGTTCGCCGACGCGGAAAGCCTGCGCCTGCGCCACCAGCCGAATTTCCTCCTGGTGCACCCGATGAATATCGACGACGCCGGCCACAAGCACGGCCTCGACAGCGCGCAGTACCGCAATAGCGCGCGCCGGGCCGATGTGCTGTTGGCCGACTATATCCAGCCCTGGCTGGATGCCGGCTACCAGATTCTGGTCACCGCCGACCACGGCATGAACAACGACCGCAGCCACAACGGCCTGCTGGCCGAAGAACGCGAAGTGCCGTTGATCGTCCTCGGCAGTGCCTTCAGCCTCGACCCCAGCGCCCAACCCAGGCAGCTGGAGTTGTGCGGCACGGTCTGCCAATTGCTCGGCATCCCCCACGACAAACCCTTCTGCCGGGAGCTTCTGCAGTGATCAAAGCCCTTCGCGGCAAGTGGCTGGCGGTGCTGTGCCTGCTGCCCTTCGCCCTATTCTTTATCGCCTTTCAGGTCGCGCCGCTACTCTGGGTCGCCAGTAATAGCCTGAATGCCAGCGATGGCTGGGGCCTGGGCAACTTCAGGGAAGCCTTCGCCTCGCCGTTTTACCGCCAGGCGATCCGCCACAGCCTGGAGGTGAGTTTCTGGTCGAGCCTGATCGGCATCAGCATCGCCATTCTCGGCAGCTATTCGCTGCGCCAGGTCAGCAGCCGCCTGCGCGACTTCGTCATGGCGTTTTCCAACATGACCAGCAACTTCTCCGGGGTGCCGCTGGCCTTCGCCTTTATCATCCTGCTGGGCTTCAACGGCGCACTGACCATCCTGCTCAAGCAGGCGGGGATCATCGAGGACTTCAACCTCTACTCGAAAACCGGCCTGATCGTGCTCTACAGCTACTTCCAGATTCCTCTGGGCGTGCTGCTGCTGTACCCGGCCTTCGACGCCCTGCGCGAGGACTGGCGCGAATCCGCTGAATTATTAGGCGCGAGCAACTGGCAGTTCTGGCGGCATATCGGCCTGCCGGTGCTGGCCCCAGCACTGCTCGGCACCTTCGTGATTCTGCTGGCCAACGCCCTGGGGGCCTACGCCACGGTGTATGCGCTGACCACCGGCAACTTCAACATCCTGCCGATCCGTATCGCGGCGATGGTTTCCGGCGACATCTTCCTCGACCCGAATATGGCCAGCGCCCTGGCGATGATCCTGGTCGGCCTGATGACCCTGATCACCCTCGTCCATCAATGGCTGCTGCGCCGGAGCTACCATGTCGCCCGCTGAAAAACGCTCGCCGCTGTTCCACCAGCTGGTGGTCTATCTTCTGTTTCTGATCCTGCTGCTGCCGCTGCTGGGCACCCTGCTCTACTCGCTGTCCACCAGTTGGTCGGCGAGCATCCTGCCCAGTGGCCTGACCTTCAAGTGGTACCTGGCGCTGTGGAGCGACGCACGCTTTCTCGCCGCCTTCGGCCGCTCGCTGCTGGTGTGCTTTGCCGCCCTGGTGCTGGCCCTGGTGCTGATCCTGCCGCTGCTGTTCGTGGTCAATTACCACTTTCCCAAGCTCGACGCCCTGATGAACGTGCTGATCCTGCTGCCGTTCGCCATTCCCCCGGTGGTGTCCTCGGTGGGCCTGATGCAGCTGTTCGCCGGCGGCCCGCTGCCGATCCTCGGCACCCCCTGGATCCTGATCGGCACCTACTTCACCATCGCCCTGCCCTTTATGTACCGGGCGATCAGCAACAACCTGCAGGCGATCAACCTGCGCGACCTGATGGACGCCGCCCACCTGCTGGGGGCCAGCACCTGGCGCGCGGCCTTTATGGTGGTGCTGCCGAATCTGCGCAAGGGCCTGATGGTCTCGGTGTTCCTCTCCTTCAGCTTCCTGTTCGGCGAGTTCGTCTTCGCCAACCTGCTGGTGGGCAGCCGTTACGAGACCCTGCAGGTGTACCTCTACAACATGCGCAACGACAGCGGTCACTTCACCAGCGCCCTGGTGATTTCCTACTTCATGTTCGTGCTGCTGATGACCTGGGCGGCCAACCGCCTGAATAAGGACAAGTCATGAGTTATCTGAGTATTCAAGGCCTGCACAAGAGTTACGGCGCAACCGCGATCTTCAGCGATATCAACTGCGAGATCGGCAAGGGCGAATTTATCACCCTGCTCGGCCCTTCCGGCTGCGGCAAATCTACCCTGCTGCGCTGCATCGCCGGGCTGACCGGAGTCAACGGCGGGCAGATCCTGCTGGGCGGCGAGGACCTGGTACCCGTCGCCCCGCAAAAACGCGGCATCGGCATGGTGTTCCAGAGCTACGCACTGTTCCCCAATATGACCGTGCAGCAGAACGTCGCCTTCGGCCTGCGCATGCTCAAGGTCAAGGGCAGCGAAGCCGAGCAGCGGGTCAAGCAGGCTCTGGAAATGGTCGAACTCAACGACTTTGCCGGCCGCTACCCGCAGCAACTGTCCGGCGGCCAGTGCCAGCGCGTGGCCCTGGCCCGCTCGCTGGTCACCCGCCCGCGCCTGCTGCTGCTCGATGAGCCGCTGTCGGCGCTGGATGCGCGGATTCGCAAGCACCTGCGCGAACAGATCCGCGCCATCCAGCGCGAACTGGGCCTGACCACCATCTTCGTCACCCATGACCAGGAAGAAGCCCTGGTCTTGAGCGACCGCATCTTCCTGATGAACGCCGGCAAGATCGTCCAGAGCGGCGATGCCGAAACCCTCTACACCGCCCCGGCCGATGCCTTCGCCGCCGGTTTTATCGGCAACTACAACCTGCTCGATGCGGCGACCGCCAGCCATCTGCTCGGCCGACCGATCGGCAGCCGCGTGGCGATCCGCCCGGAAGCCATCCAGATCGGCGCGCAAGGCAGCATCCAGGCGCAGATCCGCAGTCACAGCCTGCTCGGCAACGTGATCCGTTACCGCGTCGAGGCCCGTGGCGTCGAACTGCTGGTCGATGTGCTGAATCGCTCTGCCAGCGATATGCACGCCAGCGGCCAGCACATCAATCTGAACATCGAAGACAACGCAATCTGTGAGGTGGCCTGATGGCCCTGGCAATTTTCGACCTGGATGAAACCCTGATCGGCGGCGACTGCGCCAGCCTGTGGAGCCAGGAAATGGTCAAGCTCGGCTGGGCCGACGGCGACAGCTTTATCGCCCATGAGCAGGAGCTGATGCGCCAGTACGCCGCCGGCAGCCTGGCCATGGAAGACTATATGGCCTTTACCCTGTCGCCCCTGGTCGGGCGCACCGCCGAGGAAGTCGCCCATGTGGTCGAGCCCTTCGTCGAGGACGTGATCGAACCGATCTTCTACAGCGACGCCACCCGCTGCCTGGCCAACCACCGCGCCGCCGGCGACCGCCTGCTGGTGATCTCCGCCTCGGCGCATTTTCTGGTCAGCGCCATCGCCGAACGCCTCAAGGTCGGTGAAGTACTGGCCATCGACCTGGAACAGCAGCACGGCCACTACAGCGGCCGCACCCAGGGCGTGCTGACCTACCGCGAAGGCAAGGTCAGCCGCCTACACGCCTGGCTACAAGAACAGGGCGAAACCCTCGAAGGTGCCTACTTCTACTCCGACTCGCGCAACGACCTGCCGCTGCTACAGGTGGTCGACAAGCCCCATGTGGTCAACCCCGATCCCACCCTGCTGCAGCACGCCCAGCAGGCCGGTTGGCCGATCCTTAGCTGGCGTTGATTGGCCTGCGCAAGTGGCACGTGTAGCCCGGACAAGCGCAGCGCAGTCCGGGAGGGGTACGGGTACTGACCGATGTGGCTGGCTGCGGGGCTTCGGATGACGAATGCTCCCCGGATTGCGCCAAGGCTTATCCGGGCTACGCGTTGCTGGCAGGCTCTGCAAAACCCGTAGGAGATCCCCGTCGTCCAGACGCCGCGCTGTCGCGCAGCAAACTGGGGGCAATTGCGTCTTTTGGCTTGTAGGTACCTGTAGGAGCGGGCCATGCCCGCGATGCGTTTCGCGGGCATGGGACTGCGCATCCCGCCAGCTTCGACAAGAGCCAAGCATGGCGACAGCCGCCAACTCAGATGTGGCCTTTGCCAAACGCTCGGGTAAAGTAGCAGCGCGACGCCGACCCGATTGTCTCGCCCACCTGGACGCCCATGAACTTTTACCCTCACCCGCCGGCTGCGGCCGCCAAGGCCTTACTGGCAGCTGAAGGGCTGCCCACGGCCGACCTTGCAGCTGAACACTTCGCGCACTTTATCGCCTGCGGGCCAGAGGATTCGCCCGATGCAGTGGTCGGTCTGCAGTTGTATGGCGATGTGGCGCTGCTGCGCTCACTGGTAGTCAGCCCCGCGGCGCGCGGCAAAGGCTATGGCGGCGCGCTGGTCGCCGAGATCGAAGCCTATGCACAGCAACTGGGTGTACGTGAGCTGTACCTGCTGACCAACAGCGCCGAAACCTTCTTCAGCCGCCGTGGTTACAGCAGCGTCGAGCGAGCCGACGTGCCTGAAGTGATCCGCCAGACCGCCGAGTTCTCCAGCCTCTGCCCCGCCAGTGCAGTCTGTATGCACAAGCCTATCGAGGCGCGCTGATGGACTGCAGTTCCCCACTCACCGCCTACCAGCAGGCCATCGACCGCGACGGCTTTAAATCCGACCCGGCGCAGTGGCAAGCCGCCCAGGCCCTGCACGACTGCCATCAGGCCCTGCATCAGGCCGCACCCGCGCATCCGATCAACGGGGTGTATCTGTGGGGGCCGGTTGGCCGTGGCAAGACCTGGCTGATGGACAGCTTCTACAAGGGTCTGAAAGTCCCAGCGCGGCGTCAGCACTTTCACCATTTTATGCGCTGGGTGCATATGCGCCTGTTTCAGCTCACCGGTACGCCTGATCCGCTGCAGGCGTTGGCCGTGGAGCTGGGCCATGAGGTGCGCGTATTGTGCTTCGACGAGCTGTTTGTCAGCGATATCGGCGATGCGATCATTCTCGGCCGCCTGTTCCAGGTGATGTTCGAACAGGGCGTGGTGCTGGTCGCCACCTCCAACCAGCCGCCCGAACTGCTGTATGCCGAAGGTTTTAACCGCGAGCGCTTTCTGCCTGCGGTGGCCGCCCTGCAGCGGCATATGCAGGTGGTGAGCATCAACGGCGAGGAAGACCATCGCCTGCACCCAGGCACCGCCCACACCCGCTACTGGGTCGCCACACCTGGGCTGCCCAGCGTGCTGAGCCGGACCTTTAGTCAGCTGGCCGCAGGCAAGCCCAGCAGCGATCAACCGCTCACGCTCGGGAACCGCAGCGTGCAGGCCCTGCGCCACTGCGACGGCGTGCTCTGGTGCCGCTTTGCCGATCTGTGCGAGCAGCCCTTGGCCGCGCCGGACTTTATCGCCCTGTGCGACCGCTTCCAGGCCATTCTGCTCAGCGAAGTACCGAACCTGAGCAGCCCGCAACGCGCGGCGAAGATCGCCCGTGGCACCGAAGATGGCGTCGAGCGGGTGCAGGCCGGCGATCGCCAACTGCCGGCCCTGTCGGTCAAGGATGACAGCGTGCGGCGCTTTATCGCCCTGGTGGATGAGTGCTACGACCGCAAGGTACCGCTATACCTCGAAGCCCAGGTGCCACTGGCCGAACTCTATACCGAGGGCTATCTGAGCTTCGCCTTTCGCCGCACCCTAAGCCGTTTGCAGGAGATGCAGTTGCAACGCTTTGGCGCTTAAGCCTGCATGGCCCAGCCATGCACACTCATCGCCGCCTGGCGTAGCGCTTCCGAGCGGGTTGGGTGCGGATGGCAGATCAGCGCAATGTCCTCAGCCGAAGCACTGAACTCCAGCGCGACGCAGTACTCGCCAATCAACTCGCCGGCGCTGGGGCCGATGATATGTACGCCGAGAATCTGGTCGGTGCGCTCATCGGCCAGCACTTTGACGAAGCCTTCAGCCTCGTGATTGATCTTCGCCCGGCTGTTGGCGGTAAAGGGAAACTTGCCGACCTTGTAGGCGCGCCCTTCGGCCTTCAGCTGCTCCTCGGTCTTGCCCACGGTGGCGACTTCCGGCCTGGTGTAGATCACCCCAGGAATCGCCTCGTAATTGACCTCGGCAGCATGCCCGGCGATCCGTTCGATACAGGCGATGGCCTCATCTTCGGCCTTGTGTGCGAGCATCGGCCCAGAGGTCACATCACCGATAATCCAGATGCCCGGCACACTGCTGCGGTGCTGCTGGTTTTCCAGCATGCCGCGCTTGTCGGTGGACAGGCCGACGGTTTCCAGCCCCAGGCCGGCGGTATAGGGGCGGCGGCCAATGGCGACCAGCACATAGTCGGCCTGTAGTTGCTCGACAGCGCCGCCAGCAGCGGGCTGCAGATCAAGGGTTACACCTTTGGCGGTGGCCTTTGCGGCGCTGACCTTGGTTGCCAGTTTGAAACTCATCCCCTGCTTGCTCAGGGTGCGCTGCAGGGCTTTCGCGGTTTCGTTGTCCAGGCCTGGGCAAATGCGGTCGAGGTACTCCACCACCGTCACTTCGCTGCCCAAACGCCGCCATACCGAACCCAGTTCCAGGCCGATCACCCCGGCGCCGATCACCACCAGGTGCTTGGGCACTTTCGGCAGGGCCAGCGCACCGGTGGAGTCGAGGATGCGCTGGTTATCAATCGTCACCCCTGGCAGCGGCGTCGGCTCCGAGCCAGTGGCGATCACGATGTCCTTGGCCTGCAACTCGCGCGCACTGCCATCGGCGAGGGTCACCGTGACCTTGCCCGGCCCATTCAAACGGCCCCAACCCTTGATCCACTCGACCTTGTTCTTGCGAAACAGAAACTCGATGCCCTTGGTCAACGCCGTGACGCTTTCATCCTTCTGCTTCATCATCTGCGCCAGATTGAGCGTCGGCGTGACCTCGATACCGAGGTTGTTGAGCTCGCCGCTGGCCGCCGCTTCGTACAACTCCGAGGCATGCAGCAACGCCTTGGACGGCATGCAACCGACATTCAGGCAGGTGCCGCCCAATGTCTCGCGCCCCTCGATGCAGGCGACTTTCAGGCCCAGTTGCCCGGCACGGATGGCGGCGTTGTAGCCGCCGGGGCCGCCACCGATGATCAGCACGTCATAGTTGCTCATGGAATTGCTCCTAGGGTTTAGCGAACCAGGGCCGCGTTAGCCGTCGGCCGTGGGCGCAGCAGGTGGAAGGCGCAGAAGGCCGCAACGGCGAATAGACTGTTCAGCAACACCATAGGCCAAGCCGAGCTATCCGCCAGCAGGCTGAGCAGGACGCCGCTGCAGGTGGCACCGGCCATTTGCGCAAAGCCCATAAAGCCTGCAGCCAGACCGGCGCGGTGGGCATTGGGGATCACCGCGCCAGCCACCGATGCCGGCAGCAACATGCCGCCGCCCAGGGTGACCAACACCTGGGGCAACGACAGGCCGAGCAATGACAAACCAAACAGCAGATAAATCGCCAAAGTGGCCAGGGCACCGCTTACCACCAGTGCCGCGCCTATGCCGACTATCTTCTCCGGGCCCAGCTGCAAAATGCGCCGCTGGGTAAACAGCGCGCCGGCGATCAGCGCCGAAACAATTGCCGCAAAGGTGATGCCGTATTGCGCCGGGCTCAGCCCGAGCAGACCGATATACACGGCTGAAGAGCCGGCAACTACCGCAAACATCGCGCCATAGGTGCAGGCCAGCGTCAGGGCCAGCGCGCGGAACGAGGCGGCGCGCAGCAGATCGGCATAATTGCCGGCCAAGCGGCTGAGCTGCCCGGCCTGCGGGTCAAGTTGCCGATTACTTTCCCGGTACAGACCTAACACTGCGCAAACGATCCCGACGCCGATCAGCAGCGCCAAGGCAATCGGCGCACGCCAGCCGCCATACAGCGTCAGCACGCCGCCCAGCATCGGCGACAGGACGATGGCGCAGAGCATGCCAATCACCGTCAGCGCCAATGCAGGCCCAGCCTGCGCCTGCCACACATCGCGGACGATGGCCCGCGCCAAAACCAATGCCGCGCAGGCCCCAAGCCCCTGCAGCACGCGGGCGGCAATAAACTCACCCATGCTGCTGGCCAGCAGCAGCCACAAGGTGGCAAGCAGATAGACCAACAGCCCGGCGATCAGCACCGGACGCCGGCCGATGCGATCCGACAGCGGCCCCAGCCACAACTGGCCCAGGCCAAAGGCGGCGACGAAAGCCGATAAGGCCAGCAGGCTGCTGCCGGGCTTGGCCGTCATGACCAGCTCGATAACGCCCAGGCTGGGGATGATCAGCTGAGTGGAAATCTCTCCAAGGGCGGTCAGGGCCACCAGAATCAGCAGCAGGCTGCGCGACGGCAAGGGATAGCGATGCATGGGCGTGAGTCCTGTAATCACGGGCTGGCGTGGCTCGCCAAGCGTTAATATTTCAACCATAATATAAATAATTAAATTACGCTTGTAATTTTAAAACCCACCAGCAGAGGCCCACCCCATGAGCATTCCATCACGCGAAGAAAAACTGGCCGAATGGCTCGCCGCCGAACAGACCATGCGCGCCAGCCTCGGTGCACCCGGCAGCATGAGCCTGGCGCAGGTCAGCGAACTGTTGCCGCAGGAGTTCTTTGATGGCATCGGCCGCGGTGAACTGCCCTCGCCTCCCTTTGGCCATCTGCTGGATTTTGTTCCGCTGGAATGGTCATCCGGGCGTTTCGTCTTCCAGGGCACGCCCGATGCACGCCACTACAACCCGCTGGGCAGCGTTCACGGCGGTTATGCGGCCACCCTGCTCGACTCCTGCATGGGCTGCGCCATCCACACCCAGTTGCAGCGCGGCCAGGGTTACACCACCACCGACCTGCGCATCAGCTACATTCGCGCCCTCAGCACCAAGGTCGGGCCGATCCGCGCCGAAGGCCGTATCGTGCATATCGGCCGCACCACCGCGCTGGCCGAAGGACGTATCTACGATGTCGACGACCGCCTGTACGCCGTCGGCTCAACCACCTGCCTGATTCTCAGCATGCCTGGGACATCGCCCGCACCCGGCACTGAAACGCCAGGGCGAAGCGGGTAAGATGGTAGGCAACATCTGAAACCAGCGGCCAGGTACTCCATGCGTTATTCCGAAGACCACAAAGCCCAGACCCATCAGCGCATCATCGAAGAGGCCGCGCGCCTGTTCCGCCGCGACGGCGTCGGTGCCACCGGCCTGCAGCCGCTGATGAAAACCCTAGGCCTGACCCATGGCGGCTTCTACGCCCACTTCAAATCGAAAGATGAGCTGGTGGAAACCGCCCTGCGCCACAGTGCTGAAAAGCTGACGGCCGCTACCACTGAGATGGCCAACAGCGATAAACCGCTGACCCGCCTGATCAGCGGCTACCTGTCGTCCGCCCACCGCGCCAATCCGGGCGATGGCTGCCCGCTGCCGACCATATCTGCCGAGCTGGGCCAGCGTGGCGCACCCAGCCCGGTGACCGATGAGCTGATCCGCGACCGCCTGAAAGCCATCGAAGCCGGCCTTGGCGTTGAGCATGCCGATGAACAGAGTGTGCTGGTCCTCAGCGCCATGGTCGGAGCCCTGCTGCTGTCACGCAGCGTCAGCGACCCGGAACTGTCTGACCGGTTGCTGAAAACCACCCGCCGCCTGCTGATCGAACAGAACACCGACGACGCGGTGCAAACCACCTGATTGCAGAAAATTAAGGCCACACAGCAAAAGCCCTGACTGTCTCCAGCCAGGGCTTTGCTTGTTTCAGTCAGCGGCCTATTTGTAACGAGCCGCCGCGCTGCTGTGCGACAGGTTCGGGGCCAGCGTCCCGCGGGCAGCGGTAAAGGCCTGCCAGTCAGCGGCATCAGGCAGCGACGGAATGGTGATCAGCTCGCCCTGATCGAAACCGGCCAGCGCTGCATCGACCATCTCCCCTACTTCCATGATCATGCTCGCCGGCAGTGCCGAATCATCCATGCCGCTGCGCTCCCAGATCTCGGTGCGGGTAATACCGGGCAATACGGCCTGCACCTGCAGGCCCTGGGCCTTCACTTCAGAGTTGAGGGTCTGGGTCAGGCTCAGTACATAGGCCTTGGTCGCGCTGTACACGGCATTGAACATTTCCGGAGCCAGGGCCACCACCGAGGCGATATTGATAATTGCCCCACGCCCGGCGGCGCTGAAGTTGGCGGCGGCTGCGCTGGACAGATGGGTCAACGAAACCACGTTGAGCAGGATCATCCGATCCACGGTGTCGAGGTCGGCCTCGGCCAACTGACCATTCATGGCCATGCCGGCATTGTTGACCAGCAGGCTGATCGCCTTGTCGGTACGCAGGCGCTGGGTAACGGCATGCAGATCAGCCTTGTCAGTCAGGTCGGCCTTCAGCGTTTCGACCTTTACCCCGTACTGCTCCGTCAAACGCGCAGACAGCGCCTGCAGGCGCTGCAGATCGCGGGCCACCAATAGCAGGTCATAGCCGCGCTGCGCCAGGCGCTCGGCGTAGGTGGCACCAATGCCTGATGAAGCGCCAGTGATCAATGCAGTGCCTTTCTCGTTATGCGTGCTCATGCTGCGTCTCCTGGGTGTGCGGGGGGTCGTTAGGCTGTCTGGAGGTATAGTGCGGGAAATAATATTACGTTCATAATATAAATATTATATGTCGGCTATAATAAAAACTATCGCCCGCTATCTCGCCCACGTCTGAGACGTAAAAACACCCGGAAAAGATCGTTAAACGCTTTATGGTAGAGCACAAAAAAGCGGACAACCCGTGAAGGTTGTCCGCTCTTGTGCGACCTAGAGCTTCTAGCTTGTTAGCTGCGAATCAGGTGATCGAAGGCGCTCAGGGAGGCCTTGGCACCCTCGCCCACGGCAATCACGATCTGCTTGTACGGCACGGTAGTCACGTCACCGGCAGCAAATACGCCAGGCACATTGGTACCGCCCTTGGCGTCGACGATGATCTCGCCACGGGGCGACAACTCAATCACGCCCTTGAGCCAGTCGCTGTTGGGCAACAGGCCGATCTGCACAAAGATGCCTTCCAGCTCGACGCTGCGCAGTTCTTCAGTGTTGCGGTCCTTGTAGACCAGGGCACTGACCTTCTGCCCGTCGCCTTGAACCTCGGTGGTCAGCGCGCTCTTGATAATGGTCACATTGGCCAGGCTGGCCAGCTTCTTCTGCAGCACCGCATCGGCGCGCAACTGGCTGTCGAACTCGATCAGGGTGACATGGGCAACGATGCCGGCCAGGTCGATGGCCGCTTCCACGCCGGAGTTGCCGCCACCGATCACCGCCACCCGCTTGCCCTTGAACAGCGGGCCGTCGCAATGCGGGCAGTAGGCCACGCCCTTACCGCGGTATTCCTGCTCGCCGGGTACGTTCATCTCCCTCCAGCGTGCGCCGGTGGCCAGGATCAGGGTCTTGGCTTTGAGCGATGCGCCACTTGCGAACTGCACTTCATGCAGGCCACCCTCGCCCTGCGCCGGGATCAGCGCCGTGGCGCGCTGCAGGTTCATGATGTCGACTTCGTACTGCTTGACGTGCTCTTCCAGGGCGCGGGCCAGCTTCGGCCCTTCGGTTTCCTGCACCGAGATAAAGTTCTCGATAGCCATGGTGTCCAGCACCTGGCCGCCGAAACGATCGGCCGCGACGCCGGTACGGATGCCTTTGCGCGCAGCATAGATAGCCGCCGCCGCGCCCGCCGGGCCACCGCCGACTACCAGCACGTCGAAGGCCTGTTTGGCGCTCATCTTCTCGGCATCGCGGCTGGCGGCACCGGTGTCGATCTTGGCGAGAATTTCCTTCACTTCCATACGGCCGGAGGCGAACACCTCGCCGTTCAGGTAGATGCTCGGCACGGCCATGATCTGGCGGCGCTCGACCTCTTCCTGGAACAGCGCGCCGTCGATGGAGACGTTGCGGATATTCGGGTTGAGTACGGCCATCAGGTTCAGCGCCTGGACCACGTCCGGGCAGTTCTGGCAGGACAGCGAGAAGTAGGTCTCGAACTCGAACTTGCCTTCAACAGCCTGAATCTGCGCGATGGTTTCGGCATCCAGCTTGGACGGGTGACCACCCACCTGCAGCAGCGCCAGTACCAGCGAGGTGAACTCGTGGCCCATGGGGATGCCGGCGAAGGTCAAGCCGATGTCCGCACCAGGACGGTTGAGCGAGAACGACGGACGACGGGCGTCGCTGCCATCGGTCTTCAGAGTGATCTTGTCGGTCAGGCCGACGATGCTCTGGAGCAGTTCAAGCAGCTCCTGGGATTTCGCACTGTCATCGAGGGACGCGACGATCTCGAACGGCAGGGTGACCTTTTCCAGGTAGGCCTTCAACTGGGTTTGCAGGTTAGCGTCCAACATGGCGGATAGTCCTCAATGACAAAAATTCTGGGCAATAAAAAATTGTCAGGAACAATTTTTAACGTCGCGTAGCGACGGCCTGAAAGGTGCCGCCATGGAATGGCAGGCAATAAAATGCCCGGGCGGATCGCGCCCGGGCATCGGGCACCACTAGGGTCGGGTTGCGACCCTGACAGCGCTAAGTACTTCCCGCCCCGAGCCTGAGCCCAGGGAAGGTGTTGGCAGATTTAGATCTTGCCAACCAGGTCCAGGGACGGAGCCAGAGTCTTCTCGCCTTCTTTCCACTTGGCTGGGCACACTTCGCCTGGGTGAGCAGCGGTGTACTGGGCAGCTTTCAGCTTGCGCAGGGTTTCCGATACGTCACGCGCGATTTCGTTGGAGTGGATTTCCACGGTCTTGATCACGCCTTCCGGGTTGATCAGGAAGGTGCCGCGCAGGGCCAGGCCTTCTTCTGCGATATGCACACCGAAAGCGTTGGTCAGGGCGTGGGTCGGATCACCAACCAGCGGGAACTGAGCCTTGCCTACGGCAGGCGAGGTTTCATGCCAGACCTTGTGGGAGAAATGGGTGTCGGTGGTGACGATGTAAACTTCGGTGCCGGCATCGCGGAACGCAGCGTAGTTGTTGGCAGCGTCTTCGATTTCAGTCGGGCAGTTGAAGGTGAATGCAGCCGGCATAAAGATCAGTACCGACCACTGGCCTTTCAGGGATTGCTCGGTCACTTCGATGAACTTACCGTTGTGGAACGCATTGGCCTTGAACGGTTGAACCTGGGTGTTGATAAGGGACATCGTGGATTCCTTGTGAGGGTTGAAAAAGCTACAGGGCGCATCTTAGCCACTTCGGCGCAGAAAGCTTATTGATTGCCGCCATGGTTTCGATTGATTAAGCCAATCGACACCCCGGTTTATACCAGGGTCGGATCTATCACCAGCACCAGCTTGCCGTTGACCTGATTGCTCGCCAGCTCGGCAAAGGCCGCTTCGGCCTCTTCGACCGGGAAACTGCCCTGCAGGTTCGGCTTGAGCCGCCCTTCGGCGAACAGCGGCCAGACGAACTGCTGCAGATCGTGCAGCAGCGCAGCCTTGAACTGCTCGTCGCGGCTACGCAGGGTCGAGCCGATCAGCTGGATGCGCTTGCCCAGCAGCAAGGCAAAGTCCAGCTCGGCCTTGCGCCCTCCCATCAGGCCGATATTGACCCAGCGTCCGTCCTGAGCCAGCAGCCCCAGGTTAAGCGCCGCGTAATTGCCGCCGACCGGATCGAGAATCACATCGAAAGGGCCGAAGTCGCCCAGGGCCTGCAGCTGCTCATCACCACGCAGCGCACCGCCTTGAGCCCCCAGGGCTTCACAGTAGGCCAGACGCTCCGGGGAGCCGACACTGACCCAGCACGGGCTGCCAAAGGCCCGGCACAGCTGGATAGCCGCCGAACCGACGCCACTGGCACCGGCATGCAGCAACACCTTCTCGCCGGGCCTGAGGCCGGCCAGCTGGAACAGATTGAGCCAGGCGGTAGCGAACACCTCGGGCAGCGCCGCGGCTTCCTGCAGCGTCACGCCCTCAGGCACCGGCAGGGCATGACGGGCGTCGACCACCACCTCCTCGGCCATGCCGCCACCGGCCAGCAGCGCGCAGACCCGATCGCCCACCTGCCAGTCGCAACCGGCACCCACCTCGCTGACGATACCGGCACACTCCAGGCCCAGCACCGGACTGACACCAGGCGGTGGCGGATAGAGCCCGGCGCGCTGCAACAAGTCTGCACGATTGAGTCCGGCAGCCCCTACGCGAATGCGAATTTCCCCCACATCACAGGCCGGAGCGGGCTGCTGCGCCCATACCACACGGCCTTCAACGCCTTGCAATGCCTTCACGCTGCCTCCATAGTGCATTTAAACCCTGGCCTGGCGCTGAGCGCCGGGCTTTTGCATTGCGCCGATGGAACCGGGCGCCCTTATTGACGGCCTAATATGCGTTATCAACTGCCCACACGTCGAATCAGCATGAAGCGATCCCTGCTTAGCGTCACCCTTGCCTTCTCAGTTGCGCTGAGCGCCTTGCCGTTGGCGGCGAAAACCACCAGCGTCGATTCCTGGGAGTATCTGCAGCCTGACCGCGAGCAGGTGATTGCCAGCCTCAACGTGGTCGAACTGCTCAAGCGCCACCACTACAACAAGCCACCGTTGAATGACGAGCGCTCGGTAAAGATCTATCAGGGCTACCTGAAGATGCTCGACCCCTCGCGCAGTTACTTCATCGCAGGCGATATTGCCGAGTTCGATCAATGGAGCACCAGCTTCGACGACCTGCTCAAAAGCGGTAACCTGGAACCCGGCTTCATCATCTACAAACGCCACCTGGAGCGCTTGCAGAGTCGCCTGCAGTTCGCCTTGAACATGCTCGAACAGGGGGTCGACAAGATCGACTTCGGGGTCGATGAAACCCTGCTGATCGACCGCGAAAACGCCCCCTGGGCCAAGGACCTTGCAGCCCTCGACGACCTCTGGCGCAAACGCGTCAAGGACGAAGTGCTGCGTCTGAAAATCGCCGGCAAGGAACCCAAGGCCATCCAGGAACTGCTGGTCAAGCGCTACAAGAACCAGCAGGCGCGTCTGCAGCAAACCCGTGGCGAAGATGTGTTCCAGTCCTACATCAACGCCTTCGCCATGTCCTACGACCCGCACACCACCTACCTCTCCCCGGATAACGCGGAGAACTTCGACATCAATATGAGCCTGTCGCTGGAAGGTATCGGTGCCGTGCTGCAGAGCGACAACGAACACGTCAAGGTGGTGCGCCTGGTTCCGGCCGGTCCTGCGGAAAAGAGCAAGCAGATCTCCCCTGCCGACAAGATCATCGGCGTGGCCCAGGGCGACAAGGAAATGGTCGACGTGATCGGCTGGCGCCTGGATGAAGTGGTCAAGCTGATCCGCGGCCCGAAAGGCTCCAAGGTCCGCCTGGAAGTCATCCCCGCCAGCAATGCACCGAATGACCAGACCAGCCGAGTGGTCGCCATCACCCGTGAGGCGGTCAAGCTGGAAGAGCAGGCAGCGAAGAAGTCGGTACTCAAGCTCAGCCATGAAGGCAACGACTACAAGCTGGGCATCATCGAGATCCCTGCCTTCTACCTGGACTTCAAGGCCTTCCGTGCCGGCGATCCGGATTACAAGAGCACCACCCGCGACGTCAAACGCCTGCTTACCGAGCTGGAAAAGGAAAAAGTCGACGGCGTGGTCATCGACCTGCGCAACAACGGCGGCGGCTCGCTGCAGGAAGCCACCGAACTGACCGGCCTGTTTATCGACCAGGGCCCCACTGTACTGGTGCGTAACAGCGATGGTCGCGTCGATGTGCTGGCCGATGAAAACACCGGCATCTACTACAAAGGCCCGCTGGCCGTGCTGGTCAATCGCCTGTCCGCCTCGGCCTCGGAAATCTTCGCCGGTGCCATGCAGGACTACCACCGCGCGCTGATTCTCGGCGGCCAGACCTTCGGCAAAGGCACGGTACAGACCATCCAGCCGCTTAACCATGGCGAGCTGAAGCTGACCCTGGCCAAGTTCTACCGGGTTTCCGGGCAGAGCACCCAGCACCAGGGGGTGATTCCGGATATCCAGTACCCGGACATCATGGACACCAAGGAAATCGGTGAGAGCGCCCTGCCCGAGGCCCTGCCGTGGGACAGCATCAAGCCGGCGATCAAGCCGGAGCTGGACCCGATCAAGCCGTTCCTCGCCGAACTGCAGTCCCGCTACGAGAACCGTACGGCCAAGAACGCCGACTTCACCTTCGCTCGCCAGCGCCTGCAGCTGTCGCAGAAACTGATGGAAGAAACCACCGTCAGCCTCAACGAAAGCAAGCGGCGCGCCCAGCACAGCGATATCGAGAGCAAGCAACTGGCCATCGAGAACAGCCTGCGCAAGGCCAAAGGCGAAACCTTGCTGAGCAAGCTCAAGGTAGAGGACGAGGATGCCTTGCCGGTTGAGGACAAGAAAACCAAACCGGAAGATGATGCCTACCTCACCGAAAGCGGGCGTATCCTGCTCGACTACCTGGGTTTGAACACTCGCCTGGCCAAACACTAAACAGCGAGCGTCATCAAAGGGTCATCAAACTGTCGTGAAATGCGGGGACTGGTCACAAGCCAGTCCCCGTTTTTTTATGCACAGAGAGCCGCCATGATCGTCACCGAGCAGTTCAGCGCGTTGGACTCCATCCTCGCCAATGGCGACCTGCACAGCCTGTTTCAACCCATTTTCTCGCTCTCCGAGCGGCGCATTCTCGGCTACGAAGCCCTCAGCCGCGGCCCGTCCAACAGCGCCCTGCACTCACCGATCAACCTGTTTGCCGTGGCGCGCAGCGCAGGCCGCCTGAGTGAGCTGGAACTGCTCTGCCGCAAGAATGCCTGCCAGCGCTTCAGCCAGCTCAAGCTTGAGGGCAAGCTGTTTCTCAACGTCTCGCCGGACTCGCTGATGGAACCCAAGCACCAGCCGGGGCGTACCCTGCAGCTGCTGCAAACCCTGGGTATTCCACCGAGCCAGGTGGTGATCGAACTGACCGAGCAATCGCCCACCGACGATTTCGCCCTGCTCGACACCGCCCTGCACCACTACCGCGCCATGGGTTTTTCCATCGCTCTGGATGACCTCGGTGCGGGTTATTCGAGCCTGCGCCTGTGGTCGGAGCTGCGCCCGGACTATGTGAAGATCGATCGTCACTTTATCGATGGCATCCATCAGGACGCAGTCAAACGCGAGTTTGTCGGCTCCATCCTGAAAATGGCCAAGGCCTCCCGCGCCCAGGTAATTGCCGAAGGCATCGAGCTGCCCGAGGAACTGGCCGTGCTGGCGGAAATGGGCGTCGACCTGCTCCAGGGTTACCTGCTCTGCCGCCCGCAGGAGCAGCCGCCGCGTGATGCCATCAATCTGCTGCCCAGCGCCTCGACCAGCAGCCCGCTCAGCGAAGAAGCCAGCGACCTGCGCGGCCTGCTCAATCCGCAACATGCAGTGGCCCTGAGCACCCCCACCAGCGAAGTGCTGGAGATGTTTCGCGCCCAGGCCAACCTGAACTCGCTGGCGGTACTCAACGAGGCGCAAGAGCCCGCCGGCATTGTGCATCGCCATTCATTGGCCGAAGCCTTGCTCAAGCCCTTCGCCAACGAACTGTTCGCCCGCAAACCCATCAGCCGGTTGATGAGCGATGACTATCTGGCGGTGGAGTCCAGCCAGTCGCTGCAGCAGGTCAGCCGCCTGCTCACCAGCCGCGCCCGCCAGCGTATCGAAGAAGACTTCATCATCATTGAAAACGGCCGCTATGTCGGCCTGGGCCGGGTGATCGATGTGCTCAAACTGATTACCGAACTGAAGATCCAGCAGGCCCGCTACGCCAACCCGCTGACCCTGCTGCCGGGCAACGTGCCGATCCAGCAGTGCCTGACCCGCTTGCTGCAGCAGAGCCGCGAAGCCGTGGTCTGTTATGTGGATATCGACAATTTCAAGCCGTTCAACGACATCTACGGCTACGCCAAGGGTGACGAAGTGCTGCTAAGCCTGGCGCAGTGCCTGAATGACCGGGTCGACCCGGCGCGGGATTTTGTCGGCCATATCGGCGGCGACGACTTTCTCCTGGTGCTCGGCTCACAGGACTGGCGGGCGCGGCTCAACCGTCTGCTGGAGGACTTCCAGAGCCAGTGTCGGCGCTTCTACCGTGAAGAAGACCTGCACGCGGGCTGCTTTGTCGCCCATGACCGCAGCGGCAAACGCCAGGAATACGCCCTGCTCTCGCTGTCCCTGGGGGTGGTGCATGTGCACCCCGAGCAGTGCGCGCAACTGGATGCCAGCCAGCTGGCAGCCCTGGCCTCAGAGGCCAAGCGCCACGCCAAGGCGGTGCCGGGTTACAGCCTGCATATCATCGACACCCAGGCTGATACGGCAGCCTGAATCAGAGGCCACTCAGGCGATTGGACAGCGCAGAGAAATGCTCGACCTGCGCCGCATTGGCGGCAACACCCGCAGCGCCAGTGCGGTACAACTCAGCCAGACGATAGGCCGCCGCCGGGTGGCCGGCCTGCACGGCCAGGGTCCACCAGTCGATGGCCTGCTGCGCATCTGCGGCATGCTGGGTATCGCCGGACAGACTCAGAACACCAAGCTGGTAGGCGGCCTTGGCATCGCCAGCCCTGGCCGCTAGACCGAGCAAACGCCGACCTTCATTGCGTGCCCCCAGGCCCTGACCGCGAAACAGCAGAATATGCCCGTAGAAGCTTTGCGCCTGACGATCACCCAGGTTGGCCATGCGGGCAAACTGCCCTTCCAACCAGCGCCAGGCCCGCGGTTGCCTGACCAGCCAGGCCCAATGGAACAGGCGGCGCGCCAGCAGGTAGCCGATACGCGCACGCAGCGCGCCGAACATCAGGCGTCTTCCGGGTAGCTGAACTCGAACACCCGAGCCACTTCAGCAGCATGCCAGGAGGCTGCGGCGATGCCATCGGAAGCACCGCTAAAGCGGCCCAAACGACTCACGCATTCAAAGAAGCCGGTGCGCGGTAAACGACTGGCACCCTGACTGATCACCAGGGCACTGCGCAGCGGGCGCTCGGCCCGTGCGTCCATGGCCGCCAGATGCTCCAGGGCCGCTGCCAGGGTCTGCATCGCCGGGCTGGGCAGTGCCAGCCGCTCGATCAGCGCCCTGTAGGTCAGCAAATGCCGTTGCCGCTGGGCATCCTCAAGCTCGGCGAGCAAGGCTTGCCAGTGTTGTCGACTGATGCTCACGCTCAAGGCTGTAACTCCCAACCATCCACACCCAGGTGCCAGGCCAGGGCGCGCTGAATAGCCGCATCCGGCTGACGCTCGCCGCTTTCGATCATGCCCAGATAATGCGGGCTGATCCCCACGTTGCGTGCCAGCTGCTCGGCGCTCAGGCCTTTGGCCTCACGCAGAGCCGCCAGTTGGCTCAAGTTCGGCCGCCCCTCTGGGGCAGCCTGTTCGGCTGCTGGGGCTGTGCGCCCAGCCGCCTGCAATAACGCCTGATACTGCGCCCAGGGCAACACCGCATATTCCGGCTCGCCGTCGCGCTCGATCACCTGCACATTCATCTATCCATCTCCATGCCAAGCGCTGGGACGCCAATGACCCGCAACAACAGCGACACGACGCCCCGGACACGCTCTTAGCCACTCCAGTTCAGGTCCGCATCTTAACAGCCCGCCGCGGCAAAACGCGTGTTCTATACTGCCCCTGCGACACCCAGTGCACACCGAGGGCCGTGCCTTGCGCAGATTGCTATTCCTAGTATTGACCAGTTGCAGCGCGTGGAGCAGCGCCGAGGAGATACGCTGGGGCTTCGCCACCGCCGATGGCATGCCCTATGTCGAGGTGGTCGCACAGCAACTGCACGGCGGTTTTATCTATCGCCTCGGCCAGCAGGCCAGCCAGCAGCTCGGTTACCAGCCACGCTTCGTGGAAACGCCCAACAAACGCATCGATGAATTTATGCAGCGCGGCCGCATCCACGTGATCTGCAATAGCAACCCGCAATGGATGGCCGAGCCGCAACGCTATCACTGGTCGCCGCCACTCTATGAAGAAGAGGATGTGCTGCTGCAACATCGCCAGCGCGTCCCCATCGGCAGCCTCGACGACCTGCTGGGCAAAGTGCTCGGCACCCAGCTCGGTTATGTCTACAGCGTTCCCCTGATGGCCGCATTCGCCAACCAGCAGATCACCCGCCAGGATCTGCGCGATCTCGGCAGCGGCCTGAACCTGCTGCGTAAACAGCGCCTGGACGCCATTATCGAGATGCGCCGCCCCGCCAGCTTCCAGCTGGCCAAGCTGCCGGACGCGCCACTGCAGATCAGCCCCTGGGTCATCGAGCGTTATCAGATGCACTGCACCTATAGCCCCAAGCTACCGGTGAGCCCCGAGCAGCTGGATCAGGTGCTGCAGACGTTGCGCGATCAAGGGGTGATCAGCCGGCTGCTGGGGGATACCTGAACCTGCCAGTGTGCTGTCGCGCAATAAGCATTGCTCAAGCTGCTACGGCTGGCCTGTGTAGGGTGCGCCGTGCGCACCACTGACAACCGGGTGCCTGGTGCGCAGGGCCTAGACGGCCCCGAGAACCCTACGAACCGGTGTCATCGAAACAATAATTCTGAGACAGCACACTAGTTCTCCAGCCCCTGCTGTGGCTCATCCGCCACCGGCAAACGCTCTATCTCGCGCAATGCCTCGGGAGACTGGGCCATGCGCCAGGCCTGAAATGCCGCAAGTTCGTCGCGCCAGGTACGCAGCACCCAGGCCAGTACTGCCAGGTCGTCGACAAAGCCGATCGCCGGCAACCAGTCCGGTAGCGCATCCATAGGGGTAACGAAGTACAGCAAGGCCGCCACAACCGCCAGTAACGCTTGCCGGCTGACAGCGCGGTATTCGCCCCGCCACCAGGCCAGACACAACCCCTGCAAAAGCTCCAGATCGCCGCGCAAGGCCGCCAGAGAGGCCCCGGCCTTTTCCCTCTTGTGCGCCACCGACAGGAGCAACCCGGGTAAACGTCCTGCGCCGAGAAATCGTTGTGCCAAAAGCAGGTAACGCGCGAATCTTTTCGGAGCTTTCATCGCCTTATCCCTTCAATCCCGCATGCTTACTGGGCTGGCCCGGGTTATCCACTAAAGCTGTGGATAACCTTGTGAACAGATTATCCATAACCCCGGCAAACGCCCAGCCCATGCGGCCTCGCCACAGATCGGGCATTTTTTATCCAGCGCCATAAAATCCATATAAATCAATAAGTTAAAAATAACAAATGGTTTCTATGGGTATGTTGCCGCAGGCCCTGACAAAGATTATGGAAAATGTGCATAACCGTAACAGCCACACCTCGATAACGGCCTTTCAAGCCCCTCAGTCACGCCGAAAAGCACGTTGCCAAGGGTAGAAACAACAACGCCCCGTCGAGACGGGGCGTTGTGCACAGCAGAGGCCTGTTACTCCTCGCTGGCAGCTTCGGCTTCGGCGTTAGCGTCCTTGATGGCGATCAGTTCCAGATCGAACACCAGCACCGAATTGGCCGGGATGGCCGGCGTCGGGCTCTGCTCACCATAGGCCAGTTCGCTCGGGATATACAGCTTGTACTTCTCGCCAACGTGCATCAGCTGCAGGCCTTCAACCCAACCCGGGATCACGCCACCGACCGGCAGGTCAATGGGGCTGCCACGCTCGATGGAGCTGTCGAATACGCTGCCGTCGGTCAGCTTGCCTTCGTAGTGAACAGTTACCACGTCGGTGGCTTTCGGCTGCGCACCTTCGGCCTTCTTGACCACTTCGTACTGCAGGCCGGATTCAGTGGTAACCACGCCTTCACGCTTGCCGTTGTCGTCGAGGAATTTCTTGCCAGCCTTGGCCGACTCTTCGTTCAGAGCGACCATGCGCTCTTCGGCACGCTTCTGCAGGAAAGCGAAGGCTTCGATCAGCTCCTCGTCCTTCAGGCGCTGTTCTTTCTTGCCGATGGCGTCTTCGATGCCTTGGGCAACGGCGTCGGAATCCAGGTCATCCATGCCTTCCTGAGCCAGGCTCTTGCCCATGTTCAGGCCGATACCGTAGGAGGCTTTCTGTGCTGGGGTTTCCAGGGAGATTTCACTGGTTTGCGAATCACAACCCGCGAGAACCAACCCTACCAGGGCGACCGCTGCGGCTAGACGATGCTGTTTCATGCTTGATCCTTGTTCGGTGCGCCCGAGGGCTATCGAGTGAAAGCGCGAGCTTAGCAGGCTGCCGCGATCACTGGCTACCGTGTTAGGAGACAGAAAATGCGTATAAGTTCAGATGTTTAGCGGAATTAAACGAATGCTTGAGAGGGTCTTGCGAAGTGTCACTGGGGAGATAAAGCGAGGAGAAAAATGGCGCAGCGGACGGGACTCGAACCCGCGACCCCCGGCGTGACAGGCCGGTAT
>CAZOEC010000011.1:0-55096 GCA_964578635.1 uncultured Pseudomonas sp.
CCGACATGCTGCTGCTCGACGAACCGACCAACCACCTGGACGCCGACTCGGTGGCGTGGCTGGAGCACTTCCTCCACGACTTCCCCGGCACTGTGGTCGCGATCACCCACGACCGTTACTTCCTCGACAACGTCGCCGGCTGGATTCTCGAACTCGACCGCGGCGCGGGTATTCCGTATGAGGGCAACTATTCGGGTTGGCTGGAAGCCAAGTCGGATCGTCTGGCCCAGGAATCCAAGCAGCAGTCGGCCCATGAAAAGGCCATGAAGGAAGAGCTGGAGTGGGTGCGCAAAGGTGCCAAGGCCCGCCAGTCCAAGTCCAAGGCGCGCCTGCAGCGCTTCGAGGAAATGCAGTCGCAGGAATTCCAGAAGCGCAGCGAAACCAATGAGATCTATATCCCGGCTGGCCCGCGTCTGGGCGACAAGGTCATCGACTTCGTCGGCGTCAGCAAGGGCTACGGCGACCGCGCGCTGATCGACAACCTGTCGTTCAGCATGCCCAAGGGCGCAATCGTCGGCGTGATCGGTGGTAACGGTGCCGGTAAGTCGACCCTGTTCCGCATGCTGATGGGCAAGGAGCAGCCGGACTCGGGCAGCATCGAGATCGGTGAGACCGTGCAACTGGCCTGCGTCGACCAGAGCCGCGAAGACCTGGATGGCAGCAAGACCGTATGGGAAGCCGTGTCCAATGGCTCGGACATGATCAAGATCGGCAACTATGAGGTGCCGTCGCGCACCTACGTGGGTCGCTTCAACTTCAAGGGCGGCGATCAGCAGAAGTTCGTCAAGGACCTCTCCGGTGGTGAGCGTGGCCGTCTGCACCTGGCGTTGACCCTGAAAGAGGGTGCCAACGTATTGCTGCTCGACGAACCGTCCAACGACCTCGACGTGGAAACCCTGCGTTCCCTGGAAGAAGCACTGCTCGACTTCCCCGGTGCGGCCATTGTGATCTCTCACGATCGCTGGTTCCTGGATCGCGTGGCGACCCACATCCTGGCGTACGAAGACGACTCGCATATCGAGTTCTTCGAAGGCAACTACACCGAGTACGAAGCCGACCGCAAGAAGCGCCTCGGTGACGCCGCCTCCCAGCCGCACCGCGTGCGGCACAAGAAGCTGGCGCAGTAAGTTCGCGCTTTGCTGTTGTAAGCAAACGGGGCCTGCGGGCCCCGTTTGTGTTTCTGGATTTTCTTCTGCCGAGAGTAGCGCTGGCTTTAAGTGCCGGCATGGGGCGGTTATTTATACTTTTGCACCAAAAAGATTCATCAAGGCGACATTTCGCCCTGTTGTGGGGCGCGTCCTGCTGCTAGAGTGCCGGCCACTTTCCACGCCCTGTGGCGTTACCTGTCGTTGAGGCCCTCCGTTCATGTCCCAATCCGTCGACCAGTTCCTGGCTGCGCTGAAGCAGCGTGACCCCGATCAGCCCGAATTCCACCAGGCGGTGGAAGAGGTGGTGCGCAGCCTGTGGCCCTTCCTGCAGGCCAACCCGCGTTACCTGCAGGCGGGCATTCTGGAGCGCATGGTCGAGCCGGAGCGGGCCATCCTGTTCCGCGTTCCCTGGGTTGATGATGCGGGCCAGGTGCGGGTCAACCGCGGTTACCGGATCCAGATGAGCAGCGCCATCGGCCCCTACAAGGGCGGTCTGCGCTTTCATCCTTCGGTGAACCTGGGCGTGCTCAAGTTCCTCGCCTTCGAGCAGGTGTTCAAGAACTCCCTGACCTCGCTGCCCATGGGCGGCGGCAAGGGTGGTTCGGACTTCGATCCCAAGGGCAAGAGCGAAGGCGAGGTGATGCGCTTCTGTCAGTCCTTTATGGCCGAGCTGTATCGCCATATCGGTGCCGACCTGGACGTGCCGGCCGGCGATATCGGTGTCGGTGGCCGCGAGATCGGCTACCTGTTCGGCCAGTACAAGCGCCTGTCCAACCAGTTCACCTCGGTGCTGACCGGCAAGGGCCTGAGCTACGGCGGCAGCCTGGTGCGCCCGGAAGCCACCGGCTACGGCTGCGTGTACTTTGCCGAGGAAATGCTCAAGCGTATCGGCCAGGGCTTCGAGGGCCAGCGCGTGGCCATTTCCGGTTCTGGCAACGTGGCCCAGTACGCCGCGCAGAAGGTCATGGAACTGGGCGGTGCGGTGATTTCCCTGTCCGACTCCGAGGGCACGTTGTATATCGAGGCGGGCCTGAGCGAGGAGCAGTGGCAGCACCTGATGGAGCTGAAGAACGTCCGTCGCGGCCGCCTCAGCGAAATGGCCGCCCACTATGGTCTGCAGTTCCTGCCTGGGCAGCGTCCCTGGAGTCTGCCCTGCGATATCGCCCTGCCTTGCGCGACGCAGAACGAGCTGGATGGCGAGGACGCCCGCAGCCTGCTGAAGAACGGCTGCATCTGCGTCGCTGAAGGGGCCAACATGCCCTCGACCCTGGAAGCGGTGGACCTGTTCGTCGAGGCGGGCATCTGCTACGCCCCGGGCAAGGCTTCCAACGCCGGCGGCGTGGCCACCTCCGGGCTGGAAATGAGCCAGAACGCCATGCGTCTGCACTGGACCGCCGGCGAAGTGGACGAGCGTCTGCACGGCATCATGCAGAACATCCACCACGCCTGCGTGCACCATGGCGAGGAGAATGGCCGCATCAACTATGTGAAGGGGGCCAATATCGCCGGCTTCGTCAAGGTCGCCGAAGCCATGCTGGCCCAGGGCGTGGTCTGACCCTCGGCTGCCGGTTCGGCGGTCGTTGCACATGCCAGCCCCAGGGCTGGCATTTTTGTTTTAAGCGCTCGCCCCGGCGAAGAATAGTTACAGAATTCCTGACCGGCATCAGTGTCAAAAGCCATACACACGCCACACTGGAAGCAGTACTCCTGAGGACTGCCCGCATGCTCGCTTTCGATCCCTACACCGCGCTCTATACCCTGCTTAACGAATACAGCGCCCGTGCCAACGCGATTCGCCAGGACCTGGCGCGCAGTCACTCGCCCGATTTCGCCGAGCAGGCCTTGCAGCGGCAGAACGATGAAGTGCTCGAAGCCCTGCTGGTTGAGGCCGAGGCAGGCATGCGCCAGGTCGGGCTGGCCAAGCTGCGTCTGGCCGAGGGCTGCTACGGGCTCTGTCTGCGCTGCGGCGAAGCGATCAACCCGGCGCGTCTGGCGGCCATGCCGGCCACCGAATACTGCCTGACCTGCGCCGATCAGGCCGAGCAGGGCTGATAGCCCATCCACGGCGCGCGTAGCCACGAATCAGTGTGCTGGCGCAGCGCTGCCCTAAGGTCAAACCCCGGTCAGCGCTCGCCTATCTCGCTTAGCAGACGGCGCGCAGCGGTTTCCGCCGCGTCGCTATAGGGCCGCAGCACGCTGGCGGCACCCGCCCGTTCCAGAGCCTCGGCATCGCCGGTACGGAAGGCGCTGAGGGTGATCTTGCCCTTGAAGGCGCTGGCCCGGAGCGCCCGCAGGAGGATGGCGTTGACCTCGCGCTGGGGGATGGTGCTGATCATAGCCTGGGCATAATTGAGTGGCAGGTGTTCAAGAAAGTCGTTGTCTTCGGCATCGCCATAGCAGGCGCTGAGGCCTTCGTTGCGCGCCTCGGCCAGGGCTCCCGGGTCGAAATCCACACCCAGTACGCGCAGCCCGCCGGCCTCAAGCTGGTGAGCCAGCTGGCGGCCATAGCGGCCCATGCCATAGATGATGATGGCCGCATGGGTATTTTGCGGGTCGCTGTCGTTGGCGTTCTCGCGGTGCGGGATATGCCGCTCGAAGATCCCCAGCCAGGGTGCCAGGCGGTCGAACAGGGCCTGGGAGTAGAGAATCATATAGGTCGACAGGGTGATGGTGATCAGCCCTACCAGGGTGGTCAGGCCCAGGGCGTCCGGGCCGACATGGCCGAGGCCGATGCCCATGGCGACGAAGATGATGGAGAACTCGCTGATCTGCGCCACGGTCAGCCCGGCCATAAAACCGGTGCGTTTGCGGTAGCCCATCCAGCCCATGATGGCCATGACGATCAACGGGTTGCCGATCAGCACGAAGGCCGACAACAGCAGCGCGCTGCCGATCTGCCCGTGGATATGGGCGAAGTCCAGCTGCAGGCCCAGGTGCAGAAAGAAGAACAGCAGGAGAAAGTCACGCAGGCTGGTCAGGCGGCTGGCCACGGCCTCGCGCAGGGGCGTCGAGGCCAGGGAGAAGCCGGCGAGAAAGGCCCCGATTTCCTTGGACAGACCCAGAGTGTCCGCGCCGGCGGCCAGCAGGATGCCCCAGGCAATGGCGATCAGCATCAGCAGTTCCGGTGAGCTGGCCATGCTGTCCAGCAACCGCGGCAGGGCGTAGCGCATCAGCAGGAAGAGCACCGCCAGGCTGCCGAGCAGGATCGCCAGCAGGGCCAGCGGATGCATGCCTTGCTGCTCGCCGCTGCCCGGCTGGTAGAGGTTGAGTCCCAGCATGGCCAGCACCACGGCGATGTCCTGGACGATCAGAAAGCCCATGGCGATGCGCCCGTGCAGCGAGTCGATCTCGCCTTTGTCCGAGAGCAGCTTGACGATGATGATGGTGCTGGAGAAGGTCAGGGCCACCGCCACATACAGGGCGGTCATCAACTCCAGCCCCATCAGGTAGCAGAGGATAAAACCGAAGATGATGGTAAAGCTCAACTGGCCCAACCCCGTGGCCAGGGCCACCGGGCCGAGGGTACGGACCAGGCGCATATCCAGCTTGAGGCCGACCACGAACAGCAGCACGGTGATGCCGATTTCGGCGAGCAGCTCCAGGGGCTCGTTTTCGCTGCTCAGGCCCAGCACTGCGGGGCCGGCGAGAATGCCGACGAGGATATAGGCGATGATCAGGGGCTGGCGCAGTTTGACCGCCATAGCGCCGACCAGTGCTGACAGGGCCAGCAGTACGGCGACTTCCTGGAACAGGCTCATTCATCACTCCTCGATAGTCAGCCTTGATTGTAAAAAGCCCCTGTGACCCAGTGCTTGCGTTGGATCAAGCATACCGCTTGTGGATGCCGGCCGATGCGGCGATGATTTCACCAGCCCCCCGTCCAAGGATTTCCAATGCCAGACTCCGTTGCAGCCCATTTGCGGCTGGCACCTGAAGCGCTTACCCGTCCCTTCACTCCCGAGCAGTTCAACTTCACCAGCACCGAAGACCTGGAGCCCTTCCGCGGCGTACTCGGCCAGGAACGTGCGGTAGAAGCCCTGCAATTCGGCGTGGCCATGCCGCGCCCCGGTTACAACGTATTCGTCATGGGCGAGCCGGGCACCGGCCGCTTCTCCTTCGTCAAACGCTACCTCAAGGCCGAAGCCAAGCGCCTGGAAACCCCGGCCGACCGGCTGTACGTCAACCATTTCGACGAGCCCCGCGAGCCGCGCGCGCTGGAGTTGGCATCGGGCACCGCCGGTGCCTTTCTCGATGATATCAATCAGCTGATCGACAACCTGCTGGCGACCTTTCCGGCGGTGTTCGAGCACCCCTCGTTCCAGCAGAAGAAGAACGCCATCGACCGCGCCTTCAACAAGCGCTACGACCAGGCCCTGGATGTAATCGAGCGCCTGTCGCTGGAAAAGAACGTCGCCCTGTACCGCGACAGCAGCAATATCGCCTTCACCCCCATGCTCGACGGCAAGGCCCTGGATGAGGCCGAGTTCGCCCAGCTGCCAGAGGCCGAGCGCGAGCGTTTCCACGCCGATATCGCCACCCTGGAAGAGCGCCTCAACGAGGAGCTGGCCAGCCTGCCGCAGTGGAAGCGCGAGTCGAGCAACCTGCTGCGTCAGCTCAACGAAGAAACCATTACCGTGGCCCTGCAGCCGCTGCTGGCCCCTCTGTCGCAGAAATATGCGGAAAACGCCGGGGTCTGTGCCTACCTGCAGGCCATGCAGGTCAACCTGCTGAAGACCGTGGTCGATCAGCTGGTCGAGGTGGAGCGCATCGACGCCCAGACCCGCAAGCTGCTCGAAGAGCAGTACTGCCCCAGCCTGGTGGTTGGCCATCATGCCCAGGGCGGAGCGCCGGTGGTGTTCGAGCCGCACCCGACCTACGACAACCTGTTCGGCCGCATCGAGTACAACACCGATCAGGGCGCGCTTTACACCAGCTACCGACAGCTGCGCCCTGGCGCGCTGCACCGGGCCAACGGCGGTTTTCTGATTCTCGAAGCGGAGAAGATGCTCGGCGAACCCTTTGTCTGGGATGCGCTCAAGCGCGCCCTGCATTCGCGCCAGCTGAAGATGGAGTCGCCCCTGGGCGACCTCGGCCGCATCGCCACCGTGACCCTCAACCCGCAGGTTATCCCGCTGCAGCTCAAGGTGGTGATCATCGGCTCGCGCCAGCTCTACTACACGCTGCAGGATCACGATCCGGACTTCCAGGAAATGTTCCGTGTGCTGGTGGACTTCGACGAGGACATTCCTCTGGGCGATGACAGCCTGGAGCAGTTCGCCCAGCTGATGAAGACCCGCACCTCTGAGGAGGGCATGGCACCCATGACGGCGGCAGCGGTGGCGAGGGTGGCCACCTACAGCGCACGCCTGGCCGAGCATCAGGGGCGTTTGTCGGCGCGTATCGGCGATCTGTTCCAGCTGGTCAGCGAGGCCGACTTTATCCGTCAGCTGGCCAGCGAACCGATGACCGATGTGGGCCATATCGAGCGTGCCCTGAAAGCCAAGGCCACTCGCACCGGCCGCGTTTCGGCGCGGATTATCGACGACATGCTGGCCGGCATTATCCTTATCGATACCGCCGGCGCGGCAGTGGGCAAGTGCAACGGCCTGACCGTGCTGGAAGTCGGCGACTCGGCTTTTGGTGTGCCAGCGCGGATTTCCGCCACCGTCTATCCGGGCGGCAGCGGCATCGTCGACATCGAGCGCGAGGTCAATCTCGGTCAGCCGATCCACTCCAAGGGGGTGATGATCCTCACCGGTTACCTGGGCAGCCGTTACGCCCAGGAGTTTCCTCTGGAGATTTCCGCGAGCATCGCCCTGGAGCAGTCCTACGGCTATGTCGACGGCGACAGCGCCTCGCTGGGTGAGGTCTGCACACTGATCTCGGCCCTGTCGCGCACGCCGCTCAAGCAGTGTTTCGCCATTACCGGTTCGATCAACCAGTTCGGCGAGGTGCAGGCTGTCGGTGGGGTCAATGAGAAGATCGAGGGCTTCTTCCGTCTGTGCGAGGCCCGCGGCCTGACCGGCGAGCAGGGCGCGATCATCCCCCATTCCAACGTCACCACCCTGATGCTCGATGAGCGGGTGCTGCAGGCGGTGCGCGCCGGCCAGTTCCATATCTATGCAGTACGTCAGGTCGATGAGGCGCTGAGCCTGCTGGTCGGTGAGGATGCCGGCTCGCCCAATGAGCAGGGGCAATTCCCTGCGGGCAGCGTCAATGCGCGGGTGGTCGAACGTCTGCGCGATATCGCCGCCATGGGTATGGAAGACGACGACAAGGAGGAACCGAAGAAGGAGGAACCGGCCTCTGCGGTCAAGGAGAAGAAGCCGCGGGTCAAGAAGGTGGCGGCCGAGTGACTGATCGGGGGCAGGGATTCGGGCGGTGGCTGGTCAGTCATTGAACGAATTCCCTGGCCCTTTACGGGGCGCAGTTCGGGGCGGCTTTTCCTCGCTTCATCCACAGAGTTATCCACAGTGGGCGGGGTAACTGGCGACTTCCCTCGGGCGCGTGCTCGGGTGTAGGCTGAAGACCTGCTCCCGAGAGGATCGCCGCCATGTCGCGCAGCCTCAATCTCACTCGCCATTGTCTGGGCCTGGACACCCGCATCGAATGCGTGGTGTTGCCGCTGGCGGGCAATGCGGGCCTCTGGACTCTGATCTGTGCCGCCGGTATCGCCGGCAATCAACCCTCTACCATCAAGGCGCAAGGCCCATTCCAAGGGCCTTTCGTCGCCGAAGGCGTGCTCAGCGGGATAGCCGAAAGCCTGTTCGACATGGGCTACGACGCGTGCGACGAACTGCCGATCTGGCGCTTGCATATCCAGGCCGAACTGCGCCGCCTGAACAACGAGCGGGGCCGTCATCTAGGCAACTATATGTTCCGTCCGGAAACCTGAACGGTCATTGCACAGCATTTGACCAGTCGGCGCAAAGGCCGCTGGCAGGTGGCTTGTGTCGATCAATCCTGAGCCTGTCCACAGTTTTATCCACAGATGCCGGGGATAACCTGGGCATCGGCTTTGCGCTTGCGCCACGCCTTTGTCTGGCGGGCCGCGCTGGGTATACTCGCCGCCAGTTTTAAACCCTCAGTGAGTCCCTATGGAACGCCTTATCGAAAATGCCATGTACGCCTCGCGCTGGCTGCTGGCACCTATCTACTTTGGCCTGTCGCTGGCCGTGCTGGCGCTGTCCATCAAGTTCTTTCAGGAGCTGTACCACATCCTGCCGGATATCTTCGCCCTGAGCGAAGCCGACCTGATTCTGCGCCTGCTGTCGCTGATCGATATGGCGCTGGTGGGTGGGCTGTTGGTGATGGTGATGCTTTCGGGTTACGAGAATTTTGTGTCGCGCCTGGATATTCACGAGGGTACCGAGAAGCTCAGCTGGCTGGGCAAGATGGACTCCAGTTCGTTGAAGATGAAGGTCGCCGCTTCCATCGTGGCGATTTCCTCGATCCACCTGCTCAAGGTGTTTATGGATGCCAAGAATTACGACGTTGAACACCTCAAGTGGTACGTGATCATTCACCTGACCTTTGTTGGTTCGGCCTTCGCCATGGGCTATCTGGATAAGCTGACCAAGTACGAATCGAGCTGATCCTTCCTTATCTGTCCCCGCCGCCCGGCCGTTGCAAAACGGACGGGCGGTTTGCTTTGTGTCTTGTGTTTTTGCTTTGTTGTACAAAAATTGTATTTGTATATATTTTTGTATAGCTTTAGCCGCCCGAGGACATCGCCATGAATCTGCAAGAGCTGTCGCTGCATGCCCACGCTGGGCATATCGACGCACTCAACCTGATCTCCATCGAGGGTGGCATCTACCTGCTGGAGGCGCATATGGATGGCCGTGCCCACCCGCTCAGTGATGGCCATGGCAAGACCCTGCACCTGCGCTCGGTCGAGCATGCTCGTGACCTGTTGCATGACCTGCCGCGCCTGCCATTTCATCTGGTGCATGCGGTGGTGCATGACGAGATGTGCGGTATGCAGGACGGCACCCAGGACACCCTGCGCGTGCCGATTTCCTTCAACTCTTCCTGGTAACGACTCTATCTATGGCTATTCGCCGGCTTGCCCTGGTATTGGGTGATCAGCTGTCTTTCGATCTGCCCAGCCTGCAGGCCCTCGACCCGCAGCAGGATGCCGTGCTGCTCGCCGAGGTGGCGGCGGAAACCGACTATGTGCCGCATCATCCGCAGAAGATCGCCCTGATCTTCAGTGCCATGCGCCACTTTGCCGAGGCCCTGCGCGAGCGCGGCTGGCGGGTGCATTACGTCACGCTGGACGATGCACAGAACAGCGGTTCACTGCCGGGCGAGTTGCAGCGTTGGGCGACGCAGTTGCAGGCCGCCGAGGTGCATATCACCGAATGCGGCGAGTGGCGGCTGGAGCAGGCGTTACAGGAATGCGACGTACCGATCACCTGGTATGCAGATAGTCGCTTTATCTGCGCTCGTAATGAGTTCGCGTGCTGGGCCGTGGGGCGCAAGCAGCTGCGTATGGAGTTCTTCTACCGCGAGATGCGCCGCAAGACCGGCTTATTGATCAATGGCGACGGTACCCCGGTGGGCGGTGCCTGGAACTTTGACGCGGAAAACCGCAAGGCGCTGCCCAAGCAGATCAAGGCACCGATGACGGCACGCTTTCCCGCGGACGCCATTACCCAGGAGGTGCTGAAGCGGGTGGCCGAACGCTTCAGTCATCACTACGGCAGCCTGGCGTCCTTCGACTACCCGGTGACTCACGCCGAGGCCGAGGCGCTGTGGCAGCATTTTCTCGATTTCGCCCTGCCGGCCTTTGGCGATTATCAGGATGCCATGGCGCTCGGTGAGCCGTTTCTGTTCCATGCGCGAATCAGTGCGGCGCTGAATATCGGCTTGCTGGATGTCCGTCGCCTGTGCACCGATGTCGAGGCGGCCTACTGGCGCGGCCAGGTGCCGCTGAACGCCGCCGAGGGCTTTATCCGCCAGTTGATTGGCTGGCGCGAATACGTGCGCGGCATTTACTGGATGCATATGCCGGAGTACGCCGAGCGCAATGCCTTCGGCAACACTCGATTGCTACCCGAGTTCTACTGGACCGGCAAAACCCGGATGAAATGCATGAGCCAGGCCATCGGCCAGACGCTGGAGCATGCCTATGCCCACCATATCCAGCGACTGATGGTCACCGGCAACTTCGCCCTGCTGGCCGGCATTGCGCCTAGTCAGGTCTGCGAGTGGTACCTAGCGGTGTATATGGATGCCTTAGACTGGGTCGAGCTGCCCAACACCCTGGGTATGGTGATGCACGCCGATGGCGGCTACCTGGGCTCCAAGCCCTACTGCGCCAGCGGCCAATACATCAAGCGCATGTCCAACTACTGCGGCGACTGCGCCTATAAGGTCACGGAAAGCGTAGGTGAGCAGGCCTGCCCATTCAATGCGCTGTATTGGCATTTCCTCATGCGCCACCGCCAGCAGCTGTCCGGCAATCACCGGCTGGGCATGATCTACCGCGGCCTGGACAAGATGAGCGAGGCCAAGCGGCAAGGCCTGTGGGCGCGCGGCGAGCAGCTATTGGCGCGGCTGGATGCCGGCGAGGCGTTATGAAAAAGGCCGAGCTGCCGGTCAAAACCTGCTCGGTTTGTGGGTTGCCCTTTACCTGGCGCAAGAAATGGGCGCGTTGCTGGGCGGAAGTGAAGTACTGCTCCGAGCGCTGTCGGCGCAATCGCCCAGGCGTGGCAGGCGGGTAGGGCGGGCCGGCGGTTTGTGCTAGTCTGGCCGACCTTTTTTAGCCTCCAGCGGAGCAGTGCTATGTCCGATATCAATCTCTCGACTGACGAAACCCGCGTCAGCTACGGCATCGGCCGTCAACTGGGTGGTCAGCTGCGCGACAACCCGCCGCCGGGCGTGAGCCTGGACGCCATCCTGGCCGGCCTGACTGACGCCTTCAACGGCCAGCCAAGCCGCGTTAGCGAAGCCGAACTGTCGGCCAGCTTCAAGGTAATCCGCGACATCATGCAAGCCGAAGCAGCCGCCAAGGCTGAAGCCGCTGCCGGTGCTGGCCTGGCCTTCCTGGCTGAGAACGCCAAGCGTGACGGCATCACCGTGCTGGCTTCCGGGCTGCAGTACGAAGTGCTGACCGCTGGCGAAGGTGCCAAACCTTCCCGTGAAGACAGCGTGCGTACTCACTACCACGGCACCCTGATCGACGGCACCGTGTTCGACAGCTCCTATGAGCGTGGTCAGCCTGCCGAGTTTCCGGTTGGCGGCGTGATCGCCGGCTGGACCGAAGCCCTGCAGCTGATGAATGCCGGCAGTAAATGGCGCCTGTATGTGCCGAGCGAGCTGGCTTACGGCGAGCAAGGTGTGGGCAGCATCCCACCGCACAGCGTGCTGGTGTTTGATGTGGAGCTGCTGGACGTTCTCTAAGAGTCGCTCAACGATCTGCTGCGCGTCGGCCCTGCTGCGTTAAAAACAGGCTCGGAATGCTCATGTACAACAGTACACTCGCGTGCGAGCCCAGTCCGCTTCCTCGCCTGTTTTTGCCTTGTAGGACTCTAGCTCGCGAGATCTTTAGCCTCAGGTGCGATCTATCGCGGGCATGGCTCGCTCCTACGAGGTTCCAGCAAGACTGGTGTAGGAGCGGCGGGGACGCCTAGTCCATGCCCGCGATGCATTTCAGGGGCGCAACGCCCGTGCATAGCAATAAAGAAACAGATTACGCACCAACTCCTTGAGCACCAGCGGCTCGCAGGAGTTCAGCTCGTGCAGATCCAGATCGCCCTGATCGCGCAATTCGTCCAGCGCATCGTCCTCCAATACCGCACAGACCTCGCCGGTGTTGCGATTGAGAATGCGCAGGTACGGTTGCGGCCGGTCCAGCCAGGCATCGATCAGATAGGTCATGACTCATCTCCCTTTCAAGTAGTTAGATGAGAATAATTCTTATTATATTTATAGCAAGGATTAATCGCTGCCTTTCGTCGCGCAAGCAGAAAATCGCCGGGAGCGATTGTTAACGTCGCGCAGCGATGGCCTGTGGGGTGGTGGCTCTGGGCAGGCAGGCCATAAAGAATTGTCTGGAACAATTTTTAACGTCGCGTAGCGACGGACCGTAGGGTGGCCGCCATGGATGGAAGGCCATAAAAAGCCCGTCACATGGACGGGCTCCTGTCTGTCGCGGCAAACCTTAGTGCGTACGGGCTACGGCGAAACGGCTGAGCTCGATCAGGGCGTCGCGGTATTCGCTGGCCGGCAGCACATCCAGGCAGGCAATGGCGCGTTCGGCGTAGTCGCGGGCCTGCTGGGCGGTGTAATCCAGCGCGCCGGCGGCTTCCACGGCGTTGCGGATGCTTTCCAGGTCCTCGATGCCGCCTTTCTGGATTGCCTGGCGCACCAGTGCGGCCTGCTCGGGCGTGCCTTCGCGCATGGTGTAGATCAGCGGCAGGGTCGGCTTGCCTTCGGCGAGGTCGTCACCGACGTTCTTGCCCAGGGTGCTGGCGTCGCCGCGGTAGTCGAGCAGGTCGTCGACCAGCTGGAAGGCCACCCCGAGGTGGTCGCCAAAGGTGCGCAGGGCTTCGGTCTGTTCGGCGGTGGCGTCGGCCAGGGCGGCGGCGCTATGGGTCGAGGCCTCGAACAGCATCGCGGTCTTGCCGCGGATGACTTCCATATAGGTTTCTTCGGTGGTGCTGGCGTCGCGAATCTTCGACAGCTGCAGCACTTCGCCTTCGGCAATCACCCGGGTGGCCTTGGACAGGATCTTCATCACCGGCATGGAGCCCAGTTCGACCATCATTTCGAAGGAGCGCGAATACAGGAAGTCGCCCACCAGCACGCTTGGCGCGTTGCCCCACATGGCGTTGGCGGTCGAGCGGCCACGGCGCATGCCGGACATGTCGACCACGTCGTCGTGCAGCAGGGTGGCGGTGTGCAGGAACTCGATGGTCGCGGCCAGCAGGCGCAGGTCATCGCCTTCGCGACCCAGAGCCTTGCCACACAGCAACACTAATAGGGGACGCAGGCGTTTACCGCCAGCCGAGGTAATGTAATCGCCGATTTTCGATACCAGCGGCACTCGGGAAGTCAGCTGCTTCTTGATGATGCCGTCGACGGCGCTAAAATCGTCCGCCACCGCGCGGTAGAAAGCTTGGGGTTGCATCAGCGACAGTTGCTCCAGAAGGGTTGCGCGGCATGCTAGGACCCACGTCGGCGGGTGTCAAGGCACGATGGACGGCCTCTTGCATCGCCCCGGCAGCTTGCGTACAATCGCGCACCCTGAACTTCCTGGGCAGCACCTGCCTTACGCAATTGCAAACAGGCCTTCCAGCCTTATGCAGCCATGCCAGCCAATACCTCTTCTTATAAAGAGCTGGGTGAGCAGGATTATCGGAGAAATACCATGTCGTACGCAGTAATTGTTACTGGTGGCAAGCAATACAAAGTCGCCCCAGGTGAATACCTGAAGATCGAAAAACTGGAAATCGCTACCGGCGAATCCGTTACTTTTGATCGCGTTCTGTTGGTTGCCAATGGCGACGACGTGAATATCGGCGCTCCAGTTGTTGCTGGCGCTACCGTTGTGGCTGAAGTGATCTCCCAAGGTCGTCACGATAAAGTCCGCATCATCAAGTTCCGTCGCCGTAAGCACCACATGAAGCGTATGGGCCACCGCCAGTGGTACACCGAGATCAAAATCACCGGTATTCAGGCTTAATTTCAGCCTAATTCCTCACTAGGAGAATTGAACTCATGGCACACAAAAAAGCTGGTGGTAGTACCCGTAACGGTCGCGACTCAGAAGCCAAACGCCTTGGCGTGAAGATGTATGGCGGCCAGGTTATCATTCCGGGCAACATCATCGTGCGTCAGCGCGGCACCCAATTCCACGCTGGCTACGGCGTTGGCATGGGTAAGGATCACACCCTCTTCGCGAAAATCGAAGGCGTGATCAAGTTTGAAGTAAAAGGCGCGTTCAACCGCCGTTACGTGAGCGTCGTTGCGGCTTAATTGCGCGACTGCTGGGAAAGCCCCGTCCATGCGACGGGGCTTTTTTGTTTCTTGGGGTTCTTGCCAAACTGTCCTGGGTGTAGCGTTCGATTTGAATGCAGGTCAATTTTGCAAGAACCTAGTGTTTCTCGTTTTGGATAACCCGCCTTGCTGCGGGAGGCGTAAAAATGAAATTCGTCGATGAAGTATCGATTTTTGTAAAAGCCGGCGACGGCGGTAACGGCATGATGGCTTTTCGTCGTGAAAAGTTTATCGAGAAGGGCGGCCCCAACGGTGGTGATGGCGGCGATGGTGGTTCGGTTTATATCGAAGCCCAGGAGAACCTCAACACCCTGGTGGACTACCGTTATACTCGTCGCTTCCAGGCGCAGAATGGCGAGAAGGGCGGCAGCACCGACTGTACCGGTGCCAAGGGCGAGGACCTGATCCTGCCGGTGCCGATTGGTACCACGGTGATCGATGCCGGCACCCAGGAAGTGATTGGCGACCTGACCCGTGCTGGCCAGCGTTTGCTGGTGGCGCAGGGTGGCTGGCACGGTCTGGGCAATACCCGCTTCAAGTCCAGCACCAACCGTGCGCCGCGGCAGACCACGCCGGGCAAACCGGGCGATGCGCGTGACCTCAAGCTGGAGTTGAAGGTGTTGGCTGATGTTGGCCTGCTGGGCCTGCCGAATGCCGGCAAGAGTACCTTTATCCGCTCGGTATCCGCCGCCAAGCCGAAGGTTGCCGATTATCCCTTCACCACTCTGGTGCCAAACCTGGGTGTGGTCAGTGTCGATCGTTACAAGAGCTTCGTGGTTGCCGATATTCCGGGGCTGATCGAGGGTGCTTCCCATGGTGCTGGCTTGGGTATTCGCTTCCTCAAGCACTTGTCGCGTACCCGTCTGCTGCTGCACCTGGTGGATATGGCACCGCTGGATCTGACCGATCCGGCCGAGTCTGCCGCCACCATCATTGATGAGCTGACCAAGTTCAGCCCGTCACTGGCTGAGCGCGAGCGCTGGCTGGTGCTGAACAAGGCTGACCAGATCCTCGATGAGGAGCAGGAAGCCCGTATCGCTGAAATCGTCGCGCGGATCGAGTGGGAAGGTCCGGTGTATGTGATTTCTGCCCTGGCGCGCCAGGGCACCGAGAAGCTCTGTTATGACATCATGGACTTCCTTGAGGCGCGCGCTGAGCGCATTCAGGAAAACCCAGAGTACGCGGCCGAGCTGGCTGAGCTGGATACGCGCATCGAAGACGAAGCGCGCGCCCAGCTGCAGGCGCTGGACGACAAGCGTGCGCTGCGTCGTTCCGGGGTCAAGGCGGTCGGTGATGTCGATGAAGACGACAGCTTCTGGGATGAGGAAGACGAAGAGGATGGCCCGGAAATCATTTACGTCCGGGATTAAGCAACTACAAAACGCCGCTTAATTGCGGCGTTTTTGTAATCACAGGTCGTCGCTAGGGTTGGAAGATCATGCGTGACAAGGTAACCGGTGCGCAGCGCTGGGTAGTGAAGATAGGCAGTGCGCTGCTGACTGCCGATGGTCGTGGTCTGGATCGTGCGGCCATGGCGGTGTGGGTCAAGCAAATGGTCGCGCTGCGTGAGCAGGGCGTGGAGCTGGTGCTGGTGTCCTCCGGGGCGGTGGCGGCAGGCATGAGCAAGCTGGGCTGGGTTGCGCGACCGAGTGCCATGCATGAGTTGCAGGCGGCGGCAGCCATAGGCCAGATGGTGCTGATTCAGGCGTGGGAGTCGAGCTTTGCCGAGCACAGTCGGCGCACGGCGCAGATTCTGCTGACCCATGACGATCTGTCCGATCGCAAGCGCTACCTGAATGCGCGCAGCACGCTGCGCACCCTGGTGGATCTGGATGTGGTGCCGGTGATCAACGAGAACGACACCGTGGTGACCGATGAGATCCGCTTTGGTGATAACGACACCCTGGCGGCGCTGGTGGCCAACCTGGTCGAGGCGGATCTGCTGGTGATCCTCACCGATCGCGACGGCATGTATAACGCCGATCCGCGGCATAACCCCGATGCCGAACTGATTTTCGAAGCGCGCGCCGATGATCCGGCGCTGGATGCCGTGGCGGGCGGTGTCGGTGGTGCGCTCGGGCGTGGCGGTATGCAGACCAAGCTGCGGGCGGCGCGTCTGGCGGCGCGTTCCGGGGCGCATACGGTGATTGTCGGCGGTGCCATCGAGCAGGTGCTGGCGCGGCTCAAGGCGGGCGAGCGTCTGGGTACTCTGCTGGCCCCCGAGCGCGGCATGCTGGCGGCGCGCAAGCAGTGGCTGGCCGGGCATCTGCAGACCCGTGGCACCCTGGTGCTGGATGATGGTGCGGTCAAGGCGCTGGCGACCGGTACCAAGAGCTTGCTGCCGGTTGGCGTGAAAGCCGTGCAGGGCAGCTTTCGTCGCGGTGAAATGGTGGTCTGTGTGGCGGCGGACGGTCGCGAGATTGCCCGTGGGCTGGCCAACTACAGTGCGCTTGAGGCGCAAAAGATCATCGGTCAGTCGTCGGATGCCATCGAGAGGTTGCTGGGTTATGTTGATGAGCCCGAGTTGGTGCATCGGGATAATTTGATTCTGGTCTAAGGGAAAGCTGATGCGAATCGTAAAGGGATTGCTGGGCGCGCTGGTGCTGCTGCCTGGATTGGCGGCGGCCGAGCAGATTGGTGAGGTGTCGACGGTGTTCAAGATCATGGGTCCGAACGACAAGATCGTCGTCGAGGCCTTTGATGACCCTAAGGTCGCGGGAGTGACCTGTTACCTGTCGCGGGCCAAGACTGGCGGCGTCAAAGGTGGTCTGGGTTTGGCCGAGGATCGTGCCGAGGCGTCGATTGCCTGTCGCCAGGTTGGCCCGATCAGCTTTCTGGAGAAGCTCAAAGAGGGCGAGGAGGTCTTCCGTGAGCGCACCTCGCTGGTGTTCAAGACCATGCAGGTGGTGCGGTTCTTCGATCAGAAGCGCAATACCCTGGTCTATCTGGTCTACAGCGACCGGGTAATCGAAGGCAGTCCGCAGAATGCGGTGACGGCCATCCCGATTCTGCCCTGGCCGCAAAAGCCCTGAGCCAAAAAGCTCTGAGCCAAAAAGCCCGAAGCGATTCGGGCTTTTTTCTGGCTTGTCATTTTTTGGGCAATAAAAAACCGGCGATTAAGCCGGTTTTTTAAGAACAATTAGCGTGTCGCTGGCAACTTAGGCAGCTGCAGCTTCGCCCAGGGCCTTGATATGGCCATTCAGGCGGCTCTTATGACGAGCGGCTTTGTTCTTGTGGATGATGCCTTTATCGGCCATACGGTCGATTACCGGCACAGCCAGGGTGTAAGCGGTCTTGGCAAGGTCAACGTCTTTGGCTTCGATAGCCTTGACGACGTTCTTGATGTAAGTACGAACCATCGAGCGCTGGCTGGCGTTATGGCTACGACGCTTCTCAGCCTGTTTTGCGCGTTTTTTGGCAGAAGGTGTATTGGCCACCGTCAAGCTCCTCGAAAAAATTCTGGGGGTTACAAACAAATAAGGCCGCGAATCATGCCGATATGAGGGAGTGCTGTCAAGCCTGATGGCTTTTCCCTGTGCTGGCCTGACCAGTGGCAGACCGCTACACTCGTCGCCTTTGCGCGCCAGTGCTTGTTTGCGGAGCCGGGATATTACATGAATTTGCTCAAGTCGTTGGCCGCTGTCAGCTCCATGACCATGCTTTCGCGTGTATTGGGCTTCGTGCGTGACACCATTATTGCTCGTGCCTTCGGTGCGGGCGTGGCCTCGGACGCCTTTGTGGTGGCGTTCAAACTGCCCAATCTGCTGCGTCGAATTTTTGCCGAGGGCGCGTTTTCCCAGGCCTTTGTGCCGATTCTGGCCGAGTACAAAACCCAGCAGGGCGATGAGGCGGCGCGCACGTTTCTCGCGTATGTGACGGGGCTGCTGACCCTGGTGCTGGCGCTGGTCACTTTTATTGGCATTCTCGCTGCGCCCTGGATTGTCTGGGCGTCCGCCCCTGGTTTCGCCGATGAGGCGGAGCGCTTTGAGCTGACCACCGATCTGCTGCGGGTGACCTTTCCTTATATCTTGTTGATCTCCCTGTCGTCCCTTGCGGGGGCGGTGCTCAACACCTGGAACAGGTTCTCGGTGCCGGCCTTTGTGCCGACCCTGCTCAACGTCAGCATGATCGTTTTCGCCCTGTTTCTGACGCCCTATTTCGATCCGCCGATCATGGCCCTGGGCTGGGCGGTGCTGGTGGGCGGCCTGGCGCAGTTGCTGTTCCAGCTGCCGCACCTGCACAAGATCGGCATGCTGGTGCTGCCTCGGCTAAATCTCAAAGACACTGGCGTGTGGCGCGTGGTGAAGCAGATGGGGCCGGCGATCTTCGGGGTGTCGGTCAGCCAGATTTCGCTGATCATCAATACGATCTTTGCGTCCTTTCTGGTCGCCGGTTCCGTGTCCTGGATGTATTACGCCGACCGTCTGATGGAGCTGCCGGCTGGTGTGCTCGGCGTGGCGCTGGGCACCATTCTGCTGCCGGCCTTGTCGAAAACCCATTCCGGAGCCAGTCGCGAGGACTACTCCAAACTGCTCGACTGGGGTTTGCGCCTGTGTCTGGTGCTAGCGCTGCCCAGCGCGGTGGCGCTGGCGATTATCTCCGAGCCGCTGATCGCTTCGCTGTTCCAGTACGGTAAGTTCACTGCCAGCGATACCCTGATGACCCAGCGCGCCTTGATTGCCTATTCCCTGGGCCTGGTCGGCATCATTCTGGTGAAAATTCTTGCGCCGGCTTTCTACGCCCAGCAGAACATCAAGACCCCGGTGCGTATTGGCCTGGTGACGTTGCTGGCGACCCAGGCGATGAATGTGCTGTTTATCTTCGTGATTCCCCTGGCTCACGCCGGCCTTGCGCTGGCCATCGGTCTGGCCGCCTGTCTGAATGCCGGGCTGCTGTACTGGCAGCTACGCAAGCGCGATATGTTCCAGCCGCAGCCGGGCTGGGCACTGTTCCTCGGCAAGCTGCTGCTGGCGTTGCTGGCGATGGTGGCGGTACTGCTGCTGGCCATGCAGCAGCTGCCGGCTTGGGCGGACGGCACCATGCTCTGGCGTCTGTTGCGCCTCGGCGGGCTGGTGGGTGTGGGCATGCTGGCCTATTTGGCCGTGTTGGCGCTGCTGGGTTTTCGTTTAAAGGACTTTGCGCGGCGCAGCGCACTCTGAGAATCGGTTTACGATCTGCTGCGCGTCGGCCCTGCTGTGTTAAAAACAGGCTCGGAAAGCCGCTTGCGGCTAACGCGCTTTAGCGCGACCCGAAGGGTGAGTGAAATGAGTCATGCTCATTTACACCAGTAAACTCGCGTGCGAGCCCAGTCCGCTTGATTCGCTGCGCTCACCCTACGGGCCAGCCGTTGGCTGTTACTCCGCTGCGCTGCGTATCTCGCCTGTTTTTGCCTTGCAGGACTCTAGCTCGCGAGACCGTAAGCCGATTCTATGGGCAGCTGATTTGCTGCCTGTTGTCCGCTGCCCGGTGTGCGTATAATCGGCCACTTTATGAGCAAGAAGCGCGCTATGCAGCTGGTTCGAGGCCTACACAATCTGCGGCCCCAGCATCGGGGCTGTGTTGCCACCATCGGTAATTTCGACGGCGTCCATCGTGGTCATCAGGCCATTTTGGCGCGGCTGCGTGAGCGTTCCGCCGAGCTGGGGGTGCCGAGTTGCGTGCTGATTTTCGAGCCGCAACCCCGCGAGTTTTTTGCTCCGGACAGCGCCCCGGCGCGGCTGACGCGTTTGCGTGACAAGTTGGCGCTGCTGGCTGCCGAAGGTGTGGACCGCGTGTTGTGCCTGGCCTTCAACCCGCGTCTGCGTGAGCTGAGTGCGGCCGAGTTTGTTCAGCAGGTGCTGCTCGACGGCCTGGCGGTGCAGCATCTGGAAGTCGGTGATGACTTCCGCTTTGGTTGTGATCGCGCCGGGGACTTCGCCTTTCTAGCCGAGGCTGGCGAGCGCGAGGGCTTCAGTGTCGAGGCGGCCAGCACGGTGGAGCTGGACGGCATTCGGGTCAGCAGCACGCGGGTGCGCGAGGCTCTGGCCGCCGGCGACTTCGTTCTGGCCGAGCATCTGCTGGGGCGGCCTTTCCAGATCGCCGGGCGGGTGTTGCACGGACAGAAGCTGGGTCGCCAGCTGGATGCGCCGACCGCCAATGTGCAGCTCAAGCGCAAGCGTGTGCCGCTCAAGGGTGTGTATCTGGTCAGCACCGAAATAGACGGAAAGATCTGGCCCGGCGTGGCCAATATCGGTGTGCGTCCGAGTGTTGCGGGTGATGGCAGTGCCCACCTGGAAGTGCATTTGCTGGACTTTGCCGGTGATCTGTATGGCCGGCGTTTGACGGTGGCTTTCCACCACAAGCTGCGCGATGAGCAGCGTTTCGCCTCCCTTGAGGCATTGAAGATGGCAATTGCTGCCGATATTGCTGCCGCCCGTGCCCATTGGCGCGTTTAAGCACCCGGCTTCAACTGCTGGGTGCCAATCGCTTACGAAGAGCCTGAAATGACCGACTACAAAGCCACGCTAAATCTGCCTGATACCCAATTTCCGATGAAGGCCGGCCTGCCGCAACGCGAGCCGCAGATTCTGCAGCGCTGGAACGAGATTGGCCTGTATCAGAAGCTGCGCGCGCAAGGCGAAGGCCGGCCCAAGTTCGTCCTGCACGACGGCCCGCCCTATGCCAACGGCAGCATTCATATCGGTCATGCGGTCAACAAGATCCTCAAGGACATCATCACCCGCTCCAAGACCCTGGCCGGCTTCGACGCCCCCTATGTGCCGGGCTGGGACTGTCACGGCCTGCCGATCGAGCACAAGGTGGAAACCACCTTTGGCAAGAACCAGCCCGCCGACCTGACCCGCGAGCGCTGCCGCACCTACGCCGGCGAGCAGATCGAAGGGCAGAAGGCCGACTTTATCCGTCTCGGCGTGCTCGGCGACTGGGACAACCCCTACAAGACCATGGCCTTTGCCAACGAGGCCGGGGAGATCCGCGCCCTGGCCGAGATGGTCAAGCAAGGCTTTGTGTTCAAGGGTCTGAAGCCGGTCAACTGGTGCTTCGATTGCGGCTCGGCCTTGGCCGAGGCCGAGGTCGAGTATCAGGACAAGAAGTCCGACGCCATCGACGTGGCCTTCCCGGTTGAGGATGCCGACAAACTGGCCGCCGCGTTTGGTCTGGCCAGTCTGGCGAAGCCGACTTCCATCGTGATCTGGACCACCACGCCCTGGACCATCCCGGCCAACCAGGCGCTCAATGTTCACCCCGAATTCAATTACGCCTTGGTCGATACTGGCGACAAACTGCTGGTGCTGGCCGAAGAGCTGGTCGAGAGCAGCCTGGCCCGTTACGGCCTGCAGGGCGAGGTCATCGGCACGGCTCAAGGTGCCGCCCTGGAGCTGATCCGCTTCCGCCACCCGTTCTACGAGCGTTTCGCCCCGGTGTATCTGGCCGACTACGTCGATCTGGGTGCCGGTACCGGCATCGTCCACTCGGCCCCGGCCTACGGCGAGGACGACTTCCGTTCCTGCAAGGGCTACGGCATGAGCAATGACGACATCCTCAGCCCGGTGCAGAGCAACGGCGTGTATGTCAGCGACCTGCCGTTCTTCGGCGGCCAGTTTATCTGGAAGGCCAACCCCAATATCGTCGCCAAGCTCGACGAGGTCGGCTGCCTGCTCAAGCACGAACCTATCCAGCACAGCTATATGCACTGCTGGCGGCACAAGACCCCGCTGATCTACCGCGCCACCGCGCAGTGGTTCGTCGGCATGGATAAACAGCCAAACGAGGGTGACACCCTGCGCGAGCGCGCCCTGGCGGCCATCGAGCAGACCGCATTCGTCCCGGCCTGGGGCCAGGCGCGTCTGCACAGCATGATCGCCGGTCGCCCGGACTGGTGCATCTCGCGGCAGCGCAACTGGGGCGTGCCGATCCCCTTCTTCCTGCACAAGGCCACGGGCGAGCTGCACCCGCGCAGCGCCGAGCTGATGGAAGCCGTTGCCCAGCGCGTGGAGAAAGAAGGCATCGAGGCCTGGTTCAAGCTGGACGCCGCCGAACTGCTGGGTGATGAAGCCGCTGACTACGACAAGATCAGCGACACCCTGGACGTCTGGTTCGACTCAGGCACCACCCACTGGCATGTGCTGCGCGGCTCGCACCCGCTCGGTCACGCCAGCGGCCCGCGCGCCGATCTGTATCTGGAAGGCTCCGACCAGCACCGCGGTTGGTTCCATTCCTCCCTGCTGACTGGGGCTGCCATCGATGGCCACGCGCCGTACAAGGAACTGCTGACCCACGGTTTCGTGGTCGACGAGAACGGCCGCAAGATGTCCAAGTCCCTGGGCAACGTGGTCGCCCCCCAGGAAGTCAACGACAGTCTGGGTGCCGATATCCTGCGCCTGTGGGTGTCGTCCACCGACTACTCCGGCGAGATGGCCGTATCCAAGGTGATCCTGCAGCGCAGCGCCGACTCCTACCGGCGCATCCGCAACACCGCGCGCTTCCTGCTCTCCAACCTCAGCGGTTTCGACCCGGCGCAGCACCTGCTGCCGGTTGACGAGATGTTGGCGCTGGATCGCTGGGCGGTGGATCGCGCCTTGCTGCTGCAGCGCGAAATCGAGGAAGCCTACGACAGCTACCGGTTCTGGAACGTCTACCAGAAGGTGCACAACTTCTGCGTGCAAGAGCTGGGCGGCTTCTACCTCGACATCATCAAGGACCGCCAGTACACCACCGCCGCCGACAGCGTGGCGCGGCGCTCCTGCCAGAGCGCGCTGTTCCATATCGCCGAAGCCCTGGTGCGCTGGATCGCCCCGGTGCTGTCCTTCACCGCCGACGAGCTGTGGCAGTACCTGCCGGGCGAGCGCAACGAGTCGGTGATGCTCAACGGCTGGTACCAGGGCCTGAGCGAACTGCCGCAGGATTTCGAGCTGAGCCGCGAGTTCTGGGAGCGGGTTATGGCGGTCAAGGTTGCGGTGAACAAAGAGATGGAAGGCCTGCGCGCGGCCAAGGCCATCGGCGGAAACCTGCAGGCCGAAGTTACCCTGTATGCCGAAGACAGCCTGATTGCCGACCTGAACAAGCTCAGTAATGAATTGCGCTTCGTGCTGATCACCTCCACCGCGGCGCTGGCTCCCTTGGCCGATGCCCCGGCCGATGCCGTGAGTACCGAGGTGGCGGGTCTGAAACTGAAGATCGTCAAATCTGCCCACCCCAAGTGCGGCCGCTGCTGGCACCACCGCGAAGACGTTGGGGTTAACCCGGCGCATCCGGAAATCTGCGGCCGCTGCGTGGACAATATCGAAGGCGCGGGCGAGGTTCGTCACTATGCGTGAGGCACTGCGCACTGCTTTGCCTGGGGGGGAGGGTCTCTGGCTCGCATCCGAACCTAAGGATGCCTGCTTATGAGCGCCCGCTTCGGTAAGTTGCCCTGGCTCTGGCTGAGTCTGCTGGTGTTCGTGGTCGATCAGGCCAGCAAGTTCTATTTCGACAACGCCCTGAGCATGTACCAGCAGATCGTGATCATTCCCGATTACTTCAGCTGGACCCTGGCCTACAACACCGGCGCAGCCTTCAGCTTTTTAGCTGATGCGGCCGGTTGGCAGCGCTGGTTCTTCGCGGCCATTGCCGTGGCGGTCAGCGTGGTGCTGGTGGTCTGGCTCAAACGCCTGAAACCCGGCGAGAGCTGGCTGGCGCTGGCCCTGGCCCTGGTTCTGGGCGGCGCGCTCGGCAACCTGGTGGACCGTGTGGTATTCGGCCATGTGGTCGACTTTATTCTGCTGCACTGGCAGCACCGCTGGTATTTCCCTGCTTTCAATGTCGCCGATATGGCGATCACCGGCGGCGCGATCTTGCTGGCGCTGGATATGTTCAAAAGCGAAAAGTCCGGAGAAAAAGCCCATGACTGACCTACGTATCGGCCCGGACAAGGAAGTCACCCTGCACTTCGCCCTCAAGCTGGAAAATGGCGATGTGGTCGACAGCACCTTCGATAAAAAGCCCGCCACCTTCAAGGTGGGCGATGGCAACCTGCTGCCGGGTTTCGAGCAGGCCATCTACGGTCTGAAGGCCGGCGACAAGCGCAGCTTGCCCATCGGCCCCGAACAGGGCTTCGGCCAGGGCAACCCGCAGAACGTGCAGGTGATGCCGCGCAGCCAGTTCCAGGATATGGAGTTGTCCGAGGGCCTGCTGGTGATCTTCAACGACGCCGCCAACGCCGAGTTGCCCGGCGTGGTCAAAGCCTTTGACGACAGCCAGGTGACCATCGACTTCAACCACCCCCTGGCCGGCAAGGCGCTGAGCTTTGATGTGGAGATTATCGAGGTCAAAGCGCTGTAGCGCTCCTGTAGCCCGGATGATATCCGGGGAAACGCGAATACCCCTCCCGGATTCCATCCGGGCTACGCAAAGCGGGAACGCTGGCCGATCCCGCGTTAAATTTGTCCCTGAACGACCGCGTGCCGAGGCTCCCATGCATATCAAACTCGCCAATCCCCGCGGCTTCTGCGCTGGTGTCGACCGCGCCATCGAGATCGTCAACCGCGCCCTGGAAGTCTTTGGCCCGCCGATCTATGTGCGCCATGAGGTGGTGCACAACAAATTCGTAGTTGAAGACCTGCGCGCGCGCGGTGCCGTCTTTGTCGAAGAACTGGACCAGATCCCCGATGACGTGATCGTTATCTTCAGTGCGCACGGCGTATCCCAGGCCGTGCGCAGCGAAGCCGAGCGGCGCGGGCTGAAGATCTTCGATGCCACCTGCCCACTGGTAACCAAGGTGCATATGGAAGTGGTGCGCTACAGCCGCGAGGGGCGCGAATGCATCCTGATCGGCCACGAAGGCCACCCGGAGGTCGAAGGCACCATGGGTCAGTACGACGCCAGCAACGGCGGTGCTATCTACCTGGTGGAAGACGAGGCTGATGTGGATCACCTGCAGGTGCGCAACCCCGAGGCTCTGGCCTTCGTTACCCAGACCACCCTGTCGATGGACGACACCAGCAAGGTTATCGACGCCCTGCGCGCAAAATTCCCCGCCATCGGCGGGCCGCGCAAGGACGATATCTGCTACGCCACTCAGAACCGCCAGGACGCGGTCAAGCAACTCGCCGCCGAGTGCGACGTGCTGCTGGTGGTCGGCAGTCCCAACAGCTCCAACTCCAACCGTCTGCGCGAACTGGCCGAACGCATGGGTACCCCCGCCTACCTGATCGACGGTGCTGAAGACCTCAAGCGCGAGTGGTTCGACGGCGTTGCCGGCATCGGCATTACCGCCGGTGCCTCAGCCCCTGAAGTGCTGGTGCGCGGCGTGGTCAGCCAACTGCAAGCCTGGGGGGCGACAGGGGAGAGCGAGCTGGACGGGCGGCCTGAGAACGTCACCTTCTCCATGCCCAAGGAGTTGCGGGTGACGCAGCTCTGAGCTTGCACGGGAAAATTGGGCGGCGCTCGTCGCGTAGCGACCCAGGCTTGCATCGCGCCGTCGAACCGTCGTGCCCGACCTCCGGGTAGGGCGGCCTCGGCTCGCAGCAACAGCCCGCAAGTTTTTTAAGCAACATCGCCGGGCCACGGCGCACTGCCTTCGGCGAGTGACGTCCTACGGATTACGGATTTCCTCCGCCCAGTTCAGCAGTGGTCTGGTTGGTCCCTGGCCCTTTTCAACCGACCGCTGGGGTTGATCACCAGGCGTCTGACCGCCTGGTTGCCGCTTTCGTGACAGAGCGTCAGCGTGCCGGCCTGAAAGCCCCCGCCTAAGAGTTTGGCGTTGCCCAGAGGGGTGTAGCGAACATAGCGTCTGACCGGCGTATTGCCTTTGGCAATTACATTCCTGGGCAGAGGTTGGCCTTGGTGGAGTATTGGCTCTCCTTCATCGAATAAACTGTTGTTGTTCAGGTCGACGTACACCTTCCAGCCACTCTGCCAATTGCCGTCGCCATTATCGACCTGTACCGGCTGTCGCCGCTTGATCGATTCGCTGCGGGCCAGCATTAAGTCCGCGGCGAGATTATTGCTGGCGGTGATCAGGCGTTGGTTATCGATAAACTGCAAGGTGCCGGGTAGCACAACGCTTGTCAGCACCGTAAGAATGCCGAGGGCGGTAAGCAGTTCCGGGAGGGTAAAGCCGTGAGCATGGTGGTGCATGGCATCCGAGCCTCATTTACTAGGGTTGCCCCTGCCGTCCTGGTAGGGAGCACCGGTCGTCTGCACCTCGGTTCCGACTGTCGTTTAAACCGTGGGCTTTGTGGAGCCGGCCTTTAATCTCTAGACCGAATGCAACGTTTTGCAAGTTAGTGTGCCGCGTTCGCGGAAACGCCTGAGCATTGCCGTCTATGATTGGCTGCATAGTCACTGACGAAAACGCCTTGATTTGCGCTGTTCGGCATCACGGCTTGTACCCCGCTAGAGTGCTACTGGGGCGTATGGATAAACGGATCGCGAGAGGACGTATTGTGGAGCGAACTGAGCAGCGGGGGTTTAGCCTGATCGAGTTGATGATTGCCATTTTGATCATCGGAGTATTGGCTGCGATTGCCCTGCCTAACTATCAGGCCTATCTCGTTAAGAGCGCGCGCACTGCTGCGCAGGCGCAGATGATGGATATTGCCAACCGCGAACAGCAGTTTCTCCTTGCCAATCGCGCTTATGTCAACAAGGCAGCCTTGGAGGCGAGTGGATTCAGTCTCGAAGAAAGGGTGAGTAGTCGATATAACTACGACGTTACTGTCGGGGCGGGGGCGGTGCCGTCTTTTACCATTACCTTCACGGCCAAAGGGTCTCAGTTGGACGATGGTGACTTGACGCTTAATAGTGCTGGGGTCAAAACAGGAAAATGGTAGCTATGTCGACGCCTCTCCGCTTCCGAGGCCAGCGAGGCCTGACATTGATCGAGTTAATGGTGACCGTCATTATCCTGGCCGTTGGTTTGCTCGGCATGGCTGGACTGCAATCGCGTTTACAGCAGTCTGAGATGGAAGCCTACCAGCGTTCTCAAGCATTGTTGCTGCTCAATGATATGGCTAATCGCTTGGCCACTAATCGTGCTAAGGCCATTACTTATGAAACCAGTCTGGCGGGTATTGGTGTCGGTTCAACCTGCGAGACAGGTACTGCCACCCAGCAACAGGTGGATGCAGGGGAGTGGTGCAATGCTTTGCAGGGGGCAGCCGAGTTAGATGGCACGAGTAGGCTAGGAGCCATGATTGGCGGGCGCGGTTGTGTCGAGGTTTTGGGGGGCGGGGCTTATCGTGTAAGTGTGGCCTGGCAGGGGCTTGCGCCTTTGTCGGTGCCTGCCAGTTCTGCCTGTGGTGCCGGTCAATACAATGGGCCGACTGGATCTAATTGCACTGGGGATCTCTGTCGGCGTGTGGTGAGCAGCATAATCAGGGTGGCTGATTTGAAATGAAAACACAGGCCCAGAAACTATCGAGCGCACTGCGTGCGCCAAAGGCAGCCAGAGGCTTTAGCCTCGTTGAACTGATGGTTGCTGTCGTCATCAGCGTATTGATGCTCTTGGCAATTTTGCAGTTGTTTATTGATGTGTCCCGCACCAATGATGAAATGGCTAAGACCAATGTGTTGATTGAGAACGGGCGGTTTTCATTGCAGCTTATGCAGGCCGATGTTCAACACGCAGGTTTTTGGGGGGAGTTGGACAATAATATCGATCCACCTACGGCGATCCCTGACCCTTGCGTTGTCGCTGGCTGGAACGCAGCTTATAAGACCAATCTAATCGGTATTCCGGTTCAGGCCTTTCCTGATGCTGCAGGGCTGGCAAGTTGCGGCGTAACGGGCGTGTTGGCAAGCAGTGATGTGTTGTTGGTGCGTCATGCAAATACCTGTGTGAAAGGTGCGGTGGGTTGTGATGGTGGCACTGATACGGGGTGGCATATCCAGGTGTCTGGGTGTCGAAACGTCGGCACTGAAGATCCATATGTAATCGATAATGCAGCGTTTCCCCTAAGAACCAAGACATGCAGTCTGGATAGTCCCGTTCTTCCAGTAGATATTGCGCCGCAGCGCAAAGTGGTATCCAAACTCTATTACCTGGCCAATAGTGACGGTGTGCCTACGCTGATGCGCGTAGAACTAATCAACGGTGCTTATTCCACCCCGCAGCCGTTGATTGAGGGGGTAGAGAGCTTTCGTGTTGAGCTTGGTTTGGATACCGAGGGTAAGAACGGTCTTCCTATCAGTGCAAGTAATCCCGGCGATGGCAGTGCGGATGAATTCAAACGCTGCACTGCGCTGACACCTTGCGTATTGGATGACTTAGCCAATGTGGTCGCGGTCAAACTTTATGTGCTGGTGCGCAATACAGTAGCTACGCGTGGCTATACAGACGCAAAGGCCTATCAACTAGGCAGCACTTCTATCGCAGCGGCCAATGATGGTTTCAAACGCCACGTATTTGCTACTACCGTCCGATTAGTCAATCCATCAGGCCGCCGGGAGATCCCATGAAGCAGTACGTTCAGAGATGCACTCAGCAAGGCGCAACCCTTATAGTGGGGTTAATCATGCTGCTGTTACTTACCTTGATGGTCAGTAGTGCGTTTATGTTAAGTGGGGTCAATCTTTCTGCTGTGAATAACGTACAGTTACGGGATGAGGCTACGGCAGCAGCTAATGCGGCTCTTGAAGAAGTGCTTGGTTCATTGACAACGTTCACTGCTCCTGCGCCTAAAACCATTGTTGTTGGGCCGGAGTCTGTGAGTGTGGCTGCTGCTGTTTGCATACGAGCAGTTGATGTTAAGTCTGAAAGTAGTGCGGATGCCACGCCGAATATTCTTATAGAAGGTACGCCCAATTCGGGTGGTGCAACTGGCTACCAAGATACCTATTGGAATGTTGTTGCCACTGTGGATAATGCCGCAACCGGCGTTAATGTGGCTGTAAATCAAGGTGTAAAGATCAGGCTCCCGGCTAGTCCTAATCCTTGTCCTTAATATGACCAGTTTTGCTGTTGAGAGGTGCCGATCATGAGTGTCCTGAATTTCTTAAGTAAGCTGGTTGTAGGCGCGGCATTTGCTTTCCCTTTCGTAGTTGTCGCGGAGGATACGGATATTTTCCTGGCTAACCCTAACGCGGTTACTGGGCGAACCAATCTTTTGCTGATGTTGGATAATGCTGCTTCGAACAATAGTAATGTGACCTTGCTGGATGGGGTTAGCAGTGGCACTAAGTTAGATATGCTGCGGCAGGTATTGAATAATATGGTGGATCCGCTTAATTCGCCATATTTTCCTGCGTGTACGATTAATCTCGATGCTAATGGCAAGGAAATTAACCGGGCACCGCTTGATTGCGTTACGCGCATCGAGGTTCAAGAATTGGTGGAGGCGGTTAATATTGGCTTGATGATTGCCAACCCCTCTGGAAGCGGGGCGGGTGGTTATGTTCGCTATCATGTAAGACCAATGAATCTCGCCGCCAATCGAGCCGCTTTGTTGGCTAAAATAAACCCATCTATTCCTACTGCCAATAATGCGCCTTATGCTAAATCCATGCATGAGGCCTATTTGTATTATGGTGGTAAGTCTAATGCTTATGTTGGCTTTTCCAGTAACCTGTATGATGCGGCAGCCAAGTCAGGTGATGGTTATGTAAGCCCCATTGCCGATGGTTGTGGTAAGAACTTTATTTTATTTGTGGGTAATGGTGGTCCGGACTCTGGAGAGAATAAAGATGCCGGTAATTTGCTGGGTGGGGTGGGCGCTACGGCGGTACAGCCGAGCGGCATACTGGTAAGTGACCCTTTGGGCTTTACACCGTCAAACTTCACCAGCAGTTGGTTTGATGAGTACGCTCGCACGTTGTTTAAACGCGATATCGGGCCGCCCGTAGGGGAACAGAATGTCATTACTTATACTATTGCCGTGCAGAATCCTGCTGATAATAATTACAATACTAAACCTATGGAGAGCTCGCGGGAGTTACTTAAAAGTGCGGCTAACGTAGGCGGTGGAAAATACTTTGAGGCGAGTAATGGCCAGCAAGCGATGGCGGCCTTTGTTTCGGCTTTGCGTGGTATGCAGCCGGTGGATAGCGTGTTTGCCTCATCGACATTGCCGGTGAGTGTGAATGTGCGCGGTGAGTTTCTCAACCAGGTGTATATGGGACAATTCCGCCCTGATGCAGGTGCCGGGCCACGGTGGCCGGGTAATTTGAAGCAGTATCTTCTGGCTAAAGACGTGAACGGGAATCCGGTGCTGTCTGATAGCAGTACGCCGTCAAAGCCTGTGCAAGATAAAGTGGACGGCTTTTTGCTGGATGATATAACCAGTTTTTGGACTTCTGCCTCAAACTATTGGCAGTTCGACCCGCTGGGGAATCCGAAATCTGCAAGCGATGCGCCCGATGGTTCGGTGGTAGAGAAGGGCGGGGCTGCTCAACGTATGCGCACTGCGTTTGCGACCAATCAGGATGCACGTAAGCTTTATACCTGTAATGGCTCCTGCGTTGCGGGAGCAGAACTTTCCGATACGGTATTTAGCACGGCGAACACTACGCTCGTTACTGCCTTGGGGGCAGACCTGGTCAACTGGGTTCGCGGCGCGGATAACATGGATAACGAGGATGGAAATGGTGTTAATACCGATGTGCGCGCGCGCATTCATGGCGACTTGGTGCACTCGCGCCCGGCTGTGATCAACTATAACCGTAATGGCGATGACCGCGATGTAATGGTTTATTACGGAACTAATGAAGGTGTCTTTCATGCGGTCAAGGGTGGTCAGGACCCAACAGACGGTCTTGAGCAGTGGGGTATGGTCTTCCCTGAGCACTTGAGTCAGCTCAATCGCTTGCGTGAAAACGAGCCGGCCATTTCTAGCGCGTCCCCCAAACCGTACTTTGCCGATGGGCCAACGTCGGTTTATCAGTTGGATGCCAACGGCGATGGCAAGTTTGTGTCTGCTGTAGGCGATAAAGCCTATCTATATATCGGTATGCGTAGAGGTGGGCGTTTTGCTTACGCGTTAGATGTTAGTAATCCTTTGGTGCCAAGACACCTCTGGAAAATTGATAATACTCAGGCTGATTTTGCTGAGTTGGGACAAACGTGGTCCACCTTGCGGCCCGCCAGAATTAAAGCATCGGCCATTGATCCTGTTCTTATCTTTGGTGCTGGCTATGATCCAGAAAATGAAGATCTGTCTGTGGCGGGCACCAATGACAAAGGTCGGGGGGTGTTTGTTGTTAATGCGCGCACTGGCGATCTAATTAAGCATATATTTCCAGTCGGTATGGGGAGTGTGCCGGCAGATGTAACGCTGATTGATCGAGACGGCAACGGCAAGGTGGATAGAATTTATAGTGTGGATACAAAAGGTAATGTTTGGCGTACGGATATCGATGATGTCGATCCGGATAGTTGGGTGACTTATAAGCTGGCATCTCTTGCTGGTGCAGGTGTCGATGCGCGTAAGTTCCTTTATCGGCCTGATGTTGTTCTGGGTAATGACTTTGACAGTATTCTGGTTGGGAGCGGCGACAGGGAGCAGCCCTTCGATACCACAATTGAAAATCGCTTCTATATGATCAAGGATTACAATACTGGTTTGACTGGCGGGCTGCTCTGTGCGGATCCAGTTGCTCCGTCCGAAACAGAGGTTAAGCGAACCTGTACGGAAGCGGATTTGGCAGATCAGACCGGTAGTTCCACTTTGTTGTCTTCGGCTGCGCGCGGTTGGTTTATTGAGTTAGACGTGGGGGAGAAGGTCGTTAGTGACTCCGTAACCGAAGATGGTGTGACGTTCTTTAGTACCAATAGGCCCTTGCCTGCTGCCCCGGGTGTATGTACTAGCAACTTGGGTGGTGCCCGGATCTATGCAGTTGGCTACGACTCTGGGCTAGCGGTTTATGATTTCAATTTGGACGGTACTTTGGATCTGTTTGCGGATGTTCCAGGCGGTGGGTTTCCGCCTCCACCGGTACGTGCGCAGGTTCCGGGTCTCCCGCCGGTCATTTGCTTCGGGCCTTTTTGCATACCGCCTGTGCCGGGCTCGTCCAGTACTGAGCGTTATCGTACTCACTGGTATATAGAGCAATGAGTGAGGCAGTGGGTGTGGGGGGCGTAGTCTGTTCATTCGGTTTCGGAGTTAAGGCTATGCCCGTTCGGTTGCGCGCTTTCACTTTGGTTGAGTTATTAATTGCCATTGCGATACTTGCGGTACTGGTGGGCGTGGCTATACCTGCGTATAACGAGATGACGCTTGGAAGTAAGCTGCGTTCTCAGGCAAATGATCTAGCTGCTGGGGTGATTTTGGCGCGCAGTGAGGCGATTAAGCGTAGTCAAACTGTTACGCTTTGTGCTTCGAGTGATGAGGCTACCTGCTCTGGCTCTTGGGTTAATGGGTGGGTAGTTCTTGCCAGCGACGGGACGCTTATTAAAAGCCGTGGGGCAGCACCTAGTGGTTTTTTGATTAAATCCGCTGAAAGTGCTTTTGTTTTTTCGCCTACAGGTGTTGGCGTAACGCCAGCACCTGCTGATCAGACGTTTGTGATTTGTCGAGCCACCCCGACTGTCGGCGGGCAGGAGCGCGAGGTTACCCTCAGCTTGACTGGGCGGGCTACGATTGAGGCAACCTCAAATGCCGCTTGTGAGCCCTAGCTGTGAGCTCACTACTAAGCGTTTGGTTTCCCTGCTTGGTCTGCTGAATCACCCCGCCGGATTACCTGGGCGCGCCGGCTGACCTTCGCCCCTACTTTAGGTTGGTTTTCAAGCTGGCTCCCTCCGTGGAAGCACAAGCGTCTGTTATGGTTCAGGCCCGCCTTCGGCGGGCCTTGTTTTTTCCGCTAAATCCTCAATCGTTCGCAGTTTTACTGCGGCCGCTGTCGCATTCGGCGAAAAGGTTTTTTGAAACGAGCGTTTATTTGTTTAGTATCACTCCTTTCGGCGCTAGGCGTGACGAGTGGTTGCTTTTCATGGATGAAAGGTTGTCTCTGGGCTCGCATCTTTAGTCTTGGTGTGGGTCTGGTGTGCACGTATTGGTCCATGGGGGCAGAGTGTTATGTCGCAGAAAGGTTTTACCCTAATCGAGCTCATGATCACGATCGTGATCATGGCGGTGCTGCTGGGCTTGGCCGCGCCGAATCTCACCCAACTGCTGCGTGACAACCGGGCTGCAAGCGAAGTCAATACGTTCGCTGGCATGTTTGCCTATGCCCGCCGTGAGGCGGTGCAGCGTGCTCAGACCACGCGGTTACAGGGGCCGCTGGCTGCGGACGGCAGTTGGCAAGTGCTTCGGCACGGCGATGGGCTTGAGCTCCGCATGTTCCCTGCACTTGCATCCTATGACGTGGATCCGGCAGGTATGAAAACCATCCTGTTCGATTCCCGCGGGCAGTTGGTTGGTGCGGCTGCGGTCAGCTTCGATCTACTGGTCAAAGAGGGCACCAGTAACTGCGCTACCTATAATCGTACGGTTGTAGTCGAGCTGTCCGGCGCGGCGTCCGTCAGAAAGAGGGGCTGCTAATGGATAGGCGCTTGCAACAGGGCACTTCGCTGATCGAAGTGTTGGTATCGGTGTTGCTCTTCTCTGTTGGTTTGTTGGGCTTGGCCGCCTTGCAGCTCAACTCGCTCAAGGCCAATCAGACGGCGACCGTACGTTCCCACGCCACCTTCCTGGCCTACGAAATGGGCGACCGCATGCGTGCCGCGCGTGGCGATGCCCAGGCGGGTTATTACGTTATTGCAGTCGGTGCCGAGTTGCCTTGCGACCCGGCGCAAGAGACCTGCCTGCCATTTCAGCGTGACCTGGCCGAGTGGCGCGCCAACCTTGCTCAGCAGTTGCCCGAGGGCGACGGTGGGGTGGTTCAGAATGGCGATCAATTCACAGTCATTGTGCAGTGGAGCGAAGAACGGGTGCAGGGCAGTGCTGCCCAGCAATTTTCCTTCGTGACCCGGATCTGACGGAGTGTCTATGCGAACGCAGAGAGGTTTGAGCCTGATCGAGCTTATGGTGGCGATGGTCATTGGGCTCATTATCAGTGGCGTAGTGCTGCAGGTCTTTATCAGTAACAAGAACACCTTCCTGGTACAGAATGCCACTGGCCATCTGCAGGAGAATGGTCGTTTCGCGCTGCAGTATCTGGCCGCCGAGATGCGCCCGGCGGGCGTGGGGATGGGCGTGCGCCTGGCAGAGGAGAGCATCTGCGTAGTCGGCACCAATGGTGCCGCCAGCGAGTGGAATGCGATGAATCGTCCCATCTGGGCGCAGCGTATTACTGCCGAAGGTGCTTTGGGGGCGGTGGGGACTGATCAGATATCGCTGTTCGTCAATGACAACTGTGGTGCCTTTCTGACCGAAGGTGAGATCCTCAAGCCGGCGGCCAACGCCAATATCAAGGTCACCAGCTACTGCCCCAGCATGCAGCAGAACCGCGCGGTGATGATCATGGACCTGGAAAAGGCCGTGATCATTCGCGTGACCAACAAGCCCAATGCTACGGGCAGTGGCAATGTGACGCTGACCCATGCCGCCGGCAATAACGATAAGGCGGCTTCTTGCGGCGGCTTCAAGTTCTCCGATATTGCCTTCACTGACCCTGCGCGGGTTGCCGGTTTCAGCAGCAGGATTTTCTACGTGGCCGACACCGGCAGGACCGGGGCGACGGGGCAGTCGATTCGCGCACTGTATATGCGCGATGTGTCGACCATCCCTGCGCAGACCATGGAAGTCGTCGAGGGGGTCGAATCCCTGCGCACTCGCTATGGCGTCGCCATGGCAAGCAGCGTGGGTGTGCAGAGCTACCTGACCCCCGCGGAAGTCGAGGCGGCCAACCGCTGGGGTGATGTGCGCACGGTGAAAATCGATTTGCTGATGGTCAGCGACAGCAATGCTCCGGGGGCTCAGGAGCAGGTTGTCGAGTTCGATGGGGCGGCTGTTGCGGCGGACGGTCGCATGCGCCAAGTGTTCAGCACCGTGGTGGCGCTGCGTAACCGAATCGATTAGTGAGGCAACAAATGGGTAGGCAAAAACAGAAAGGTGCCGTTTTGTTGGTGTGCCTCGTGATGCTGCTGGTGCTGACAATGATCGGTGTTTCGTCAATGTCCAGCAGCACGCTGCAGGAACGTATGGCCGGCGGTGCGCGTGACTACAACCAGGCCTTCCAGGCTGCAGAGGCCTCACTTCGCGTCGGCGAAGCCTATGTGCGCGAGCAGGTGGCCGCGAGTGCCGACCCGACTCTGCTGTTCCAGGCGGTCACGGCCTGCCCTGATGTCACCGCGGCGCAATGGTCGCCCCCCGCCGATCTGATCGGCAAGCCGAAGCAGCCGATCTGTGAAGTCAGCAACTTCTATGGCAGCTCTGGAAGCTCTACCTCCTATGTCTGCGAGACCGATGGCTCGATAGCTGAGAATAGGGCATTCGACTGCCTGAGCCGAACCTACCTGTTCAATGTCGAGGCCACCGGCTACGGCAGTGGCGATATCGAAGTACGCCTGCGCTCCACCGTTGCGATTGCCATTCGCGGTCAGAATTGATCAGAGGGATGCTGAGATGAATATGTCAAAACGCCTGTTTGCTGCCCGCGCGCTATTTGCCGGCCTGCTGACCTTCGCGGTAAGCCAGAGCGCTCTGGCCGCCTTTGCCCCAGCACAGGTGCCCTTGAGCCTGGGCGGGCAGGTCGAGCCCAATATCATGTTCCTGCTCGACGACTCCGGCTCCATGGAGTGGGCCTATATGCCGGATGAAATCAAGCAGGGTATCTCGCGAAACGACTGCTCGTTCCTCTCCGACTCGGCTAACAACTATTACTACCGGTGCGCGGAGAGCGGCAAGCGCTACCTGTTTTCCTCTGCTGTGAACAAGGTCTACTTCGACCCGGCGGTCACCTATGCGCCGCCGCCGAGCTTTGCTCAGGCCAGTTTTACCGCGGCCAAGGTTGACGGTTATCGCAGCATCAGCGAGGTGGTCAATCTGTCAACGGCGTTTCAGATGATCTTCCACCGTGATGCCTACACCAATGGGCGCAAGGATTACTTCTATGTCGGTAATCCACGCGCGGCGTTCTATTACCGGCAAAGCGCCGGCTGCACGAATGTACTCAGCAACGCCTGCTACACCCGGGTGACTATCGCCGAGGCGGATAAGCAGAACTTTGCCAACTGGTTTTCCTATTACCGCACGCGCCTGATGGCGGCCAAAGCGGGTACCGGCAGTGCTTTTGATGGCCAGACCGGCGAGATTCGTGTGGGTTATGGCGCAATCAACCAGTCCGGCACTGTAGTCAAGGGCGTCAAGCGTTTCGAAGGCACGGGTCGCACTGATTTCTTCCAGTGGCTCTATGGCGCAAGCGCCGATGGCGGCACTCCCCTGCGCAAGGCGTTGGGTGACGCGGGCAAGTATTACAGCCAGACCAATGATCGCGGCCCATGGAGTTCGACTCCCGGTGAGACCGGGGGGACGGAGTATGCCTGTCGGCAGAGCTACACCATCCTGACCACTGACGGTTACTGGAACGGTGATTCGGCATCCGACAGCGCTGCCCAGGAGAATGTGGATAACAAGAACGGGCCGACAATCAGTGGCCCTGACGGTCAGTCATACAGCTATGCACCTAAGGCACCTTTCAGTGATAGCTATCCCGATACGCTGGCCGATGTCGCCATGTATTACTGGAATCGTGATTTGCATTCGGGGCTTGCCAATCGGGTACCCACCGACCCCGCGAACCCTGCGTTCTGGCAGCACATGGTGACGTTCGGGGTTGGGCTTGGGGTGTCGGGCTCTGTTAATCCTGATACGGCTTTCGATGCGGTGAAGACAGGGGCGGTGATCAACTGGCTCGATCCGCGGCCGGATGCCAACAGTGCCGCCAAGATCGACGATCTTTTGCATGCCGGTATCAATGGCCGCGGCGGGTTCTTCAATGCCCAGAACCCGCAGCAGTTCGCCACTGCCCTGGGGGACACCCTGTCAGCGGTTGCCGAGCGCACGGGGTCCAATACCGCGGCCGTGCCGACGGCCCGCCGTCTGGACAGCGATACCCTGGTTTATGAGGCGCTGTATTCCACTGCCGACTGGTCGGGCAAACTGCTGGCCAAGCGGCCTACGCAGACCAGCACGGGGATAGTCTTCAAGCAGATCTGGGAAGCCAGCAGCCTGCTGAGCTATCCGTCGCGGAATCTGTTTTCCCATGATGGCAGTGCCGGAGTGGCGCTGACCTGGAGCAGTTTGTCGGTGCCGATGAAGGCCCATTTCGACAATAGCCAAGCACTTTTCGAATACCTGATGGGCAGTCGCGTCAACGAGACGCCGGCGGGACTCAAGTACCGCAAGCGCAGCACCGTGCTCGGCGATATCGTCAACTCCACCCTGGTCATCGCCAACAAGCAGGACTGGGGCTTCAATGGCCGTGTGCCGTTGCCCTCCAGCGGGCAGACCTATGCCGAGTTTGTGGCGGCGAAAGCCAGCAAGGCACCGACCCTGTTCGTTGGAGCCAATGACGGCTTCCTGCATGCATTCAACGCCAATACCGGCAATGAACTCTTCGCCTATATGCCCCGGGGTGTATTGCCTAGTATCAAGGAGCTGGCATCTACCGATTACAAGCACCGCTATTACGTCGACGGCAAGCTGCATGTGCGCGACGCCATACTTGATGGGGCCTGGAAGACGGTGCTGCTGGGTAGCCTGGGAGCCGGTGGCAAGAGTGTGTTCGCCCTGGATGTTACCGATAGCAGTGCCGCTGGCGGCTTTACAGCGGGCAAGGTGCTCTGGGAGATCAAGGATGATGCCGATCTTGGCTACAACTTTGGCGAGCCTCTGGTCGGGCGCATGAAGGACGGCACCTGGGCGGCGATTTTCGGCAATGGTCACGGCAGCAGCACGGACGACTCGGTGCTGTTTATCGTCAACCTGGCCACCGGTGCGGTCAACAAGGTCCGTGCAGGTAGTGCAACGGGTGGGCTGTCGAGTCCATCGTTCGTCTATGCAACGGATGGCGATGGCAATATCTACGTCAAGGATGTGTTTGCCGGTGATCTCAATGGCAACCTGTGGAAGTTCGATCTCAAGAGCAATGGCTCTGGGGTCGACGACTTCCAGGTCAGCCTGAAATCCGGCGGCCAGCCGCAGCCCCTGTATGTGGCCGCCGATGTGTCGGGCGTGCGTCAGGTGATCACGGTCAAGCCGGAAATTGCCTACCATCCTGACGGTGCTGTGAATGGGGTGATCGTCTACTTCGGGACGGGGCGTATGTATACCGTGGGCGATGTCAGTGACAAGCAGGTGCAAACCTTCTATGGCATCTGGGACAAGCCCAGCACTACCGGGGCCTCGATTGCCTTTAGTGGGCGCTCGGCGCTCGAGGGGCGTTCCATTATCTTCGAGGGTACGGCCTTCAACCGTGAGGTGCGTGCGCTGGATGCGCCGACGGATCCTGCCGGTATCGATTGGACCAGCAAGCGTGGCTGGTACCTGGATCTGCAATCGCCGGTCGTGGGCGCGGAGGGCGAGCGAGTGCTGTTCGCGCCAAGAATTCTGCTCGATCGCCTGGTCTTCGAGACGGCTATTCCTTCGGCCGACCCCTGTCAGGCTGGCGGTTCTGGCTGGACCATGGTGGTCGATCTGGCAACGGGTGGGCGTCTGAACTATGTGCTGTTCGATCTGAACAAGGACGGCAAGTTCGACGAGGCGGACAGCGTCGTCGATAGCAACGGCAACAAACTGCCGGTTTCCGGTATCGGGTCGAGCAATGGTATCCCGACGGGCTCTTTCGACCTGCTTGACGGCAAGAAGTACTGGCTCTGCCGTGGTACAGGTATCGAGGATTGCGTGCCTGCGGCCAATACCCTGAATGTCATGGATGGCCGCCAATCCTGGAATCAGATCCGATGATTAGGGTGAAGGGATTTACCCTGATCGAGCTGATGATAGTGATTGCGGTGATCGGCATTCTGGCTGCGATCGCCTACCCCAACTACACGGAATATATGAACAGAGCCAAGCGCGCCGAAGCCAAGTCGGCGCTGCTGGAGGGGGCTCAGGCCCTGGAGCGTTATTACTCGCTGCAGGGTACCTACCTGGATGCCGATGGCGACTTGGCTGCGGTATTTGCCACTCAGGCACCTGGGTCAGGCACGGCTAACTACACCATCGCCGCAGAGGGCAACCCCACTGCGACGTCCTATGTGCTGCAGGCCACTCGGGTTAACCGTATGGCGGGCGATGCCTGCGGCGATTTCCGCATCTCCCATACCGGGGCGCGAACCCTGGACGATGCCGAGCGTGCCGTGGATGTGTGCTGGTAGCCTTGCGCGGGCGCAATGACGTATAACGGGCCGCCTTTGCGGCCCGTTTTTTATGGAGGATATATGCAGGTCCTGATCGTCGGCGGCGGCGCTATCGGTTTGCTTTCGGCCTATGCGCTGGCCGAAGCTGGGGCGCAAGTCTGTCTGCTGGAGCAAGGTCAGCTGGGGCGGGAGTCTTCCTGGGCCGGCGGCGGTATCGTCTCGCCGCTGTATCCCTGGCGTTATGGTCAGGCCGTTACGGCGTTGGCCCATTGGTCGCAGGACTTTTACCCGCGCCTGGGCGAGCGGCTGCTGGCGCAGACCGGGGTCGATCCCGAGGTGCATGTCACCGGCCTGTACTGGCTGGATCTCGACGATGAGGCCGAGGCACTGGCCTGGGCCGCTCGCGAGCAGCGGCCGCTGCGCCAGGTGGCCATGGCCGCGGTGCAGCAGGCGGTACCGGCGCTGGCAAGGGGCTTCAGCCATGCCATCCAGATGGCCGATGTGGCCAATGTGCGCAATCCGCGGCTGATCAAGGCCCTGCGTGCGGCCTTGCAGCAGTTGCCGAATGTGAGCGTGCATGAGCAGTGCGCGGTGACCGGTTTTGTGCGCGAGCACGGGCGTATCTGTGGGGTGCAGACCGCGCAGGGTGAGATGCGTGCCGATCAGGTGGTGCTGGCGGCTGGAGCCTGGAGCGGCGAGCTGATCAAGACACTGGGCTTGGCCCTGCCGGTGGTGCCGGTAAAAGGGCAGATGATCCTCTACAAGTGCGCCGAGGACTTTCTCCCGGCGATGGTCCTGGCCAAGGGGCGCTACGCGATCCCGCGGCGCGATGGCCATATCCTGGTCGGCAGCACCCTAGAACATGCCGAGTTCGACAAGACCCCGACCGAGGACGCCCTGGTCAGCCTCAAGGCGTCGGCCGTCGAACTTCTGCCGGCTCTGGCCGAAGCCGAAGTGGTGGGGCATTGGGCCGGGTTGCGCCCGGGCTCGCCCGAGGGCATTCCCTTTATCGGACCGGTGCCGGGGCATAAGGGGCTGTGGTTGAACTGCGGGCATTTCCGCAATGGCCTGGTGCTGGCCCCGGCGTCCTGCCAGTTGCTGGCGGACCTGTTACTGGGGCGCGAACCTATTCTCGATCCGGCTCCCTATGCGCCGGCGGCGCGACTGTAGCAGCGTGTTCATTACGGTTGAGTCTGGCGGGATGACGCGGAGCGCACGGCCTGGGCGGCCCCGCGTCACCCTACGCGGGCGGTCGGCGAATGCTCTGTTGTCGGGGGCTCCACGCACCATCATGCCGATGGGCAATAACCTTGCGGCTAATTGAGGGAGCAGCCGTCCCGCCCAGGGCCGTCGCCGTGGCCTTCAATCTATGCCCAGTTTCTTTAGTCGATAGCGCATCGAGCGGAAGCTCAGACCCAGGCGCTGGGCGGCGGCGGTGCGGTTCCAGCGGGTTTCTTCGAGGGCCTGCATGATCAGTTTGCGTTCGATGTCTTCCAGGTGGTCTTCCAGATTGTCGATCTGGGCCAGGCTGGTTTCGCCGTTCTCGCTGGGGCCGCAGGCGTCGGTCAGGCGCAGGTCGCCGGCGCTGATGCGGTCGTCCTCGCACAGGGTGTAGGCGCGCTCGAGCATGTTTTCCAGCTCGCGCACGTTGCCCGGGAAGCGGTAGCTCTTGAGCTTCTCCAGGGCGTCGTCATCGAGTTTGGCTGGGCTCAGACCTGTGCCTTCGGCCAGGCGCTTGAGCATGATCTCGGCCAGCAGGGCGATGTCCTCGCGGCGCTCGCGCAGAGCCGGCACATGCAGCTCGATCACATTGAGGCGGTAGTACAGATCCTGGCGAAAGCGCTCGGCGCTGACCTCGCCGGCCAGGTCCTTGTGGGTGGCGCAGAGGATGCGCACATCGACCACGGTTTCCTGTTGGCCACCCACGGCGCGTACGGCCTTTTCCTGGATCGCGCGCAGCAGCTTGACCTGCATCGGCAGGGGCAGATCGGCCACTTCGTCGAGAAAAAGGGTGCCGCCGTTGGCAGCCTGGAACAGCCCCTGCTTGTCTTCGATAGCGCCGGTAAAACTGCCTTTCTTGTGGCCGAAGAACTCGCTTTCCATCAGCTCGGTGGGAATGGCCCCGCAGTTGACCGGGACGAAGGGCTGCTCGCAGCGCGGGCCCTGCTCGTGAATCAGGCGCGCCACCAGTTCCTTGCCGCTGCCCGACTCGCCGCTGATATACACCGGGGCCTGGCTGCGCGCCAGTTTGAGGATCTGCTTGCGCAAGGCCTTCATCGGTGGCGAGTCGCCGAGCAGGCGGCTGTCCACCGGCAGTTCCTCGCCTGCGCTGCTGCCCAGGCGCAAGGCGGTGGCGACCAGTTCGCGCAGGCGGCCGAGGTCCACCGGCTTGGTCAGAAAGTCGAAGGCACCGGCCTTGAGCGCATTGATCGCGGTGTCCAGGCTGCCGTAGGCGGTAATCATCGCCACGGGCACTTGCGGATGGCGCTGCTGGATATGCTGCACCAGATCCAGGCCGGTGCCGTCGGGCAGGCGCATGTCGGTCAGGCACAGGTCGAAGCTTTCCTTGGCCAGCCACTCGCGGGCTTCCTTGACGTTGCGCGCGCTGCGGGTGTCCAGCTTCATCCGCCCCAGGGTAATTTCCAGGAGTTCGCGGATATCCGGTTCGTCGTCGACAATCAGGGCTCTCTGGCGGGTCATGGTCAGCTCAGTTTACGCGGGTGGGCGAAGGTGATGCGCAGGCAGCTACCGCCCGCTTCGCGCAGTTTATAGTCAAGGTGGGCCTGATTGCTTTCGCACAGTTCACGGGAAATATAAAGACCCAGGCCGGTGCCCTTGTTTTCCGTGGTGTAGAAGGGCTCGAACAGGTGATGCAATTGCTCTTCGGCGATCCCGGGGCCGTCATCGAGGATTTCCAGTATAGGCAGATCGCTGTCCGGGTCGCGGAACAGCTTCAACCAGACCTGACCCTGGGCGTTCTTTTTCGCGCTGTAGCGCAGCCCGTTTTCCACCAGATTGCTCAGCACCTGGTTGAGCTGGTGGGGGTCCATGCGTGTCTGGATGCTGCCGCTCGCGGTCTCCAGGTGCAGGGTCTGGCCTGGCTTGGCGCTGCTGCGAAATTCGCTGGCGAAGCGGTGCAGCCAGTATTTCAGGTCGAGCAGCTGGGGTTCGGCCTGGCGTCGCCGCGACAGTTGCAGCACGTTTTCGATTACCAGGTTCATCCGCCGCGAGTGGTCCTGGATGATCTGCGCCAGGCGCAGGTCTGGGCCGTGCAGTTCTTCCGACTCCTGCAGCAGTTGCGCGGCATGGCTGATGGCCCCCAGCGGGTTGCGGATTTCATGGGCGATGCCGGCGGTCAGGCGGCCGAGCGAGGCGAGCTTGAGTTGCTGGGCCTGCTGGGCGATTTGTGAAATATCGTCGAGAAAAACCAGGGTGTGGCGCTGCTCGCCGCGCTGCAGGGCAATAAAGCTGGGCTGCAACACGCGCCCGTCGGGGGCGGCCTGCAGGCTGCCGGGACGCAGGCTGGAGTTGTGCGACCAGGCCTGCATGCGCTTGATCAGTTCCGGGCAGTGCGGGTCGAGGATCTTGCCGGTCAGTTCGGCGTGCCCGAGCAGGTGGTTGGCACCCTGGTTGGCCAGCAGCACCCGGTGTTGCTCGTCCAGCACCAGGATGCCGGTACGCATGCGCTGCAGGATCAGGGCGTTGAGGGCTTCCAGGTTGGCCACATCGGCGGCGCGCTGTTCGGCCAGGGTTTCGCTGGCCTGCAGGCGGCGGGTCAGGCCCTGGACGAAGAGGGCGGCGGCAAAGCACAGGGTACCCAGGGCTCCGACCTGCACATACTGGGCCGAGGCGGCCGGCCGACTCAGGCTGAGGTAGAAGGTCAGGAAAATCATGCCGATGGCGGCGAGGGCGGCGATCAATAGGCCAATTCGCCCGCGCAGGAGGATATTGGCAATCGCCACCGCCACAATCAGCAGGTTGCCGATACCGCTGGGCGTACCACCAGCTGCGTAGAACAGGGCGGACAGCAGCGTTACGTCGACCAGCGCCAGGCCGAACACCTGGGCCAGGTGCGTGGGGCGACGCACCAGGATCAGGGTCAGGCAATTGAGGGCCAGATACAGCCAGCTGCCGTTGCGGAACAGCTCGGGATTGGCCAGTTGCAGCAGCTCGTCATCCATGTCGCTGAATACCAGCAGCACCAGGGCGGAGCTGATCACCAGGCGATACAGGTGATAGAGCTGCAGGATCCGCCGGCCCTGTTCCCCCCTCAGGGGCAGGGCGTCAGCGCTCACCGGTCTTGGGGCCTTGTTGCAGATGTGCCTGGCTGCAATACCAGTGCTGGTCTTTGGGCAATGCGTGGATGCGCGGTATATGCACGCCACAGTGTTCGCAGCGCACCATCGGCTGGGCACTGTCGGCAGGGTCTTGCGGCCGGCGCGGAGCCGGGCGGGTAAAACGTCGCCAGAGCCAGAAGGCGGCTGCGATGATGGCGATCCAGAACAGCAAGCGGAACAAACCCATGGTGCGCTCTTCTCGGTAATAGAACGGCAGTTTAGCTAACCCGGCGGTGTCAGCACAGCGGCGAAACATCGAGCTGTGCGTTGTTTCCGTGGGGGGCGATGCGGGACAATGACCACCTTATCGCGGCGCGGCCCTGGGCAGTTGTCGCGGCTCGAATTTCTTTGACGGAGGCGGCCATGAGCCAAACCCTGCGGGTCGTGATGGCCCAGTTGAATTTGCGTGTAGGCGACGTACACGGCAATGTCGAGCGGATTATCGAGTCGGCCTGCAGTGCACGTGATCAGTGGCAGGCCGATGTGATCGTATTTCCCGAGCTGGCCCTGTGCGGTTATCCGCCCGAGGACCTGCTGCTGCGTTCGAGCATGCAGTTGCGTATCGAGCAGGCCCTGCAGCGCCTGCAGGACGAGGTGCGCGGCATCTATATGGTGGTCGGCTATCCCTGGCTGGAAGATGAGCTGCGCTATAACGCCTGCGCGGTGATCGCCGACGGCCAGCTGTTGGCGCGCTACTACAAGCAGAAACTGCCGAATTACCGGGTATTCGACGAGAAGCGCTATTTCGAATCTGGCGATCAGCCCTGCGTGCTGGATATCAAGGGCGTGGCCGTGGCCCTGAGCATTTGCGAAGACATCTGGTTTGCCGAGCCCATGGCTCAGGCGCGGGCCGCCGGAGCGCAGCTGCTGCTGAGCATGAACGCCTCGCCCTACCACCTGGAAAAACAGCGTGAACGAGAAGAGGTGCTGGCCGAGCGGGCGGTCGAGGGCGGCATGCCGATCATCTACGTCAACCAGGTCGGCGGTCAGGACGAGCTGGTGTTCGATGGCGGCAGCTGCGTGGTCGATGCCGCTGGGCAGGTGACTCAGCGGGCGGTGGCCTTTACCGAGGGGCTGTATCCGGTCGACCTGCAGCTCGACGACGAGCAGGTCCACCCTCGCGCGGCCAGTTGTGCCGAGCTGCCGGAACTTGAAGCCAGCGTTTATCAGGCCCTGGTGATGGGCGTGCGCGACTATGTGCAGAAGAATGGTTTCAAGGGCGTGCTGCTGGGGTTGTCGGGCGGTATCGACTCGGCCCTGACCCTGGCGGTGGCCAGCGATGCCCTGGGCGCGGAGCGGGTCGAGGCGGTGATGATGCCCTACCACTACACCGCCCAGATCAGCCTGGAGGATGCCGAAGCCGAAGCCAATGCGCTGGGTGTGACCTACCGGGTATTGCCCATCGCGCCCATGGTCGAGGCCTTTATGGGCACCCTGGCCCCAGTGTTTGCCGGCCTGGGCCGCGACACCACCGAGGAAAACCTGCAGGCACGCTGCCGCGGCACGCTGTTGATGGCGATTTCGAACAAGAAGGGTTATCTGGTGCTGACCACCGGCAACAAGAGCGAGATGGCTGTGGGCTATGCCACCCTCTACGGCGATATGGCCGGCGGCTTCGATGTGCTCAAGGATGTGCCCAAGACCCTGGTATTCCGCCTCTGCGAATACCGTAACCGCCTGGGCGCGGTGATCCCGCAGCGGGTCATCGACCGTCCGCCATCGGCCGAACTGGCTCCGGACCAGAAAGACGAGGACTCGCTGCCGCCGTACCCGGTGCTCGATGAAATCCTCAAGCTGTATGTCGAGTATGACCTGTCGGCCAATGCGATCATCGCCGAAGGCTTCGATGAGGATACGGTCAAGCGCGTGCTGCGCCTGGTCGATCTCAACGAGTACAAGCGGCGGCAGGCAGCGGTGGGCGTGCGAGTGACCCAGCGGGGCTTCGGTCGCGACCGCCGCTACCCCATCACCTCGGGCTGGCGTATCGGCGACTGAGGGGCGGCGCAGCCCAGGACTTGACCGCGCGCTCGCCCTGGGGGCCATAGGTCAAATATAAAGGTTATGTGTCGCCAGCAGTGCTGGCGGGTTCTACGAAAACGTATGTGCGGCCTTGGCCGCGATGTTTTCCTATTGGCCTCGATTCGCGGGCAAGGACTAGGCGTCCCCCCGCTCCTACCAGAGCTGAGCATGTCAGCAGCAACCAACTCAGGCATGGCCAATAAAAAGGGAGGCCACTGGCCTCCCTTTTTTAGTGCGCTGCGCGGCTTAGTCGAACAGGCCGAAGGTCATATAGCTGAACCAGGAGCGGCCCTTGCTTTCTTCGGCGCTGTCGCCTTTCAGTTCTGCTGGAATCTGCTGTTCGGCATCTTCGTACTGGCGGATCACGTCCTGGCTGGCGCGGGTCTCGCCCGGTGGCAGCGGCGTGTCGCTCTCGATCAGGCCCAGGGTGGCCTTGGCCAGCCAGGAGCGGGTGTCGGCTTCTTCTTCGCGCGGCACGAACTGGCCGTCGACCAGGCTTGGGTGATCCGGGTAGTTGAGCTTGAGGGTTTCCAGGCTGGTGGCGGCCAGGTCATCCAGGGTCAGGCGCTGATAGGCTTCGGTCATCACCGCCAGGCCATCGCCGACTGCCGGGGTTTCCTGGAAGTTTTCCACCACATAGCGGCCGCGGTTGGCGGCGGCGACATAGGCGCTGCGGGTCAGGTAGTAGTGCGCCACATGGATTTCGTAGGCGGCCAGCAGGTTGCGCAGGTAGATCATGCGCTGCTTGGCGTCCGCGGCATAACGGCTGGTCGGGTAGCGGCTGGTGAGCTGGGCGAACTCGTTGTAGGAGTCGCGGGCGGCACCGGGGTCGCGCTTGGTCATGTCCAGCGGCACGAAACGGGCTACCAGGCCACGGTCCTGGTCGAACGAGGCCAGACCCTTGAGGTAGTAGGCGTAGTCGACGTTGGCATGCTGCGGGTGCAGGCGGATAAAGCGGTCCGCCGCGGATTTGGCGGCTTCCGGCTCGACGTTCTTGTAGTAGGCGTAGATCAGTTCAAGCTGGGCCTGTTCGGCATAGCGGCCGAAGGGGTAGCGCGACTCCAGGGCCTTGAGCTTGGCAACGGCGCTGTTATAGCTGTTGTTGTCCAGATCGGCCTGTGCCTGCTGGTACAGTTCGGCCTCGCTCAGGTTTTCGTCGACCACCTCTTTGGATGAGCAGGCGGCGGTGAGGGCGAGGATTGCGATCAGCAGCAGGTGTTTCACTTGCATGGCGGCTTGCGTCCCTGTGACGGCGGCTGTCTTGAGCAAAGCCGTCCTGTTATGATGAGCGCCCCCGGTATCCCTGGGGCAAAGACGCCGTATTTAACCACAAGCGTGTAGCCGAAACCAAAAGCTACAGCCCATCTGTTACCGAGCATGCCCTCTATCAATATCCAGACCATAGAACTGAACGCCGAGGTGCCCTATGAAATGGGCGGTCAACGCCTCGATCAAGTCGCCGCACAACTGTTCGCCGAGCACTCGCGTTCGCGTTTGTCTGCCTGGATCAAAGAGGGTCTGCTGACCGTCGATGGTGCCGTGCTGCGCCCGCGCGACATCGTCCACGGTGGCGCGCTGCTGGCCCTCAAGGCCGAGCAGGAAGCCCAGGGCGAGTGGGTGGCCCAGGACATCGCGCTGGATATCGTCTACGAAGACGAGCAGATTCTGGTGATCAACAAGCCCGCCGGCCTGGTGGTGCACCCGGCGGCCGGGCATGCCGATGGCACCTTGCTCAATGCTCTGTTGCACCATGTGCCGGACATTATCAATGTGCCGCGTGCGGGCATCGTCCATCGTCTGGACAAGGACACCACCGGCCTGATGGTGGTGGCCAAGACCATCGAAGCGCAGACCCGCCTGGTCGATCAGTTGCAGAAACGCACGGTCAGTCGCATCTACGAATGCATCGTGATCGGCGTGATCACCTCCGGCGGCAAGATCAGCGCACCGATTGGCCGTAGCTCCTCGCAGCGCCAGCGCATGGCGGTGAGCGACGGCGGCAAGCCTGCGGTCAGCCATTACCGGGTGCTGGAGCGCTTCCGCTCGCACACCCATACGCGGGTCAAGCTGGAAACCGGCCGCACCCACCAGATTCGCGTGCATATGAGCCATATCGGTTACCCCCTGGTGGGCGACCCGGTCTACGGCGGGCGTTTCCGCATTCCGCCGGCGGCCAACCAGAATATGGTGCAGACCCTCAAGGAGTTTCCGCGCCAGGCCCTGCATGCGCGCTTTCTCGAACTGGACCACCCGATTACCGGTGAGCGGATGAAGTGGCAATCGCCGCTGCCGGATGATTTCGTCTGGCTGCTGACGCTGCTGCGTCAGGACCGCGAGGCCTTTATCGGGTGAGCGGGCACTTGGCGCACGACTGGCTGACGCCGCAATGGCCGGCTCCAGCACGGGTTAAAAGCTGCGTGACCACCCGTGCCGGTGGCGTCAGCGCGGGCCCCTTTGCCAGCCTCAACCTGGGCGAGCATGTCGGCGACGACCCGGTGGCGGTGGCCAAGAACCGTCAGCGTCTGGTCAGCCTGCTTGGCTGTCGGCCGGCCTGGTTGAGTCAGGTTCATGGCGTCGCCGTCGCCGAGGCTTCGCCCGATCTGCTGGTAGAGGCCGATGCCAGCTGGTCGGCCACGCCGGGCGTGGCGTGCGCCATCATGACCGCCGATTGCCTGCCCGCACTGTTCTGCGATCGCGCCGGCACCCGGGTCGCCGCGGCCCACGCCGGCTGGCGCGGACTGGCAGCCGGGGTGCTGGAAGCGACTCTGGACGCTCTGGCGCTGCCGGCGGATCAGGTGCTGGTCTGGCTTGGGCCGGCCATTGGCGCGCAGGCCTTCGAAGTGGGCGCAGAGGTGCGCGAAGCCTTTATCGGCCAACATGCCGAGGCTGCCGAGGCGTTCAGCCCCAGCCATAACGCCGGCAAGTTTATGGCCGATATCTACCAGCTGGCGCGTATCCGCCTGGCGGCGCGCGGCGTAACCGCGGTATATGGCGGCGATTTCTGCACCTATAACGACTCGCGCTTCTACTCCTACCGCCGCTCGGCGCAAACCGGACGTTTCGCCAGCCTGATCTGGCTCGGCGACTGAGACGCCGCCGCCCCCGAAGGGTGACGCGGGGCCGCCCAGGCCGTGCGCACCGGATGGCACCTTGGTGCGTAAGGCATGCCCAGTCGGCTGACACAGTGCCGCCGGCGGGCTGGGCCACTGACCCAGATCAACGCCGCTGCGCTTGAAACTCGCACAATCGACCTCATCTACTCTTCATCTAGCAGGCTCTCTGCATTAGGCACGATTCAGCGTGCCGGCCTGCCTCCACTCCGAGGGATGACTCTTTATGCGTATCGACCGTTTAACCAGCAAGCTGCAACTTGCCCTTTCCGACGCCCAGTCCCTGGCCGTGGGCCTGGACCACGCCGCCATCGAGCCGCTGCATCTGATGCAGGCGCTGCTCGACCAGCAGGGCGGCTCGATCAAGCCCCTGCTGATGCAGGTGGGCTTCGACGTCAACAGCCTGCGCAAGGCCCTGACCAAGGAACTCGATCACCTGGGCAAGATCCAGAGCCCGACCGGCGACATCAACCTGTCCCAGGACCTGGCGCGCCTGCTTAATCAGGCCGACCGCCTGTCGCAGCAGAAGGGCGACCAATTTATCTCCAGCGAGCTGGTGCTGCTCGCCGCCATGGACGAGAACACCAAGCTGGGCAAATTGCTGCTCGGCCAGGGTGTGAGCAAGAAGGCCCTGGAGAACGCCGTCAGCAACCTGCGCGGCGGCGATGCGGTGAACGACCCCAATGTCGAGGAAAACCGCCAGGCCCTGGACAAGTACACCGTCGACCTGACCAAGCGCGCCGAGGAGGGCAAGCTCGACCCGGTGATCGGCCGTGACGACGAGATCCGCCGCACCATCCAGGTGTTGCAACGGCGCACCAAGAACAACCCGGTGCTGATCGGCGAGCCCGGCGTGGGCAAGACCGCCATCGCCGAGGGCCTGGCCCAGCGCATCGTCAACGGCGAGGTGCCGGATGGCCTCAAGGACAAGCGCCTGCTGTCTCTGGATATGGGTTCACTGATCGCCGGGGCCAAGTTCCGCGGCGAGTTCGAGGAGCGCCTCAAGGCGGTGCTTAACGAGTTGAGCAAGCAGGAAGGGCGGATCATCCTGTTTATCGACGAGCTGCACACCATGGTCGGTGCCGGCAAAGGCGAAGGCTCGATGGACGCCGGCAATATGCTCAAGCCGTCCCTGGCCCGCGGTGAGCTGCACTGCGTCGGAGCCACCACCCTCAACGAATACCGCCAGTACATCGAAAAAGACGCGGCCCTGGAGCGGCGCTTCCAGAAGGTACTGGTCGATGAGCCGAGCGAAGAAGACACCATTGCCATCCTCCGTGGCCTCAAGGAGCGCTACGAGGTGCACCACAAGGTGGCGATCACCGACGGCGCGATTATCGCCGCGGCCAAGCTGTCGCACCGCTATATCACCGACCGTCAGCTGCCGGACAAAGCCATCGACCTGATTGACGAGGCGGCCAGCCGCATTCGTATGGAAATCGACTCCAAGCCGGAAGTGCTCGACCGTCTGGAGCGCCGGCTGATTCAGCTCAAGGTCGAGGCCCAGGCGCTGAAGAAGGAAGACGACGAGGCGGCGATCAAGCGTCTGGCCAAGCTCAACGAAGACATTGCCCGTCTGGAACGTGAATACGCCGACCTGGAAGATATCTGGAAGTCGGAAAAGGCCGAAGTGCAGGGTTCGGCGCAGATCCAGCAGAAGATCGAACAGTCCCGTCAGGAACTGGAAGCGGCGCGGCGCAAGGGCGATCTCGCGCGTATGGCCGAGCTGCAGTACGGCATCATTCCGGATCTGGAGCGCAGCCTGCAGATGGTCGACCAGCACGGCAAGACCGAGAACCAGCTGCTGCGCAGCAAGGTCACCGAGGAAGAGATCGCCGAAGTGGTGTCGAAGTGGACCGGTATCCCGGTCAGCAAGATGCTCGAAGGTGAGCGCGACAAGCTGTTGAAGATGGAAGGCCTGCTGCACCAGCGGGTGATCGGCCAGAACGAGGCGGTAGTCGCCGTGGCCAACGCGGTGCGGCGTTCCCGCGCCGGGCTGTCCGATCCCAATCGGCCCAGTGGTTCCTTCCTGTTCCTCGGCCCTACCGGGGTCGGTAAGACCGAGCTGTGCAAGGCCCTGGCGGAGTTTCTCTTCGACACCGAGGAGGCGCTGGTGCGCATCGATATGTCCGAGTTTATGGAGAAGCACTCCGTGGCGCGGCTGATCGGTGCGCCGCCCGGCTATGTCGGCTATGAAGAGGGCGGTTACCTGACCGAGGCGGTGCGCCGCAAGCCCTACTCGGTGATCCTCCTGGACGAGGTGGAGAAGGCCCATCCGGATGTGTTCAACGTGCTGCTGCAGGTGCTGGAAGACGGCCGCCTGACCGACAGCCACGGCCGTACCGTGGACTTCAAGAACACCGTGGTGGTGATGACCTCCAACCTGGGGTCGGCGCAGATTCAGGAGCTGGTGGGCGATCAGGAGGCGCAGCGCGCGGCGGTGATGGATGCGGTAAGCACGCACTTCCGTCCGGAATTTATCAACCGTATCGATGAGGTGGTGATCTTCGAGCCCCTGGCCCGGGATCAGATCGCCGGTATCGCCAAGATCCAGCTGGGTCGCTTGCGCCAACGCCTGGCCGAGCGCGAGCTGAGCCTGGAGCTGACCGACGAGGCCCTGGATAAGCTGATCGCCGTCGGCTACGACCCGGTGTACGGCGCGCGGCCGCTCAAGCGCGCGGTGCAACGCTGGATCGAAAACCCCCTGGCGCAGCAGATCCTCGCCGGCCAGTTCGCCCCCGGCAGCAGCGTCACCGGTCGGGTCGAGGGCGAGGAAATCGTCTTCAGCTAACAGGCCGCTGGATGGCCGGCAATAAAAACACCCCACCCGGCTTAAGCCGGGTGGGGTGTGTTTTGTCGCGGCTAAAGCCCCTCCCACGGATTTGCGCTGGCCTGTGGGAGGGGCTGTAGCCGTGAGCGCTGGTTTTGTGTATCTGCGCGGTGGCTCGGGGAAAAGCTCGCGGGCAAGCCCGCTCCTACAAAAGCACCTAGCTCGCACAGCAGGGGCTGGGCGCATAGCCTTTCTATTGGGTATGCCGTCGGTAGTGCTGAGCCGCTGTGGGAGGGGCTTTAGCCGCGACGCTTTATCGAGATGGCGATTTTTTCGCGGATAAATCCGCTCCTACACAGACCTGTTCTGGTACACGGGGCAGCGGTGTTCGACTCCGTAGGGTGACGCGGGGCCGCCCAGGCTGTGCGCACCGCGACCTCTCGCTGTCTCTGAATATTCAGAGCTGCTCAAGCAGCAGCTCCAGGGCCGCGGCCTGGTCTGGTGCCAGGTCGATGATATGAAAGCCCGCCCAGCAGTGCTGGCCGTCGGCCCCTGGGCGGCTCCACAGGCAGTCGGCGACGAAGCTGATCTCGCCCACGCCCTCAATCACCTGTTCACTCAGCAGGCGGCATTCCACCAGTTCGTCGGCGGTCTGCGGCGTATCGCTGAACAGCATAAAACCATCGGTCGAGAGGTCGACCACCCGTCCCAGGCGCTTGCCGGTGTGCTGCTCGAAAATTTCCAGCTGCAGTTCGGGGTGCTGTCGGCTGTGCTGGCGGCGTTCGTCATCCATACGGGTTCCTTAGGCGTGGGGCTCGTGGGGGCGTCCGGTGAAGCGCTGCAGCACGCGATAAATGGCGTTCAGGGCGCGATCCACCAGGGGCGCATCACGTTCTGCGGGGATGATGCGTGCCAGTCCCTGCTCCATTTCCCGGGCCAGTTGCTGCAGGGGTTTGATGGCTGCGCGCTGGCCGCTGTGGTCGACGAACATGTAGTTGTCCGTGGTCGGGCTGAACCAGGAGAGCTTGAGGGCTTGCAGTTGCTCGCCGCTGCCAAACTCGAACCAGGTGCCAAACTCGAGCTGCTGCAGTTCCTTGGCCAGCGCCTGAGCGCGTGGCGATAGGCCGGCGTCGGGCGCTGCCGGGCTGGCCAGTGCGCCATCCTCGCCGAGTAGAGTGCCGAGTTGGCTTTCCACCTGTGCCGGTTTGAGGCGTTCGGCTAGCTGGGGCTGTTTGCCCTGCACAGCATGCTGGCAGGCCACCAGGTCCTGCAGCAGGCGGCGGATGCCGTCCTCGTGGTAGCCGCCGAGCAACTCCAGGCCCTTGCGCAGGTCGTCCAGCAGGGCAATGCGCAGGGCCTGCAGGCGTTCGCGGCCGGCTTCGTCGAGCGGCATGCCGCTCCAGGCCAGTTGCTCGGCCACCTCGCAGGCGCGTCGCCATTCGTGGCTGTCTTCGCCATGGCGTAGCCAGACGAACACCAGGGCGTCGGCCCAGGTCAGTTCGAGGAAGTTGTGGATGATGTTCGGCAGAGCACGGTTTTTCAGGCTGGCGGCAATCACCGTCAGTGCGCGCTGGCGTGCACCGAGAAGTTTGTCGCGGCCCTTGGCGGCCTGCACGGCGCGGCGTTCGCGCAGCTCTACCTTGTGCCTGAGGGTGGCGACGTAGGCGTTGAACTCCTCGAGCAGGCTGTCGAACAGCTGCAGGTCGGCGGCGAAATCATGGACCACCCGCTCCACCACCCACTGCATTTTCGCCTGCAGGCCGCTTTCCTCGTTTTCGCCACCATAGAGCACGCCAGCCTGGGCCATGGCGTTGAGCAGGCGGCGCGCCGGGTGGTGATGCTGGGTGAACAGGGCTTTGTCCTGCAGGGCCACTTTCAGATAGGGCGTATGCAGGTGGGAGAGGGTGGTCTTGCAGCTGTCGGGCAGGTTGTCGTCGTCGAGGATAAAGTCGAACAGCATGCCGACCAGGTCGATCACGTCGGCTTCCTGGTCGGCAACCCGGTGTTCGGCGGGAAACAGGCTGTGCGCCTGCAGCTGTTGTTGCAGGGCTTCCTTGAGGTCGTCCACCGGCTGCGGCTGGTGCAGCTGTTGTGTGAGCTCCCGGGCTGACTGTCGTTGCATGCGATTCAGCGCGTCGAGTAGTTCGCGGGCACTGTAGGTACGCGTGGCGTTGTGCGGCGTCAGGCTGGCCATGCTGCGCGTGCCGTCCGGCAGGGTGGCGTCGCGATCGCGCCGACGGTGCTCGCCCAGCAGGGCGGCGAGGCTGCCCAGCAGCTCCACTGGGTTGCTAGGTGGCACCTCGCCTCGATAGGGTGGCATGGGCGCTGTGGCTTGGGCTGGCGGGCTTGGTTGGGGGCTGGATGGCCGAGGTATTGCGCCGCTCACAGCGTGGCTGGGCGGTGCAGGGGCGGCCTTGCGCGCAGGGCTGGCCTGGCGCTGCGCGCTGTACTTGAGCTCGGGCAGTACGCCGGCTTCGATCAGGCGCTGGTTTAGGGCGGCGTAGAGCCCTTCCAGGCTGTCCATGACCTGGGTGTCGAATAGCGTATAGAGGACGATCTTGATGCGCAGGGGGAAGGGGCAGGGGGCCAGTGCAAGGCGAAAGGCCTGGGCGATCATCTGCGGGCCGAAGGGGTTGTTGTCTTCGTCGAGCTTTTGCCCGTTGCTGAGTTGCGCCAGGCGTTGCTCCAGGGCGAACAGGGGCTGTGCGCAGTGGGCTTTCATCCGGCTGACCATATTGATGATCTGCAGGCTTTCCTCGTAGTCCTCGTTCTGCACCAGTACCAGCTGTTCGGCATCCACAGCCTCGGCACTGGTGGGCGGCTTGAGCTGGCCGCTAAAGAAATCGGAGAAGTTGCGGGCGATCTGCTGGTGATAGCTGCGCTCGATCTGCGGGCGCTGTTTGCGGATTTCGCGCATGTTGTCGAAGAACAGGCTTTGCAGCTGATTGCTCTCGGCCTTGTCCGCGAGGGTGAACAGGGTGTCGTCGACCTGGGTGAAGACGCCGCCCAGGTGTTCGGCGAGGTGGTTCATCACCAGCTTGCGGCAACTCTGCGCCAATTCGCCAAAACGTGGCTGGATGCCACGGCTGGCAAGGCTATGCAGGGTGCTCGGAGGATGTGGTGGTTGGCCCTGGTTGCTCATGCACTGTCCTGTTGTATGCCGGGTGTCCGGTGCGCCCCGCGTTAGGTGCAGGCCAGGTTAGATATAGCAGCCAGCCACTCGACTGCAAATCATTGTAGTAAAAGCATTTTAAGGGGTTGACAGACGCGCGCGGAAACGTAAAATGGCGCGCCTCAGACACGGGAAACGATTTAACAACCGGTTCAAGTTTCTGAGAAAGGAAGCAAGTAGTTCCGCGATAGCTCAGTCGGTAGAGCAAATGACTGTTAATCATTGGGTCCCAGGTTCGAGTCCTGGTCGCGGAGCCAATCTTTCATCGGGGTATAGCGCAGTCCGGTAGCGCGCCTGCTTTGGGAGCAGGATGTCGGGA
>CAZOEC010000012.1:0-52359 GCA_964578635.1 uncultured Pseudomonas sp.
CGCTCGCCCGGGCGGGTGACCCAGCGCAGCGCCCGCGGCTTGGCCAGGCTGTAGAAATAGGTGGTGGGCACATCCAGCGCCTCGCTGATGGCGGTCAGGTCGGCCACGGTGGGGCGCGACAGGCCGCGCTCGACCTGGGAGACGAAGCCCACCGAACGGCCGATGCGCTCGGCCAGCTCGTTGAGAGTCACCTTCTTGTGCTTGCGCAGGTCGTGGATAAGGATGGCCAATGCGGCCATTTCTTCTTGCTTGTCCATGACGGCTCCCGAGTCGGTTAGCAAATTAGACAAAGTCACGTAGGCGATACCAGGCCTTGCCCACGGCCTCCAATGGCGCGGCCAGCAGCTCGCCGCCGGGAAAGCGCGGATTACGCAGGCCCTGGTAGAGCGCCAGCTCGTCGCTGTTGCCGAGAATGGCGTCCGCCACCGCCCGGGCACCGGCCAGGGTCGGCAGCACGCCGTGGCCGGAGTAGCCCTGCAGCCAGTAACGATTGTCCGCGCCACCGATATCCGGGGTGCGCTGCATGCTGATATCCAGGTGTCCGCCCCAGGAAAACTCGATGGGCACCCCGGCAAGCTGCGGAAACACCCGCTCGATAAAAGGCCGAGTAGCCGCGGCAATATCCTTGGGCAGGCCGCCCAAGTAGGTGCAGCCGCCGCCGAACAGCAGGCGGTTGTCCGGGGTGCGGCGGAAGTAATCCAGCACAAACTGGTTGTCGGTGACGCAGCTGTTGCGCGGCAGCAGGGACTCGGCCAGGGCCGGGTCCAGCGGCGCGGTGGCCACTTGGTAGTTGCCCACCGGCAGGATTCGCCCGGCCAGCTGTGGGTCGAGCTTGTCGATATAGGCGTTGCAGGCCAGCACCAGCACCTCGGCCTGCACGCTGCCGGCGGCGGTCGTGAGGTGATAGCCATCAGCTCCACGGTGGTAGCTCAGTACCCGGCTCTGCTCATGGATCACCCCAGCGACGCGCTCGAAGGCGGCGGCCAGGCCCAGGGCCAGTTTCAACGGGTTGAGATGACCGCCCAGAGGGTCGAACAGGCCAGCCTGGTAACGCTCGCTGGCCACCCAGCTGCCGAGCTGCTCGCGGGGAATAAACTGCAGTTGGTCATGGCCCCACTTGTGCGCGGCGTGCTCCTGCCACTCATGCAGCATGGCCACCCGCCGCGGCATCACCGAGGTCCACAGGTGGCCGGCGCGGTAGTCACAGTCGAAACCGTGGCGCTGGGGCAGCGCGCGAATTTCATCGGCGGCCCAGCGCATGCCATCCCACAAACGGCGCGCGCGCTCCAGACCGAGGGCACGCTCCAGCGGCGGCATATCGCAGGACCAGCCGAGAATCGCCTGACCGCCATTGCGCCCCGAGGCCGCCCAGGCCACCCGGCTGGCTTCCAGCAGCACCACTCGCTTGCCGGCCTGGGCCAGGCGCAGCGCCGTGTGCAGACCGCTGAAACCGGCACCAACCACCGCTACGTCATAGCGCTGCGCGCCGGCCAGTGGCGCGTATTCGCGCAGCTGGTCGCGGCAACTGTGGGCGTAGTAGGTATCGAGGTGCTGCTCGGACTGCTTGAACATAAACGACTCATGAAATTATTTATTTATAATTTCATGAAAAGTTACACGCTAAATTTCACAAAGGCAAGCCAGTGCGCGCAGCGCGCCCTGGCCAGAGGATCGCCGCCTCGGTTGACCTACAGCCCCATCTGCTTGCTGATGATCTCGTTCATGATCTCCCGCGAACCGCCACCAATGGAGAGGATGCGATTGTCGCGGTACAGGCGCTCCACCAGGGACTCGCGCATATAGCCCATGCCGCCCATGATCTGCACCGCGTCGTAGGTCAGGCGGTCGGCGATATCGGTGGCGAAGTTCTTGGCCATGGAGATCTCCTTGATCACGCTCTTGCCGGCGGCCATCTTAGCCGCCTGGCGGTAGGTGAACTCGCGGGACACTTCCAGCTGGGTGGCCATCTCGGCCAGGCGATGCTTGAGCACCTGAAACTTGCCGATAGGCTTGCCGAATGCCTGGCGCTCCCGAGCCCAGGTCAATGACTCTTCCAGCGCCAGTTGCGCGGTCATATTGGCCATGATCGCCAGGCTCAGGCGCTCGCTCTGGAAGTTGGCCATGATGCAGGCAAAGCCCATGTTCTCCGCACCGATCAGGTTTTCCACCGGTACCCGGCAGTCATCGAAGAACAGCTCGGCGGTGTCCGAAGCCCACCAGCCCATCTTCTTCAACTTGCGCCCGACGCTGAAACCCGGCGTGCCCTTCTCGATCAGCAGCAGGCTGACGCCACCAAAACCGTCGCCGCCGGTGCGCACTGCCACCGTGTAGTAGTCGGCGCGCACACCACTGGTGATAAAGGTCTTGCTGCCGCTGACGCGATAGAAGTCGCCGTCGCGCACCGCGCGGGTCTTGAGTTTAGCCACATCGGAGCCGCCGGACGGTTCGGTCACCGCCAGGGCCATGATCTTCTCGCCCGCCAGCACCTGCGGCACCACCCGGTCGCGCACCTGCGGCCGGGCCCATTTGACGATGGGCGGCAGGCCGATATCCAGGGACCCCAGGCCCGCCACAAGACCGCCGGAGCCGCTGCGCATCAACTCCTCACTGGCCGCCACCTTGGCAAATACGTCGCCCTCATAGCTGCCACCAAACTGCTCCGGATAGCCGATACCGAGGATGCCCGCCGCACCGGCCTTGAGGTACAGCTCGCGGGGAAACTCCTCGGCCTCCTCCCAGTCGTCGATATGCGGCAGGATCTCGCGCTCGACAAAACGCCGCACCGAGTCGCGGACCAGTTGGTGGGAGGCGTCGAAGTATTCCTGGAAAGCAGACATAGGGGATTCCCGCTGAGGTTTCAGGAAAAATACCAAGCGCTTGCTTGGTTTACAAGCCATGGATAGCGCCAGATGCCAGGGCATAAGCGACCGCCCTGGACGAGCATCGTCTGCTAATAGGCCGACTTTCGACAGCGGATGGATTGGCCTCTGTTGGCGCTCAAGCAGCACCTGCTTGCCTTGCCCGGAGCGGCAACAGGCCCGCCAAGTGGGCTTATTCCAGAACACATGATTCTTATCGCTAAAAATTTCAACAAATATATTGCGCGCAAAATAGTTGCGAACTACAGTTCGCCTCGACAACTTAGTTTGCGCACAAAAAATTATCGCAACATAAAACCTGTACATCACAACCTGGTCGAACCACCGGCAACACCAGCCGGACCTCCACCTTCTTATAGAGAGCAATAACCATGTCGATCGAAAACGTTGCATACCGCGCCTACGCAGAAGCCACCGGCGGCCGTGACGGCCGCGCCATCTCTTCCGACGGCGTACTCGACGTCGCCCTGACCACCCCGAAAGAACTCGGCGGTGCCGGCGGTGCGGGCACTAACCCCGAGCAGCTGTTCGCTGCGGGCTATTCGGCCTGCTTTATCGGCGCGATGAAGTTCGTCGCTGGCCGCGACAAACTGGCGATGCCAGCAGACGCCTCAATCGAAGGTGTAGTGGGCATCGGCGCGATCCCCAACGGTTTCGGCATCGAAGTCGAATTGCGCATCAGCCTGCCAGGTATGGACCGCGAGCAAGCGCAAACCCTGATCGACCGTGCCCACATCGTCTGCCCCTACTCCAACGCCACCCGCGGCAATATCGACGTCACCCTGACGCTGATCGACTAAGCCCAAAACTCCCCACCACCCGGCCGCTGCCAGTCAGCGGCCCGCCCCAGGAGGCCGCACATGAACATCAAACAAGGTTTGTCGATCGCCGTACTCGCCCTTGCCGTCAACAGCGCGGTTGCCGCTGGTAGCCCCGGGGTGGAGCGCAATACTCAAGGTTTCCTCAATGCCCTCGCCGCTGGCGCTGGCAAACCCCTCGAACAGCTGAGCCCGAAAGATGCCCGCGCCGTATTGGTCGGCGCGCAGGCTGGGGTCAAGGTCGATGTATCGGGCATCAAGGTGGCCGACAAGACCATCGAAGTCGATGGCCAGTCGATCCAGCTCAAAGTTGTGCGCCCGGCCGATGCCAAGGGCACGCTGCCGGTGTTTATGTTCTTCCACGGTGGCGGCTGGGTGCTGGGCGACTACCCGACCCACGAACGCCTGATCCGCGACCTAGTGGTGGGCTCTGGCGCGGCGGCGGTATATGTCGATTACACTCCATCGCCCGAAGCCAAGTACCCGACCGCGATCAACCAGGCCTACGCCGCAACCCAATGGGTAGCGCAGAACGGCGCGCAGATTGGTGTCGACGGCAAGCGCCTGGCGGTAGCCGGTAACAGTGTGGGCGGCAATATGGCCGCCGTGGTCAGCCTGATGGCCAAGGACAAAGGCACCCCGACGATCAAGTTCCAGCTGCTGCTGTGGCCGGTGACCGACGCCAACTTCAACAACGCCTCCTATAACCAGTTCGCCGACGGGCACTTCCTCAGCAAGAGCCTGATGCAGTGGTTCTGGGATAACTACACCACCAACCCGAAACAGCGCGCCGAAATCTACGCCTCGCCGCTGCAGGCATCGGTTGAGGAACTAAAAGGCTTGCCGCCGGCCCTGGTGCAAACCGCCGAGTTCGACGTGCTGCGTGATGAAGGCGAAGCCTATGCGCGCAAGCTGGATGCGGCTGGGGTTAACGTCACCTCCGTGCGCTACAACGGCATGATCCATGACTTCGGTTTGCTCAACGTGATCAGCCAGATCCCCGGCACGCAAAGCGCCATGCAGCAAGCCGCCACCGCGCTAAAAGCCAACCTGAAGTAATTTCTGCCCAAGCAAACGCCTCGCCGCCACCGCGCCGAGGCGTTTTGCGTTATCTGCCCGAACGCCCATCCCGTAGGGAAAAGACCCTAGCACTCCAGGCTGGCGAGCAGACGTTGCCGTATGGCTTGGTCAAGCACCTGTTGCAACCGGGGGGCGGCAAAAAATGCGTGCAGGGCCGCATCCGACTGCCAGCTCCCCTGCAGCTGCCACAGCGCCGGGTCCTCCGGCACAGGCGTCACCTCGAAACGCAGGCACCCGGTCATCTGTTGCATAGGCTCCTGCAATGCACGCAGGCACTGCCCCAACTGCTCAGAGCGGCCACAAACGGCACGTATCCTTGTCGTATGGGTGAACATAATCGCTACCCCCAGGTATCAGTGGAATGCCCTACCCCTCACCTGCCTGCTGCGCGGCCAACACTTCACGCAACGCCTGAGCCGCATCAATGGCGCGAGGGAAACCAGCGGTGACCGTAGTCAGGTAAATCATTTCTTTGAGTTCGGCTGGCGACACACCGGCGCGTAATGCATAACCGGCGTGGATTTTCATCTGAGGCAAATTGCCTTGGGCGGCAAACACGGCCACGGTCGCCAGTTGCCGCGTGCGGGCATCCAGCTCACTGCGCCCCCAGACCTCACCCAACGCAAAATCGGTGGTGGCGCTGGCCAGAAAGGGGAAGTCCGCATGCATGGCCTGCAGCACGGGTTGCCCTGCGCCGCCACTCAGCGCCGTAATCACGGCCTCGCCTTTACTCCTGCGACTGTCCTCAGTTGCATGGGCCTCGAGACAACCCGCCGAAAGAAACAACGCCACCAGTGGCGGCAATATCCATTTAACGTTCATGGTCGCGTCCTCAGTAAGGGCTGGCAGTCGGGCGCACGATCAGCTCACTGACATCAACATCCGCCGGCTGCTCGACGGCATAGGCGATGGCGCGGGCAATCGCATCCGGAGTGATGGCGACCTTGCGAAACGCCTTCATCGCCTCACGGCTCGACGCATCGGAAATGCTCTCGGCCAACTCCGACTCGACCACCCCAGGCGACACCAGGGTCACCCGAATATCGCCACCCACTTCCTGACGCAAGCCTTCGGAGATGGCGCGCACCGCATACTTGGTTGCGCAATACACCGCACCGGTCGGCACCACGCTGTAGGCCCCGATCGAAGCGATATTGACCAACTGGCCACTGCGCTGGGCCTGCATCAGTGGCAGCACGGCGGCGATGCCATGCAGAACGCCGCGGATATTCACGTCGATCATCCGGTCCCACTCATCCACCTTCAGCGCCTCAAGCGGCGAAAGCGGCATCACGCCGGCGTTGTTGATCAGCACATCGACGCGACCAAAGCGCTCGACGGCGAAATCGACAAAGGCCTGAGTGTCCGCACGGCTGGTCACATCCAGTCGGCGGAACTCGGCCGTACCGCCTGCCTCGCGGATCTCGCCGACCAGGGCCTCGAGCCTGTCGCTGCGCCGGGCACCGAGCAGCACACGTGCCCCCTTGTGCGCCAGCAAGCGGGCACAGGCCTCGCCTATGCCGCTGCTGGCACCGGTGATCAAAATGACTTTGTCTTGAATATTCAGCATGGGGGCATTCTCCAGAAGCTGTTGAGTAGGACTACAGCAGCAGAGACTAGAGAGATGGCCAACCAAGGGTTAGACGATTACTGGAGTATTCTTGCCTGATACTGCTTTATATATGGCAGCACCTGTTCGTAGCAGTTACTCGTCATTCAGACTCACTTCGCCGTACACCCCAGCTATTTGCCTATTTGTGGCGAATACTTGCCTGATCCTGCATTGCCATTCGCGGCGGCAATACTTGCCTGAAAGACCAGGATAAGCTTCGGCGATACCTTGAGGAGATGCCCCGATGCCCGCACCCGCCGCCTCGCCACGCACACCCGGCAGCGACCTAGAGCAGCGCCAGGTCGAGCTGGCGGCGCTGATTCAGCGCCTGACCCCGGCCGAAGGCCTGCATGCCACCGCCATCGACGGCCTGCACCTGATTCGTACCGACCAGCCCACCCTGCCCATGCCGGTGCTGTACAACCCCTGCCTGTGCATCATCGCCCAGGGCAGCAAGGAAGTACGCCTGGGCGATCAGCCCTATCGCTACGACCCGCTGAATTATCTGGTCGCCTCGGTCACCCTGCCGGTATCGGGCCAGGTGATAGCGGCCTCCCCCGAGCAGCCTTACCTGAGCCTGCGCCTGGATATCGACCCGACTCAGCTCAGCGGCCTGATCGCCGATGCCGGGCCGATCGGTTTGGCCGGCACGGTGGGCGATGGTCGCGGTCTGTTTCTGGACAGGATCGACGACGCCCTGCTCGACGCGGTGATCCGCCTGACCCGTTTGCTGGAAAGCCCGCGAGATATCGCCATGCTCGCGCCCCTGGCCCTGCGCGAAATCTTCTATCGCCTGCTGCACAGCCCCCAGGGCCGCTATCTGCATGAGATCGCCATTGCCGACAGCCAGGGCCAGCGCATCGCCCGCGCCATCGACTGGCTCAACAAGCACTACGATCAGCCACTGCGCATCGAACACCTGGCCCGCGAAGTCAACCTCAGCCCATCGACCCTGCATCACCGCTTCAAGACGGTCACCGCCCTCAGCCCGCTGCAGTATCAGAAGCAACTGCGCTTGCAGGAAGCCCGCCGCCTGATGCTCTGCGAAGGCCTGGAGGCGGCCTCGGCCAGCTACCGGGTCGGCTATGAGAGCCCTTCGCAATTCAGCCGTGAATACAGCCGTTTATTCGGCGCGCCGCCGCTCAGAGACCTGGCCAGGTTGCGAAATAACGGCTGAGCCACAACAAAAACACAATGAATTAGCTTCTATACCAGCACGGAACGTAAAAACGGCCTAGAATGCACAAGCTGAACAGTAGTAATCAGCAAAACCGCATAGGTGCTATGAGTATTCTGGCACCGCAATTCGTATCGATTTAAGAGAAACATCATGGCTAATCGCGAAACTGGCACCGTCAAATGGTTCAACGATGAGAAAGGCTTCGGCTTCATTACCCCGGCTAACGGCGGCGATGATCTGTTCGTGCACTTCAAAGCAATCCAGAGCGACGGTTTCAAAAGCCTGAAAGAAGGCCAAACCGTTACCTACGTGGCCGCTCGCGGTCAGAAAGGTATGCAAGCTGAAGAGGTTCAGGTGGCCTAAGCCTCTGACCTGTTCTAGATAAGCCCTGCAGATGCGGGGCTTGTTTTTTTCTGCGGCCTGAAAAGCCAACACAAGATGGCAAAGGCAAGACCCGCAGGGTGCAACGCCCGTAGCGGTAACCTGATCTCCCTCACCCAGATATCGTCAGCACTGCATGCAGGGCTAATGCCGTTGCACGCCCCCCTCTCCCGCAGTTATTCGCTGCCGCAGCTATATGGCCAGGCACCTTCGCGCACGCACCTGGCGGTATGGGTAGCCCCCGAAGTGCTCTACAGCTGAATCGGACGACGCCCGGCAATCGAATGCGCCAGGGTGCCGCCATCGACCAGTTCCAGCTCACCACCCAAGGGCATGCCGTGGGCGATACGCGAAGCGATCAGGCCCTTGCCCGCCAGCAGCTGGGCAATGTAATGGGCGGTCGCTTCACCTTCCACCGTGGGATTGGTGGCCAGTATCACCTCAGCGAAACTGCCGGCGGCGATACGCGCCAGCAACTCGGGAATACCAATGGCTTCCGGTCCCAGGCCGTCGAGTGGCGACAGATGACCCTTGAGCACAAAGTAGCGCCCACGAAAACCGGTGTGTTCCACCGCGTACACATCCATTGGCCCTTCCACCACGCAAAGCAGGCTGTCGTCGCGGCGTGGATCGAGGCACAACTGGCACACCTCATCCTCGCTCAGGCTGCGACACAGCCTGCAGTGCCCTACCCCTTCCATCGCCTGAGTCAACGCCTGGGCCAGACGCATGGCACCCGAACGGTCACGTTCGAGCATCTGCAAGGCCATGCGCTGGGCAGTCTTCTGCCCCACACCGGGCAGGATGCGCAGAGAATCGATCAGTTGACGGATCAGCGGGCTAAAGCTCATGGCAAGAAATCACATGGGTTCTGGGCGGATGGAAACGACGGCGGACCATTTCCATAGAAGGTTTCAGCCAATGGTGGATAACGCTGCGCGGTTATCCACCCTACTCATTTGTACAAGGGTCTATAAGGGTTGGCCAGACGCTGTGCAGAGCAAGGCGCAAGACGGCCCGGGCACCGGAGTTTACTGACCGTAAATGAGGATGCCCGGGCCGGCTTGCAACGCAGCTATGTGCAGTGGCTGAACGACCCCACTTAGAAAGGCATTTTGAAGCCGGGGGGGAGCTGCATCCCTGCCGTCATGCCGGACATCTTGTCCTGGCTGTTCTGCTCAACCTTGCGCACTGCATCGTTGACTGCCGCCGCGATCAGGTCCTCAAGGATTTCCTTGTCTTCCTGCATCAGGCTGTCGTCCAGGCTGACGCGCTTGACGTCATGACGACCGGTCATCACCACGCTGACCAGGCCGGCACCGGATTGACCGGTTACTTCGGCGTTCGCCAGCTCTTCCTGCATTTTCTGCATTTTTTCCTGCATCTGCTGGGCCTGCTTCATCAGGCCGGCCATGCCACCTTTCATCATGGTAGTTGTCCTCGGTAATTATCAGTCAGTCAGGGGTTTGACTGGGGTGTCCAGGGGTTCAATGCTGTCCGCGCGGATCACCGCGGCGAACTGCTGAATCATTTGCTGCACCAGCGGATCGTTATGGATCGAAGCCTCGGCATCGCGCTGGCGGTTGGCACGCTGACGGGCAGCCGCCTGTGCCGGGGTTTCCTGCTCGGGCTTGCGCAGCTCGATCTGCAGGCTGAGTTCGCGCCCAAGGTGCTGATTGAGGGCATCGTTGAGTCTGCGCTGCTGGGTCGGGTTGAACAAGGCGCTATGGCCCGGATCCAGATGCAGCAGCCAGTTATCGCCGTCGACCGTGATCAGGGTGCAGTTGGCCCCGATGCTGCCGGTCATCCCCGACAGCCCAAGCTTGGGAAACAATTCCAGCCAATCGGCCGCCAGGCCGGTGGCGGGCTGCGCGGCCGGCAGCACTTGCGGCTCGACCGCCTGCTCGACCTCGGCGGCGTCGAAATCATAATCGATCGACTCGGCATCCATCTCTACATAGTCGTAGTCACCGGGTGGCGGCTCATCGTCATCCACATCCGCGTCCACTGGCGACGCAATCTCGACTGCCGGCAACGCTGCTGGCGCGGGCTGCGGCTGTGCTGCCGGCGGCTCGGGGACAAGCACCGGACTCGGCGCGACTTCGGCAACGGGAACTGGTGCGGGACTTGCGACCTGTTCGTCCCAGGGCAGCGCCACCGCAGGTGCAGGCTGAACCTGCGGTGGCTGCATGACCGGCGCAGGCTCGGCGGGCACAGGCGTGGCGACGAGCGGCGGCGCAGGTTCTACCTGCAGACTCGAAGGGGGCTCGACAGCTGCCGCTACCGGCGAGGCAATCGTGCCTGGCGCGACCGGTGCAACAACAGCTGCAGCAGCCACAACGGCCGGCGCAGCCATAGCAGCGCCGGCCACTGGGTTGGGCGCGGGATCAGCAGTGGCCTGACTAATCCCCAGCGGCTTTAGCGCCACCCTGGGTACATCCTCGCTATCCGCAGGGCGGAACGCCAGCATGCGCAGCAGCACCATCTCGAAGCCACTGCGTGGGTCAGGTGCCAGGGGCAGATCGCGTCGACCGATCAAGCCCATCTGGTAATAGAACTGCACATCCTCACCTGGCAGGACCTTGGCCAGCTCAAGCACCCGCTCGCGATCGCCCTGGCCGTTATCCACCGCCTCGGGCAAGGCCTGGGCAATGGCCACGCGATGCAGCACATTAAGCATTTCCGACAGCACGCCGTTCCAGTCCGGGCCTTGCTCGGCAAGATGGCGTACGGCCTCGATCAAACCGCGGGCATCGCCTTCGATCAGGGCATGCAGCACGCCATAGACCTGCCCATGGTCGAGGGTGCCGAGCATGGCACGCACGTCGGCGGCCAGCACCTTGCCCTCGCCAAAGGCGATCGCCTGGTCGGTCAGGCTCATGGCATCGCGCATGGAACCATCGGCGGCGCGGCCCAGCAGCCAGAGCGCATCATTCTCGAACGGAATATTTTCCGCAGCCAAGACATGGCTGAGGTGATCGACCACCCGCTCCGGCGGCATGTTCTTCAGGGAAAACTGCAAGCAGCGCGACAGTACGGTCACCGGCAGTTTCTGCGGATCGGTGGTGGCCAGCAGGAATTTGACGTGAGGTGGCGGCTCTTCCAGGGTTTTCAGCAGCGCATTGAACGAGCTGGTGGAGAGCATGTGCACTTCGTCGATCAGGTAGACCTTGAAGCGCCCACGGCTGGGCGAGTACTGCACGTTGTCCAGCAGTTCGCGGGTATCTTCCACCTTGGTGCGGCTGGCGGCGTCGACTTCGATCAGGTCGACGAAGCGCCCTTCGTCGATCTCCCTGCACACCGAGCATACGCCGCAGGGCGTGGAGCTGATGCCGGTTTCACAGTTCAGGCACTTGGCGATAATCCGCGCGATGGTGGTCTTGCCCACCCCGCGGGTACCGGTAAACAGGTAGGCATGGTGCAGCCGTTGACTGTCGAGCGCGTTGATCAGCGCCCTGAGCACATGGGTCTGGCCAACCATTTCGCTGAACGAGCGCGGACGCCACTTGCGTGCAAGAACCTGATAACTCATCGAAACCCGTCACGAGAGGAAAGCAAAAGTGGGCTAATCCTAACGGAGCATGGGGCAAATTGCATCCGACCTGCCGCCTCTATATGGACAGACGCACGGCTCGTTGAAAATTTAGCTGGCTAAAAAACGCACAAGAGCCTAGTATTCGCGGCGTTAGTACCACGCTGTAAGTCAATTAGGCCTTTTAGGCCCCCTCGATGGTATCCAGGTTAAAGAGCGCATCCGCCCCATCAAGCGATGCCGTACAGCTCTCGACCAAGACCCAACCTGCTGACTGATCTGGCCGTCCCGCGCAAGCGCCGACTCAGCCCGCCTCCGAAGTACCGACCCGCAACAAGCTTCCAAACCGGAACTTTTGCGCGCAGTCCCGCTCCGATCTGACACATGCATCGACACACCTGGTCGACAGCCTGGAGCTTTATTCAGCGCAATGATGCGCACGCAGTTTTAGGAACACCTAATAAATGAATACTCAACACCAAATTCAGGATGCCATTCGCACCCTCGCCAGCGCCTTTGCGCCACTTGATTGCCGAATCATGGCCGCCCGCAAAGGCAGCTTCAGCTTCACCATCGTCAATCATGCGGGCATTGCCCAGCACAGCCAGCGCCTCTATCCAGGCCAGTACAGCGGTGCGCACCTGCAGCAAGTGATCGATCGCGCCCGTCAGTCCCTGGCGGCCTGACCCAGCCCGCGACGAACTATCCAGCCGTGCAGGTGTCTGAATCAGTCAACCTCAGGATGGAGCAAGGTCATGGATAACATCAACCAGCAACTCGTCGAACAATTGTTCGCCCCCTTGCGCGTCACGTTCAGCGCGCCGCGCCCGGACGGTGGCATCATCCTCTCCCTGGTGGATGCTGCCGATGTCACCGCCTACAGTCGGGTGTTGAGCGCAGCCCAGCGCACGGATGCCCAGGCATTCGCGCAGAGCCTTGAAGAAATCCGCCTGGAACTGGCCATGCGTTCCGGCAGCATTCCCGCGGATATGCGCAAGGCCCTGAAAGAACAGGACAGTGTTCTCAGCTACCACCTGGCCTGAGCCTGCTCCGCCAAGAGCCCCGCCCAACCGCGGGGCTTTTTATTGCGCGCAATAACGGGCCGCGCCCTGCTCAGAGGCTGCATAAACGGAGTTGTTTTGCCCGGCGCGCAGGAAACGCCTCCCCGTAGGGTGCGCCGTGCGCACTGAGCGCCTGCCGCCAGATCGAGATCAAGCCGCGCGGCACACGCCACGGATATGACGCAATCAAACGCAAAGCCTGACTGTCATCTGAGGTGGCGCAGCCCAACAGCGCTTAGCACCGGGCACGCACAGACAAGCCGCAACGAGGCAGTTAAAGGCTGAAGGATCGAATAATGGATGTAACGCACAGCCCGAACGGGCTTGAAGATGGAGGCAACCCTGCCAGCCACACCCCGGCACACAATGTCACCGCTGCGGCTGCTCCCTTCCAGGCCTGACCGGGTTCACGGCTGATCGTTGCGGGGGGACCGGCAGGGCCACCATAACGCTACCCGCCTTGCAGCGAGCCGCGCCATTGTACTGGCTTGATTCAAACTTACAACCGCTTCAAGCACTTATAAACGCTTTAGGGTTTACCCGGTCGGTTGAGCGGCCCGCACCACTGGCTATTGCCTACTCAGCGGATTCATACCCGAAAACGCCCGACCAAAGCAGTCAGGCCATGGGACAGCTCGGACAGGTGCTGACTGGCCCTGGCGCTCTGCTCGGAGGTTTGCGCCGCCTCGTTGGAGAGATCGCGAATATCGCTGATATTGCGCGCGATTTCTTCGGTGACACTGCTTTGTTCCTCGCAGGCAGTGGCAATCTGCGCAGTCATATCGTTGATGCGCTGCACCGAATCGCTGGTATCGGTCAGCGCCTGGTCCACGCCGGCGGCCTGGTCGACGCTTTCCCGCGCCCTGGCGCTGCCCGAGTGGGTCGCCTTGACCGCATTCTGTACACCGATCTGCAGGCGCTCGATCATCAGCTGAATATCTTTGGTCGACTCCTGGGTGCGGGCGGCCAAGGCCCTCACTTCATCGGCCACCACGGCAAAGCCGCGGCCCTGCTCGCCGGCCCTGGCGGCCTCGATGGCCGCATTCAGGGCCAAGAGATTGGTCTGTTCGGCGATGCCCCGGATCACGGCCAGTACCGCGCCAATATTCGCGGCTTCCTGTTCGAGGGTCTGGATGCTGGCCGAAGCGCTCTCCACCTCCTGGGCCAGTTGGCGAATCGAGTCGATGGTCGCGCCCACCACCAGGGCACCTTCGCGTGACTGTACCTGGGCGCTGCGGGCAGCATCGGCGGCGTTCTGCGCATTGCGCGCCACCTCATGCACCGCACTGCTCATCTCGGTGGCCGCCGTGCTGACCTGATCCACCGCCGCGTGCTCGCTGCTGATCAGGCGATCATTGGCCGCCGCCATGCCAGCCAGGCTCTGCGCCGAACTCTCGACCTCACCCGTGACCCGCCCGACTTCCTTGATCAAGGGCTGCAACTTGTCGAGAAAACGGTTGAAGGCATGGCTGAGCTTGCCCAGCTCATCGCGGGAAAGCACATCCAGGCGCACGCGCAGATCGCCATCGCCGTCGGCAATCTGTTCGATGCGATTGAGCAGGCTGTGCAACGGCCGGGTAATCAGCAGCGGAAAGCCAACCACCAATACCAGACAGACCAGCAGGCCGAAGGCAATGATCAGGCCCTGCTGCCAGCTCAGGGTCTCACCCAGACGAATAGCCGCCATGCCCTCATCATTGGCCGCCTGATCATCCATCTCGCCAAGCTTGTCGATGGCAGTGCGCATGGCCTCGAACTGTTCTTCGCTGGCAGCGAAACTCAGCGCACTGGCGGCTTGTTGATCACTGCCCGCCAACTGCAGCACCTGCTGCGAGGTGGCCTTCCAGCGCGCAAAACCACTGTCGAACTGGGCCACCAACTGCATCGCCTCGGCACCTGGCTGCATGGCGGCGAACTTGTGCACGCGATCGTAAGCCTGCTGCAGATTCTCCGCATGGGCCGCCGCCAGGGCGCTGGCATGTACGCTCGCGCCCTCACCGAGCATGCTGCGCTCGGCCACAAAGGCCTGGTAGAGATCACGGTCGGCGTTGAGCAGCAGACTGATGCCCGGCAGGAAGCGATTGGTCAGCCGGGTGCTGGAATCGGCGACCTGATCGATACCGCGCATACCGAGAAAGCCCATCGCGACCAGCAGCGTGGCCAGCAACAGAATGGGCAAGGCCATTTTCCAGCGAAACCCCAGATCGGCGAAGATGCGCAACATAGCGGTACTCCAGAGCAATGGCCAAGTAGTATCAGCGTAGACCAAGCGCGGCACGCCCCCGAAAAAGCTCGCGAGCTGCGAGCCTGACGAACATGTGCCGGGGGAATTATCGATGCATGGGCGGGTCCGAAGCAGACCGCGGCAGACTCAGGGCCGTGCCCCGCGTACCAATTCGCAGTACCCTGTGTGCGTTTTGCCAACCCCTAGCCTTTACCAAGGAGCAACACCATGGCCATGACCAAAGACCAACTGATCAGCGATATTGCCGAGTCGACCGACACGCCGAAAAGCACCATTCGCGCGGTACTCGAGCAACTCAGCGAGATCGTCAGCGATGCCCTGGAGAATGGCGATGAAATCACCCTGCCAGGTATCGGCAAACTGAAGGTCAGCGAGCGCCCGGCCCGCACCGGCCGCAACCCGCAAACCGGCAAAGCCATCGAGATCGCCGCCAAGAAGGTGGTCAAGTATGTGCCGGCCAAGGCCCTGAGCGACGCAATCAACTAAGGCCGCACCAGCCGACAGGATGGGCGAGTTGCGCCGCCCCATCCTGCGCAGGTTGCCCTGGGGGACATAGGCGAGGCTTATTGCACGGCCTCCTCCAGCGGCACCACGGCTACCGAATCGGAGCCGCCCATCTGGCGGATTCGCCTGACCTGCTGCACCCGATTGAGATTGTCCCAGGCCATGTCGTAGTGGGTGGGCGACTGCTCAATCGCACTGCGGAAGAACTGCTCGGCGACATCCAGCTTGCCCTCTATCAGGCAGATATAGCCGACGTCATTGCTGGCCTGGGCACGCCCGCCGATCTGCTCGAAGGCGGAAAGCGCCTCCTCATAGCGCTCCATGCGCGCCAGCAGCAACCCATAGTTGCGCCACAGCGGCTTGTAGCCACTGTCATAACTGATGCCACGCTGATAGGTGAGCTCGGCCTGGGGCCATTGCCCGGCCAGGTAATAGGAATAGCCCAGACTGTTCTGCACCAGCACCGAACGCGGCTCGATCTGCATGGCCAGGTTGTAATAGGCCTCGGACGAAGGGAAGTCGTTGCGCAGATCAGCCAGAACGCCAAGGCCGTTGTAGACCTTGAGCGGCGACTTGCCGTCCACCTTGAGCGCGGCCGCCTCGGCCGAACTGTCGCCGCCCAGGCGCTGCTGGTCCAGTCCCACCGCCCTGGACAGCAGCTCCTGCGCGCCCTTGTGGTCATGCCTGGCCAGACGCAGCAGGCCCATTTCCGCCAGCGCCTCGAGGTTGTTCGGCTCGCTGGCCAGCACATCGCGGAAGGCCATCTCGGCAAGCTGACTATTGCCGCGCTCGCGGTGGATTCTGCCGACCCAGACCAGGGCCGAGTAACGTTTGGGATCGAGTTCGATGGCGCGCAGATACTGGTACAGCGCCTGATCCAGATCGTCGGCCCGGTAGGCCATCGCGGCCATTTGCATGGCCTGCTCGGGCGAATGGGTCTGCTGCCTGACCTTATAAAGCAGGGAATTGTCGCCGCTATAGACGGAACGGCTATTGAGTGCCGACTCCGGCCCCATGGTCTGACACCCTGACAGTACGACTGCCAAGACCAACAGCATGCTGAGCTTGTTCATTTCATACCTTCCCGAAGACGTTGAGCACCCCGATGATTGCCGGACCTATAGCCACCAGAAAGAAGCTCGGCCACAAGCACAGAATCAGGGGGAATACCAACTTGGTGCCAATTTTTGCCGCCATTTCTTCAGCGGCCTGGGTGCGACGATCACGGAACTCCTCGGCGTAGATGCGCAAGGTATCGGCCACGCTGCTACCGAAACGGATGCTCTGCGCCAGCAGGCTGACCAGCCCGCGGATGTCCTCCAGCCCGGTGCGCTCGGCCAGGTGCTTGAGCGCCTCGGTGCTGGGGATGCCGGCACGGATTTCCACATTGACCAAGGCCAGCTCGACGGCCAGCTCCGGTTGGCTGACCGCCATTTCGTCGGCCACTCGCTCGATGGCCTGGGGCAAGGCCAGCCCCGACTCGACGCAGACCACCATCAGGTCCAGGGCATCGGGAAAGGCCACCAGCAGCCGGGTCATGCGCGCCTGCTTGCGCTTGTCGACATAGATGGCCGGCACCAGCCAGCCCAATGCGGCGGCGGCAACCACCAGGGCGATACCCATGACCAGCGACAGATTGGGAATCAACGGCAAGGCCAGCAGACTGAGGGCCAGCAGCACCAGTGGTGCCAGCAGACGAACGGCCCAGTACACCTGCACCGCCGCCGGCGAGCGATATCCGGCATGGGTGAGCAGCATACGGGTCGCGGACTGCCGGTCCTCCTCCCCGGAGTTGAACCGCTGGCCCACCTGCTCCAGCATCAGTTGCAGATTGCTCGGTGCCTCCTGGCCGACGGCCAGGCCGCCATAGCCGCGCTTGATCAGCGTCAGGCGCCGCTGTACCGGGTCGCGCAGGCCCGACGCCAGCATGGCCAGGGTCGCCACGGCGAGCACCGCGCTCAGGCCGATGGCACCGACGAACAACAACCGCGCCAGCTCTTCATTGCCGACCACGCGATTGAGCAAACCCAGCAGATAGTCCATGACGCATACCTCCTCTGCCTGCGTTTACACCTGGATGCGGATGATTTTGCGAATCCAGAGAATCCCCAGCAGCATGGCAACGAAAGCCGCCATCACCAGCTTCTGGCCCATGGGTTCCTTGATCAGCAACGGCAGATAGGTCGGGCTCGACACCACGATCGCCGCTGCCAGAACGAAGGGCACCGCCACCAGAATCCAGCCTGACATGCGCCCCTCCGCCGACAAGGTCTTGACCTTGCGCTGGAAGCGAAAGCGCCCACGTATCAGACTGCTCAGGCGGGTCAGCACCTCGGTCAGGTTACCGCCGGTGTCACGGTGGATCAGCACCGAGGTCACCAGCATCATCACCGTCATGCTCGGCATGCGTTCCAGCAGCCCGAGCATGGCCCGGCGCACGTCGTTGCCGTAGTTGATATCGGCGAAGGTCAGGCCAAACTCGTGGGCCACCGGCCCCTTGTGTTCCTCGGCCACCAGCTGCAGGGTCTCGTTGAACGGGTGGCCGGCACGCAACGCCCGGCACATGGCATCCAGGGCATCCGGCAGGCCCTCCTCGAACGCGGCGAAGCGTTTGCTGCGGTCGCTGGCTATCTTCATGACCGGCAGCCAGCACACCAGCAGGGCCAGCGCCAGGGCCAGCCACCAGATCTGACTGAACAGCCACAAGGCAATCCCCGCGACCGCACCCAGAATCAGGCCCAGCAACAGCACCCGATAGGCGCGGTATTCATGCCCGGCCTGCTCGATCATCTGCGCCAGGGCCTCCATGGCCGGCAGTTGCTCCAGGCTGGCCTCCAGCGGCGATAGACGCTTGAGGTATTTCTGCCGCAGCACCGTCTGCATATTCGGTAGGTCACTGGCCCGTTCCAGCACATGCAAGCGGCTGCGAATACGCTTGCGCACCCTGCCCGCCTCGCCAAATACCGGTATCACCAGGCTCTGGCTGAGCAGGAACACCGCGGCGAACACCATGCCGAGGAACGCCAGGATAAATTCGCTGGGAATCTGGTTCATCACTGCCCCTCCATCCACTCCGGCCGGAACATGCTCAGTGGCAACTCGATACCGCGTTTCGCCATTACATCGCGGAAGGCCGGCACCATGCCCGTCGGACGGTAATCGCCGAGCACCTCGCCATGCTCGCCCATACCACGACGAACGAAGGCGAAGATCTCGGTCATGGTGATCATTTCACCCTCCATGCCGTTGATTTCCTGCACGCTGACCAGACGCCGCTTGCCGTCCTCCTGGCGCTCCAGCTGGATCACCACATCGATGGCCGAAGCGATCTGCTGACGCATGGCCTTGATCGGAAAAGTGGCCCCGGTCATGGACACCATGTTCTCGATCCGGCCCAGGGCATCGCGCGCGGTATTGGCGTGGATGGTGGTCAGCGAGCCATCGTGACCGGTGTTCATCGCGGTGAGCATGTCCAGCGCCTCGGCTCCGCGCACCTCACCGATCACGATGCGGTCGGGACGCATGCGCAGGCTGTTGCGCACCAGCTCGCGCTGGTTGACCTCGCCACGGCCCTCGATATTGGATGGACGGGTTTCCAGGCGCACCACATGGGGTTGCTGCAGCTGCAGTTCGGCGGAGTCCTCGATGGTGACGATGCGTTCGTTGTGCGGGATAAAGCTCGACAGCACATTGAGCATGGTGGTCTTGCCGCTGCCGGTACCGCCGGAGATCAACACATTGAGCCGCCCGCGGACAATGGCCTTGAGCATCAGGGCAATGGCCGGCGTCAGGGTGCCCATCTGCACCAGGCTCTCGGCATTGAGCAGGTCCACGGCGAAACGCCGGATCGACACGCTCGGCCCATCGATGGCCAACGGTGGAATGATCGCATTGACCCGCGAGCCGTCTTTCAGGCGCGCATCCACCAGCGGCGATGACTCGTCGATGCGCCGTCCCAGGCTGGACACGATGCGATCAATGATATTCAGCAGGTGCTGGTCATCGCGGAAGCGCACATCGGTCTGCTGCAGCTTGCCGTGGCGTTCGACATACACCGAGGCATAGCCATTGACCAGGATGTCCGACACGCTGCGGTCGGCCAGCAAAGGTTCGAGGGGGCCCAGACCCAGCACCTCGTCGGTGATCTGCTTGATGATCAGTTGCCGGCTGCTCGCGCTGACCGGCGCGTTATGCTCGTCCAGCAGGCGCAGACAGATCTCGCGTATCTGCCGCACCGCATCGGCCTGTTCCAGGGAGTCGAGCAGCGACAGGTCCATGACCTTGAGCAACTGCTGATAGATCTTCTCCCGCCACTCGCTTTCCACCGAGCTGAGATGGCTCTTGGTGGCATACAGCTCGGCAGGCGTGGAGTGCTCCCAGGCCATCACTTCCTGAGCCGCTGCGCCCTGCTCAGGGGTCGCCACGGCGGACGCTGTTTCGGCCTTGAGCGGTTGTTGACGCAGGCGATTACGTAATTCGCTGAGCATGATTCACCCCCCGAAAAAACGGCTGAAGGCGCGCTTGAACACACCCTGTTCGGCACCGGTTTGCTGACCGAGCAACTCCTTGCTCAAGGCCTGCATGGCAAGCGTGATCGGCGCGCGCGGCGCGTGCAGGTCCAGGGGCACGCCGGTGTTCTGGCTCTGGCTGACCACGGCAAAATCGTTGGGCACCTGCTGCAGCTCGTTGCAGCGCAGCGCCGTCGCAATATCGCGCAGAGTTACCGGGGCGGACTTGTTGTAGCGGTTGACCACCACCTGCAGGTTCTCGCCGCGCACCCCCAGCTCATCGCGCAGGATGCGCGCCAGACGGCTGGCATCCTTGAGATGGCTGAGGCTCTGTTGCACCACGATATAAACCCGGTCGGCCTGCTCCAGGGTGATGCCGGTGAGGTGGTCGATCTGCCGTGGCAAATCCACCACCACCCAGTCGTAGGTGCTGCGGGCCAGTTGCAGCAAGGCCTCGAGGTTCTCGATATGCACGTCCTGGGGCAGGCACAGCTCGTTCTCGCGACCGCCCAGCACATGCAGGCCAGGGCTGAAGTGGCTGCAGAAACCGCGCAATGCCACAGCGTCCATATCCTCGATCTGCTGCAGCACCTCGACATGGCTATGGCCAGGCTGCACATCGAGATAATGGGCCACGCTGCCAAACTGCAGATCGAGATCCAGCAGCAAGGTGCTACCACCTTGGGCGCTGAGCTGATGGGCCAGGTTGCAGGCCAGCAGGGTGGCACCGGAACCGCCCTTGGCATTCATCACCGCCACCAGCTTGCCCGTAGCGCCACTGCCGGAACGGGTTTCCATCACCATGCGGCTAAGGGCCGCCAGCAACTCCTCCGCCACCACCGGCTCCGGCAGAAAGTCGCGAGCACCGGCCTGCATCGCCAGGCGTATCCCTTCACGCTCGTCCAGCGGCCCGCACACCAGCAGCGGCGGGCGATCCTGGATCGGGTGCTGCAACAGCGCCGCCAACTCCTCGCGCCACAGGTGACTGACCCGCAGTAAAAGGAAATCCGGTTTGTGTTCCAGCCCATAGAGTGGGTCGGTATGGCCGTTGCTGACCAGACGGGTTTCGACCTGCATGCCCGGTACCCGGCGACAGATGCCATGCAGAGACTGCAGGGCATTGGCATCGCGGCTGCTGATCAACAGGTGCAGCCCCTGTTTGGCGGGCACCGAGGCGCTCGTCGTGACTTCTCTGCTTCTCAACATTCTGTATCCCCCTCAAGGCTTCGCCCTAGGCTTTCCCTGGGCAAGGTGGATCTGAATACCGGAAGCGCAATATTGCCGCCGAGTCCGGGAATCAGCAGGTTGAAGATGAAGTTGTCCACCCGTACCTGCACATAGCGGATGGCAAGAAAACCATTGGCACCAGTGAGGTCCCCGGGATTGCCCACTACGGCACCGTCTTCGTTCAGGTAAACCAGGGTCAGATCATCGGTTGTTAGATTGGCGATTAACGGACTGCTATTGCCGCCATCGCTATTGAGTACGGCCTTTCTGAGGATCTCCGTATCCGCGATATCGCACACGGCCGCCAGGCGTGCGCCACGGCGCACCACCTCATCCAGGGCATTGACGGTAAACAGCAACCGGCCCATTTCCAGTACGCCGAACAGCAGCACGAATACCAACAGGCCGATAATGGCGAACTCCACCACATAGATGCCTTGCATGCGTTTGCTGTCCATCACAGCGCCCTCATCACGGTACTGGCCACCAGGGGGATATTCAGTGCGACAGGGTCGCCGAAGAAGGTCGGCAAACTGTTGCCTATCACCGGACGGAACAGGTAGCTGATGCGCACTTCGACATGCTCGCTGCCCAGGGTCGTAACCATCACGTCGGCAGTGCTCAGCCCCGGCACCACCTCGTTACCCGGCTGGGCGACCGGCACGCCGTAGACCGCGATATTGCGGGTGCGGCTGGCTAGATCGGAGCTCACTTCGGCCTGGCCGAGCGTGGCATTCCAGGCCTGCCCGGCCAGGTAGCGCACTGCATCGCGGTTGGACTGCAGCAGGTTGTTGTAGTGGTAGAGCATGCGGCCGATCTCGCCGAGAGCGAGCAACAGCAGCAGCAGTAACGGCAGGGCAATGGCAAACTCGACCATGGCCAGACCCCGTTCGGCCTTTGCGCGGTTGAATCCAATACGTGCCATCGCACACCTCCTAGGAGTCGGTGCTGGGCGTCGTGGGAGTGATATAGGTCTTGTACAGCTGGATGATCTGCGGCCCGACATCGCTGGCCGGATCGGGTCCGGCCACGCCATCGCCCTGGCACTCCTTGAGGAATTGACCGAGCACATGCTTGTCGCCGCTCTGTTCAACCCGCTGCAGCAGATAGAAGCAGCCGAACCCCAGTACCGGTACCGAAGTGGCACCGCCCGATACACCCGCACAGTTGCCGACCACCACATTGAGGATGCGCCGCTCGCTTACCCCGGCGCATGAGCCTGGACTGCCGGCGCAGGTTTCGTTGCGCCCCTGCCAGTCCTTGATATCGATCAAGTCAGCCCCGCCGGCCGAGAGGTCCCCCGCATTGGAAACGACCGCGGCCCCCTGATAGGTCGGAGTCTCGCCGGCCATGGTCACCAGTGGTTCGCTGTAATCGGTAAACCAGTCCGGCGGACAGGCACTGGCGTCCACGGGGCCGTTGTAGATCCCCAGGCGGGTGTTCAGCCCCTGGGCCACCGGCCCCCAGGTGATGCCCGGCTCGGTATCGACACTGGCCCCAACCACATTGCACTGCTCGATGCCTTCGCAGAATGCCTTGCGGATATCGGCACCGCCGGTACCGCCGGCCAGACGCAACAGCTGGCAGTTGCCCGCGCTCGGGCTGCCGGGGGTGCCGCATGTCAGGGTTTCCAGATCACCAAACCTGTAACCCCAGAAGTTGCCGTTGGCGGGGTCGTACTGCCCCGGATCGCCGCACACCACTATGGGGTCGACCTTGCATGGCCCCACAGAAGGGCTCGGACCTGCCGTGGCGACGGCTGCCACCGCCTTGTCGCCGAGGTTGCCGGCAGCAAAGGACTGGGCAAAATTCCAGAAGAATCCCGCCAACGGGTAATCCGGCACGGTTACCCGGATATAACGGGCATCGGCCGGGCCGGGATAGGCGAACGGGCCGTAGACGCTGTTGGATAGCTCGACTACGGCAAAGGCCCCTACTCCGCCGTCGCCGATACCGCTGTTCAGTTCACCGTTGCCCTCGGCATCGGCATTCAGACGCAAGGTATTGAGCGCCGCATCCCGAGCCAGACTGGAAGCGTTGCCGCTGCCCATGACCTGTTGCAGGGTCTTGGCTCCACTGAGGGCGGCGGCGTCCACGGCATTCTGCAGGCGGGTCTTGTTCACCAGCATATGCCCGCCGTCCAGGGCCAGGGCGGCCATCAGCAGCATGGCCGCCAGGGCAATCACGATCAGCACCATCACCGCCCCCCGCTGCGGTTTCGTTAGCGCAGCGAGCGGCCTCTGCATACGGGTACGGGGTTTCATACATGCAGCCCTCAGTTGCCGATATTGATCTGGATCGGCTGGGCGACCTGAGCCGCATCGCCGGTCACACCGCGGTAGCCGTCCATGACTTTTTCGGTCACCGCCCCGTCGCTGCCCTCGGGCGACACGTCAGTGCCCGGGTTGGCCGCCCGTTCCTTGTCGGCGATCTGCTGGTAGTGGGTCTGGTAGACGCTGTAGCCCTGGGTGCCGACCCGCGCCTCGTCGTAGGTCATGCAAGCGCTTGGCCCCAGCAATAACAGCGTCAGAACGATCATGCGTTTCATGGTGCTTGCCTCCACTGATTGATCCCGTGCGGCCCGCCTGGGCGGGCCGCCCTTGCATATGTGAGTGCGAAGCCGCTTTCGAGGCCATCACCCGCCACTACTGCAGATCGTGGCCAAAGCTGCCTTCACTGACCCCGAGGCTGACCGGCACCGGGCGGCCCATCTCACGGCCCTTGGTCCGGCCAAGCAGGTAGAAATCCATATCCCCCGGGGCGACGACTTTCTCGGTGGGCAGACGCACGCTTCGCGCGTCGACCGGTTTGGCCAGGTGCGGAGTGACCAGAATCACCAGTTCGGTTTCGCCATTGATAAATTCCTGGCTACGGAACAGGTGCCCGAGCACGGCGATATCACCCAGCCCGGGGAAGCGGCTGACAAAGTCGCGGGTGTTCTCGCTGATCAACCCGGCGATGGCGATGGTCTGGCCATTGCCCAGCTCGACGGTGGACTGCGCACTGCGCTTGGTCAGCGCCGGCACCAGCAAGGAAGCCCCCACGGCGTCCTCGGTATTGACCACCAGGCTGTTGGCGGCCACCAGTTCGCTGACCGAGACATTCAGGTTGAGGTTGATCCGCCCCGAGTCGAGTACCACCGGGAGGAATTTCACCCCGACGCCGAACTCCTTGTATTCGATGGTGATGCCATCATCGTCGGAGACCGGAATAGGAAACTCGCCGCCGGAAATAAACTCCGCCTGCTGCCCGGTCAGGGTGGTCAGGGTCGGTTCTGCCAGCACCTTGGCCGAGCCATTCTCCTTGGCCGCTTCCAGCACGGCGTCGAACAGAAAGCTGCCGGAGGTGAATTGCGCGAGAAAGCCCTTATCCGAACTGAGCAGGGTTTCTGCCAGCGACGCACTGTCGTTGAAGCCACCCAGGTTCCAGTTACCGGCAGAACCGATGCCGAGGAAACGCACACCGAGGCGCTTGACCAGGCTGCGCTGCATCTCCGCTACCTTGACCTCCAGCATCACCTGCTGGCTGCCGCCGACACTTAGCAGATTGATCACCTCCAGGGACTGGCTCGGGGCAGCCTCCGCGGCTTCGCCCTCGCCCTGCACCACACTGGCGCTCTGCGCCGTATAGGTTTTCGCCAGCTTGACCGCGGTATCCACCGCCGCCGCACTGCTTACCTGACCACGCAGTACCAGCGCACCCTGGGCGCTATAGACCTCGATTCGCTCATTGGGCAACAGCTCGTGCAGCTTGCTCTTGAGGCCGCTGAGGTCATGGATAACCTCCAGGTCCAGGCTGTCGATCAACTGGTTGCGACCATCCCACAGCAGGACGTTGGTGCTGCCCAGGGAGCGCCCCAGCAGGTACAGCTGAGTCGGGCTGGTTACCAGAATGTCGGCGATTTCCGGGTTGCCAACCGAGACCTTCTTCACCGCCGCACGGGTGGTCAGCACCCGCGACTTGTACAACGGCACCTGAATAGTGCTGATATTGGCTGCCGGCATGGCACTGACCGCAGGCACCGGCTCGGCAGCCTGCAGTGCCACACTGCAGAGCAACCCAGCACCTAGTAAGGACAGCGCGCATGCGCCCAGTTTACGGATGATATCCATGCCCTACTCCTTGCGTGGTTATGCGTTTTACCTGCCTACAAAAGCACCGAACCCGCCGATGCCTGCTCGTCACGCCCTGCCCCATTGCCTGAGAGGAAATGGGGACGAATGCCTAAAGCTGCGCTTTAGCCGCCTGCACATCGATACCGCGAATAATGGTGACGCCACTGCCGCCACCGCTGCTGCGGCGCACCACCGGCTTGGCCACGGGAGCCGGGGCCGGCACCTCCACCACGGCCACGGCTTTCTCGACCGGAGGCAGTGGCTTCTTCTGGTTATCCAGCGGGTTGCGCAAGGCCAGTTGCAGCTTGCCCTCGGTCTGCGCCTTGACCAGGATCTCGGTTTCTTCGGGGGTCATCTCCAGGGTTACCGCGCGCACCACCACCGGCTGGGTCTTGTCGGTACTGGCGGTCTGATCCACGGCGAGCACGCGCAGGTCCTCGAGAATGGTTTCCGACTTGGCATTGTTACCGCTGCCATCGACCTTCTTGGCCACCAGCACATCGACCCGATTGCCCGGCAACAGGAAGCCGCCAACCCCGACCACATCGTCCACCCGCACCGAGATGGCGCGCTTCTCCGGTTCGATCAGCGAAGCCAGGGTGCTGCCGCCCAGGTGCTCGGCCAGGCGTGCGCCGCGCACGATATCGCCGCGCAGCATGGCGAAGGTGGCGATCTTGCCCACCACCTTGTCGGCGCTATCGAAGGCATCATCCGGTACCGTGCCCTTGGGCATGCGCACCAGAGTCACCTGCTGGGCCTCGACCATCTGGCCGAAGAGGATCTCCTGCGTGGCCACCACCACGTTTTTCAGGTTGTCGTCCGGGCCGGCATTGAGCCGCGCACTCAACCAGTTGTTGGCCAGAAAGGCCGCGCCCAGGCCGAGCAGCAGTGAAAGACCGATCAATACAAGCGTGCGTGAGTTCATGACGGTGCCTCCTTGATTCAACTGGGTTCAAGGCTGACGAAGTAGTTGCGCCAGGCCCGGATCAGTGTCTTCGGTGAAAGGGCTTGCCAGTCATCCACGCCCTGGTAGCGCTGGCAGTCCAGCGCCATGCCCAGCAGGTCGCGCGGATGACAGGGCAATAGCGGCGTGTTATCCGGCCGGTGCAGGCGCTCGATGGCGTAGATCGCCAGCTCGGGGTCATAGGAGATGCCCAGTTTTTCGCATTCCTGCTGCCAGATGCGTTCGTACTCATCGGGCTGCAGGTAACCGAAATGCAGCTTGTAGCCGATCCGCCGCAGGAAGGCTTCGTCGGCCAGTTGCAGCGGATTGAGGTTGGTGGAAAACACCAGCACCAGGTCGAAGGGAATCTCGCAATGCCGCCCGCCGCCCAGGTTGAGGTAGTCCCGCTTCTCCTCCATCGGCACGATCCAGCGGTTGAACAGATCCACCGGGGCCACCCGCTGGCGGCCAAGGTCATCGATGATAAAGATGCCATTGCTCGCCTTGAGCTGCAGCGGAGCCTGGTACAGGCGGGTGTAGGGATCGAAACGGATATCCAGCATATCCAGGGTCAGTTCGCCGCCAGTGATGATGATCGGCCGCCGGCAGCGCAACAGACGACGGTCTACGCCCTGGTCCATGCGCAGGCTGCGTAGTCCTGCCTCGACGGGCAGCGGCTTGTGCACCTGAGGATCGAAGATCTCCACCACCGCCTCGTTGATGGCGATGGCATGGGGTACCCACACCGCGCCATGCAGCAGCCTGATCAGGCGCTGGCTGATATAGGTCTTGCCGGTACCGGCCGGCCCGTAAATCATGATCGCCCGGCCCGAGTTCATTGCCGGGCCGAACTGGTCGAGCAACTCCTCGCGCAGCACCACGCCGGCGAAGGCCTCGCGCATGGCCCGGGCATCGACCCGGCAGTCATGTACCGTCTGCGCCTGCAACAGTTGCCGGTAACGCTCCACCGGATAGGGCGCTGGGCCTATATAACCGCTGCGCGCCAGGGCATCCTTGGCCGCGCTGCGGCCGCGTTCGGTCAGGCCATAGCGCAGGCCCTGCCCGCTCGTCTGCCCCAGCACCTCGATGCGGCCGTCCTTGCGCTGATAACCGAGTACCTCCTCCAGCACCGAGCCGGTCAATGCCAGGCGCTCCACCAGCTGCGCCAGGTCGAGTACGCCGGCATCGTGCAGGTGCTTGCACAGCAGGTCGCCGATAAAGCTGTCGGCCAGGCCGGTTTCCGCGACCGTGCGTGGTTGCGGGGCCAGTTGTTGAATCGGATCGAAGTCCTGCTGATTACTGCCGGTAGGGCTTAGCGCATGCATGGCTAGACTCCCGCACGGATAAACATGAGATAGCCGCTGGCCAGGCTGCCCAGCAGAATCGCAATCGAATAGGGAAAGGGCTTGCCGGCCACCTCGTCTGCCGCCGGAGCCAGATAGGCCCGCGCCATCAGCATTAGCCGGTAGCGCCCCAGGGTTTTCTGTACCTGGCCGCGTATCAGCACCAGCAGCAAGCCACACAGGCCGCCGGCAATCAGGCTGAACAGCGCCGCCCAGAGGGCGTGATGCGGGGTCAGAAAACTGCCGACCATGGCCATCAGTTTGACGTCGCCGGCGGCCATGCCGCCCAGGACGTACAGGGGCAGAAAAACCCCAAAACCAATCAGTGCACCCAGCCCACCATCGGCCAGGCCACCGAGTCCGCCGTGATAAGCCTGGCCGGCCAGACCCAGAACCAGGCCCAGCACAACCAGGAAGTTGGGGATACGGTGGCGACGCAGGTCGCTCGCCACCGCAACGCCCAGCAGCCCTAGAAGCAAAATGACGGGGAACATCTGCTCTATGGACATCGCTGCATCTCCCGCAGGGAGTTATCGTTGTCAGCACTCGACGCCGTTGACCGCATCATCCAGGCAGTTGATTGCCTCAGAAACGCTGCCACCGAGGGCAATGAAGGCTGCTACAGCACCCAGGGTGACCAGCCCACCCGCCACCGCATACTCCACGATGGTCAGGCCATCCTCGTCTTTGACGAATTTCATCACCGAAGTCTTGATTGCTTGAAAGATCATCTCGCTCACCTCACTTGAATGTTCTAACCAAGAAAGACGGCGCTCCCTGCATGCACTCCCTGCGTGATGCGTACTCCCTGTGTGCGCTCCTGCCGCATAGTCCACCCTCCTGCCTCAACCCTAGGCACCTGGCAAAACATCGGTTAGGAGATTTCTTGCATATCGCCGGTACTTTTTTGCAGGCCTGTTTTGCAGGCATAGACAAGCCACCGGAACAGCATCAGGCAGAACCGGCAATTGATGGAGGCGGCGCAACGGGCGATGAAGGCTGGCCAGAACCCAGCTTCGGGATGGCGCAAATAGAACGCTTGGTTCTAACCCTTATAAATACTGGGTCTTTGCGCTGATGTCATATTGATTCTAAGTGTTAATGGGAAAGTACATTGCGTAACTGCATGTAACACAACAAGAACAACTGCCAAACACTGTACAAGACGGCCACAGCACAATGACCGCTATGAACACACACGCACTAGCTGCTCCGCAGCTGTTGTGGTTCGACCTTACGCACGACCAGTCGGCGGCCGACTACTCGGCCGCCTTCGCCGACAGCTGCAGGATCATTCTTGTCAGAGACCTGAACGTGAATCGGATCAGCTCCCGCCAGCGCCCTGACATGATCTGCATGCACTATGACCGCCCGGACACCCTGAGCCTCAACCTGATACTCGAGGTCAAGCGCGCCGTGCCCGCCATCCCGATCACCATGCTGACGCTGCAGCACTCTGAAGAACTGGCCGTCTGGGCCTTCCGCTCCGGCGTCTGGGACTACCTGGCCTTGCCCTTGCCGCCATCCGAACGCCAGCGCTACCTCACCGCATTGCGCGCCCTGTGCCAACTGCGCAACGCCCATGAGCGGCGCAAGCCCAAACAGCTCCTGACGCGCATCGGCGAGCTGCCGGAAAGCGTGCGCCTCACCAGCGGCCACCAGAAACAACGCCCCCTGCAGGACGCCATTCACTATATCGATCTGCACTTCAAGGAACATATCGAACAGCAGGAACTGGCCAAGCGTTGCGGCATGACGCCATTTCGCTTCAGCCGCCTGTTCAAACAGACCTACGGGGTGGGCTTTGTCGAATTCATCCAGCGCAAACGCATGGACAAGGCCGAAGAACTGCTGAGCAACAGCGAAATGCCCATTACCAGCATCGCCTATGCCGTGGGCTTTCAGGACCCCTCCTATTTCGCCCGCAGCTTCAAGCAGTATTTTGGCTGTTGCCCCAGCGATTATCGCCAAGGTATCGCGGCGCAGCCCCAATCCAGCGACCGCGAGACCGGTCGCGAGCCCTTCTTGTCGCAACACTGGCGCGAACGCCTGTCTCTGGGCTGGGAATCGGCCGGCTAAGCGCCCCCAAACAGACCGAGTCGCTGCTATTGCGGATTGCGCCAGGGCTTATTCAGACTGCGAGATCGCAGGCCTTGTAGATCGAAGACAGAGCCTAGAGTCGAGGTGTAACCCGCACAGCCATATCGCACTGCGCGAGCCCCAAGCTGGCGGCCGCACCATAGGCCAGCAGTGCATATCCAGCGGCCTGCAACCCAAGCGGAGCCACTACTGGCCCAGGCGAGCCAGCTCCGCCAGAAAAGTTTCCTCGTCGATCACCCGCACCCCCAGTTCACTGGCCTTGGCCAGCTTGGAACCCGCCCCGGGGCCGGCCACCACGCAGCTGGTTTTCGCCGATACGGAACCGGCCACTTTGGCCCCCAGGCTTTCCAGGCGCTCCTTGGCCACATCGCGGCTCATCACCTCCAGGCTGCCGGTCAGCACCCAGGTCTGCCCGGCCAGGGGCAAGCCGGCGATGACTTTCTTCTCACTCAACCAGTGCATGCCAAAGGCCTTCAGCTGGGCTTCGATGGCACGCGCGCGCTCGGCATTGGCAGCCACCGCGAAAAACTCGCGCACCGCATTGGCCTGCTTTTCCGGCAAGGTCTGGCGCATATCCAGCCAGTCCGCGGCCAGCACCGCATCCAGGCTGACAAACCTGTCCGCCAGCTTCTGCGCACCACCGGGCCCCACGGAGGGGATATTCAGCTTGTCGAGCATGCCCGCCAGGGTAGCACTGGCACTGAACTCCGCGCTCAGCTCGCCCTGCTCCTGCAATTGCAGTCCGCACTGGTCGCTGGCCAGCAAGGCCGCGATCACCTGCTGGTTATGGCTATCGGCAAAGAAGCTGTGGATCTCATGCGCCACTTCCAGGCCGATATCCGGCAGGTAGGTCAGCACTTCCGGCAGGGCCTGCTGCACCCGCTCCAGAGAGGCCAGCGAACGGGCCAGCACCTTGGCGGTTTCCTCGCCCACGTCGGGAATGCCGAGGGCGTAGATAAAGCGCGCCAGGCTGGGTTGCTTGCTGTCGGCAATGGCCTGCAGCAGCTTGTTGCTGGAAACCTCGGCAAAGCCTTCCAGGTTGATGATCTGTTCATAGGTCAGCTGGTACAGATCCGCCGGCGAGGCGATCAGCTGCTCATCGACCAGCTGCTCGATGGTCTTGTCGCCCAGGCCTTCGATATCCATGGCGCGGCGCGAGACAAAGTGGATGATTGCCTGCTTGAGCTGCGCCGCACAGGCCAGGCGGCCGACACAGCGGTACACCGAGCCTTCGCTGAAAGTTTCCTTGCCCTTGCTGCGCTTGACCAGCTGGGTGCGCTCGACGTGGGAACCGCACACCGGGCAGCTCTCGGGAATCTGCACAGGCCTGGCGTCCAGCGGGCGCCGCTCAGGCACCACCTGCACCACTTGCGGAATCACATCGCCGGCGCGGCGGATAATCACCGTATCGCCGATCATCACTCCCAGACGCGCCACTTCATCCATATTGTGCAGCGTGGCATTGGACACCGTAACACCCGCCACCTTGACTGGCCTCAAGCGCGCCACCGGGGTTACCGCGCCGGTACGGCCGACCTGAAACTCCACATCCAGCAACTCGGTCAGCTCTTCCAACGCCGGGAACTTGTGAGCAATCGCCCAGCGCGGCTCGCGGGCACGGAAGCCCAGTTCGCGCTGATAGGCCAGGCTGTTGACCTTGAACACCACGCCGTCGATTTCATACCCCAGGGAATCACGGCGCTCGCCAATGCTGCGGTAGTAGGCCAGGCACTCATCTGCGCCCCTGGCCAGCTTCAGCTCGCGACTGATTGGCATCCCCCAGTGCTTCAGGGCCTCAAGAATGCCGATATGGGTTTGCGGCAGCTCGCCCTGTACCTGGCCAATGCCGTAACAGCAGAACTCCAGCGGACGGCTGGCGGTAATTTTCGAATCGAGCTGGCGCAGGCTGCCTGCAGCAGCATTACGCGGATTGGCGAAGGTCTTGCCGCCCTGCTCCAGCTGCCGCGCATTCAGTGCCTCGAAACCGGCCTTGGAGATAAAGACTTCACCACGCACTTCCAGCACGGACGGCCAGCCCTCGCCCTGCAGCTTTAACGGCACATTGCGGATGGTGCGTACATTGACGCTGATGTCCTCACCGGTGCTGCCGTCGCCCCGGGTGGCCCCGCGCACCAGCACGCCATCGCGGTACAACAGGCTGACGGCCAGGCCATCGAGTTTGGGTTCGCAGCTGTACTCAACCTCGGCCCCGCCACCAAACAGATCCCCCGCCGGCAGGTCCAGGCCATCGCGCACCCGGCGATCGAAATCCAGCAGGTCGGCTTCTTCGAAGGCATTACCCAGGCTGAGCATCGGTACTTCATGCCGGACCTCGCCAAAGGCCGAAAGCGCCAGGCTGCCTACCCGCTGGGTCGGTGAGTCGGCGGTAACCAGCTCCGGGTGCTCGGTTTCCAGGGCTTTGAGCTCGTGGAACAGGCGGTCGTACTCAACGTCCGGAATACTCGGCTCGTCGAGTACGTGATAGCGGTAGTTGTGCCCATCCAGTTCGGCACGCAGTTGCACAATGCGCTGGGCAGCAGTCGAGGCGTCGGTCATTGCGGTGTTCTCTCAAACGAAAAGAGCAGCCTTGGCTGCTCTTTCTACTTCATGGGTTAAATCAGCGCTTATTGGTCAGTTGCTTGCGCTCATATTCCACGATGCGCTGGCGATAATGCTCGATAGTTTGCGCAGTCAGTACGCTGCGCTGGTCATCTTTCAGCTCACCATTAAGTTCATGGGCCAGCTTGCGCGCGGCGGCGACCATCACATCGAAGGCCTGTTTGGGATGGCGCGGGCCCGGCAGACCGAGAAAGAAACTCACGGCGCGGGTGCTGAAACCTTCGATATCGTCCAGATCGAAAGTGCCAGGCTTGAGCGCGTTGGCCATGGAGAACAGCACTTCGCCATTGCCGGCCATGCTTTCGTGGCGATGGAAGATATCCATCTCGCCGAAGCGCAGACCGCTTTCAAGAATGTTCTGCAGCAACGCCGGGCCCTGAAAACCGGCGTTGTCACGGGCGATCACGTTGATCACCAGCACTTCTTCAACCGGTGGCAGTTCCTTGCTGCTGGGGGCCGCCTTGACGACCGGCTCTTCAGCGGCCTTGCCGACCGGGTTGAGCAGGGTCGGCACTGGCTCGTCCAGACCAAGGTTCAGGTCACCCTGCTGCGGCTCACCGCTGCGGCGACGGTTCAGTTCGCGGGCGCTCATCGCCGGCAGGTCGTCTTCGTCCAGGGAGGGCTCGTGGTTGCGATCGATTACCCGCGGTGGGCTAAGCAGATTGGGGTCGCTGTCATCATCCGGGATATTGGCAAAACTGCGATCAAGCTTGAACTTGAGCTTGCCCTTGCCACCGCGCATACGCCGCCACCCATCGAAGAGGATGCCAGCGATAACAATAATGCCGATGACGATCAGCCACTCGCGCAGACCGAATTCCATGAAATAACCTAACCCCTAATAAATTTGATAAACCAAGGAGCATCCCGCCCCGTTTCGCTAATTCTGTAACCTGACGCCAACTCCATGTTCTGGCAGGTCTTTCTCTGGGCCACAGGCCACTCTTGATAACAATGCGCGTTAAGCTAGCACGACGAAAGGCAACTTTACACAGGCAGAAGCATCATGCTTCAACCATTGCCAGCGCCTCCTCCACATCAACTGCAACCAAACGTGAACAGCCCGGCTCATGCATGGTCACGCCCATCAACTGGTCGGCCATTTCCATGGCGATTTTATTGTGGGTGATATAGATAAATTGCACCGTTTCTGACATCTCTTTTACCAACCGTGCGTAACGCCCGACGTTGGCATCGTCCAGCGGCGCATCCACCTCATCGAGCATGCAGAACGGCGCTGGGTTGAGTTTGAAGATGGCGAAAACCAGAGCCAATGCGGTCAGCGCCTTCTCGCCGCCCGAGAGCAGATGGATGGTGCTGTTCTTCTTGCCCGGCGGCCGCGCCATGATGGTTACCCCGGTATCGAGTAGATCTTCGCCGGTGAGTTCCAAATAAGCGTTGCCGCCGCCAAAAACCTTGGGGAAAAGGGCCTGCAGACCGCCATTGATCTGGTCGAAGGTTTCCTTGAAGCGGTTGCGGGTTTCCTTGTCGATCTTGCGAATCACGTTTTCCAGGGTATCCAGCGCTTCCACCAGGTCGGCGTTCTGCGCATCCAGGTAACGCTTGCGCTCGGATTGCTGCTGGTATTCGTCGATCGCCGCCAGGTTGATCGGGCCGAGGCGTTGGATACGCGCCGCCAAACGCTCCAGTTCGTCCTCCCAGGCCGTTTCGCTGGCATCGCCCGGCAGGGTCGCCAACACGCCGTGCAGGTCGTAATTGTCCTCGACCAGTTGATCGGCCAGGGCATTGCGCCGCACGGTCAGGGATTGCCACTCCATACGCTGCTGTTCAAGTTGGCCGCGCAGTAGCTGAGATTGCTGTTCGGCCTGGGTGCGGCGCTTTTCCGCCTCGCGCAGCTCGCGGTCGGCGTCTTCCAGGGCCAGACGCGCCAGTTTGAGTTCGTCTTCCACCGCCATGCGCTTGTCGAGCAGTTCTTCGAGCTTCATACGCAGCTCTTCCAGCGGCGCTTCGCCCTCCTCCAGATTGAGGTTGAGCTGCTCGCGCTTCTCGTGCAGGCGCTCGGCCTGCAACTCCAGGCGCTCCAGAGCCTGGCGGGTGGAATCGTGCTGCGCCTTGAGCGAACCCAGGCGCACAGCCAACTGGTGGGCGTGATCCTTGTGTTGACGGGCTTCCTGACGCACCCGGTCGAGTCGCTCGCGCAGGCTGTCGCGACTGGCCAGCAGGCTTTCGCGCTGCTCGTTATCGGTCGCCATGGCGTCCAGGGCGTCCTGCAGCTGCAGGCGCGACTCGCCCAGCTGCTCATGCTCGATGGCGCGCTGCTCGGCCAGTTCGTGCAGCTCCGCATCCAGGCGGGTGCGGCGCAGGATCAGCTGTTCGACCTTGGCCTGCCCGGCAGACAACTGCGCCTTCAGCTCGCCCAGGCGGCGGGCCTGGTCCTGCAACTGGCGGCGCTGCTGCTCGCGCTGTTCTTCCTGCTGGCCCTGGCTTTCGCGCAGCTGCAGCAAGCGTTCCTCCAGCAGCGCCAGAGCCGCTTCGCGCTCTTCGCGCTCCAGCCCCAGCTGTTCGATTTCCTGGCCGCGGGCCAGCAGGCCGCTTTCCGCTTCGCTGGCGCGGCGCACCCGCAGAAAATGCCGGCCGACCCAGTAGCCGTCGCGGCTGATCAGGCTTTCACCTTCGCCCAGGCTGGCACGGGCAGCCAGCGCATCGTCCAGCGAGTCCACCGGTTCGACCTTGGCCAGCCAGGGGGCCAGGTCGACAGCCGCCTCGACTTTGTCCAGCAGGCTACCGGCAAAACGCGCGCCAGCCTTTGCCGGGCTGACCAGGCGCAAATCGCCCTGGGCCAGGCCGGAAAAATTCAGACCCTGAAAGTCATCCAGCAGCACCGCCTGCAGATCGGCCCCCAGCACGGTTTCCACCGCCAGCTCCCAGCCGGCCTCGACCCGCAGGCCCTCGGCCAGGCGCGGGCGCTCGCTCAAGTTGTGCTCGCGCAACCAGTCGCCAGGGCCCTTGCCCGGGTCGAGGGCGGCTTGCTGCAGGGCTTCCAGCGAGGCCAGGCGGCCATTCAGGCGTTGCAGCTCGCCCTGGGCCTGCTGCTGGGCCTGGCCGGCCTGCTGCAACTCGTGGCGCAACTGCTGCAGGCGTTCGGCTTGCTGCTCTTCGGCCAGCTGCAGGTCTTCCAGGTTCAGCTCGCTGGCAGCGATCTGCTCGCCCAGCTCGATAATGGCGGCGTCTTCCGGGTCGGCGGCCAACTGCTGCAGCTCATCGGCAAGGCGGCGCTGGCGCTCGGCCAGGCGCTCCAGGCTCTGCTCCAGCTGGGCGATACGGGACTGCTGCACCTCGGCCTGACGCCGTGGTTCGGCGCTGCGCTGGTTGAAGCCGTCCCACTGCTCCTGCCAGCCATGCATGGCGCTTTCGGACTCTTCCAGCGCGGCAGCGGACTCCTCGGCCGCCGCGGCGGTCAGTTCCTGCTCAGGTTCGAGCATGGCCAGCTCTTCGCCCAGGGTCGCCAGCAAGGTGCGGTCGTGGCCCAGGTGCGATTCGGTTTCCAGGCGCGCGCGCTCGGCCTCGTTGAGGTCGTCCTGCAACTGGCGCAGACGCTGCTGGCCGTGCTGGATGCTCTGCTCGATGCGGGCGATATCGCCGCCCACCGAGTAGAAACGGCCCTGCACCAGGTTGAAGCGCTCGCTCAGCTCATGGTGACCGTCGCGCAGGCGCTCGATGCTGGCATCGGCGTTGCGCTGCTCGGCCACCAGGGCTTCGAAGCTGATCTCCTGATTACCGATCACCGCTTCGCGGCTGCCCACCTGCTCGTTAAGCGCCTGCCAGCGCAGGGCGGTGAGCTGGGCCTTGAGCTGACGCTCCTCGGCCTTGTATTCCTGATATTTCTCCGCCGACTGAGCCTGGCGATGCAGACGATCGAGCTGACGCTCCAGCTCTTCACGCAGATCGGTCAGGCGCGCGAGGTTTTCATGGGTACGGCGAATGCGGTTCTCGGTCTCACGGCGGCGCTCCTTGTACTTGGAGATGCCGGCCGCTTCCTCGATAAAGTTGCGCAGGTCTTCCGGCTTGGCCTCGATCAGCTTGCTGATCATGCCCTGCTCGATGATCGAGTAGCTGCGCGGACCCAGGCCCGTGCCGAGGAAGATATCGGTAATGTCGCGGCGACGGCACTTGGTGCCATTGAGGAAATAGGTGTTCTGGCTGTCGCGGGTGACGCGGCGGCGGATGGAAATTTCGTTGTAGCCGGCGTATTCACCGGTCAGGGTGCCATCGGAGTTGTCGAAGATCAGCTCGATGGAGGCCTGGGTCACCGGCTTGCGGGTATTGGAGCCGTTGAAGATGACGTCGGTCATCGACTCGCCACGGAGGTTCTTCGCCGAACTCTCGCCCATCACCCAGCGCACAGCGTCGATAATGTTCGACTTGCCACAACCATTGGGCCCGACCACCGCCGCCATATTACTGGGGAAAGTCACCGTGGTGGGGTCGACGAATGACTTGAAACCCGCCAGCTTGATGCACTTGAGGCGCATGGGCAGTCTTCCTCAGGATTCGGCCAAGGCAGCCAGCACCAGCTGACAATTGTGCTCGCCGTAGCCCAGCAGCACCTGGCGGATAGCCTGATGATCGCGGGCGATGATCGCCTGCAGCAACACGGCAAAGGTATTGAGAAACTGGCCCATTTCGCTTTTGCGCCGCTCCAGCGCCAGGTGATAGGTGCGACTGATCGCCGGCAGCAGATTCTCCACGGTTTCCTGCAGGTAGGGGTTGTCGGCAAAGGGAAACGCGGCGCGCATGATGTCGAAGCTGCCTTCGACAAAGGCGTTGATGTCCTCACGCTGCAGGCTGTCCTGCAAGCGTTGCTGGATAGCCAGGAAAGGGGCCAGATCGCTCTCAACCTGCCAGCCATCGGCCACCGCCTTGCCCAGCAGGATGTACAGCTCTATCACCAGGGCATACAGGCTCTTGACCTTGTGCGGGGTCAGCTCGGCCACCTGGGCACCGCGCCGTGGCGGAATCACCACCAGGTGACGACGCTCGAGAATCAGCAGCGCTTCGCGCACCGAACCCCGGCTGACATTCAGCGCCTGGGTGACCTTCTGTTCCTGAATCCGCTCACGGGCCTGCAACTCACCACGAATGATGCGTTCGGCCAGATGGTGGGCGATCTGCTCGGCGAGGCTGTCCGGTGCCTTGAACGTCATGATGATCCTTAGGCTCTACTGACCTATTGGGGCAAGCGATAGAGATACTGAAACCCCCGCCAGGCTTGGCGTGGGTAGGTATGCGCAGGGCGCGAGTGTAACACAGGGTGTTACCGGGCCAAGGGCACAGGCGGGGCACTTTCAGGCCAAAAGGTAGGCTCCTTGTGGCTGTTGGCGAAAACATATTGTCCTACAATCCTACCAGCGCTATCGCCCAAGAATAAAAATATGGAGCCCCCTATGTTCGAACGTCTTCCCTCCAACTGGATGCTTGCCATCAAGAGCATCGGCTACTGGTTCTGGTTGATCCCGGTACTGGGCATCCCCCTCAGCTATTACTGGTCGCAAGGCAGCGACTATGCCAACGCCTGGGCCTGGATGGTGATACTGGTGGTGTTCGGCGTGATCCCGCTGCTGGACTTTATCGTCGGCCGTGACCCGGCCAACCCGGACGAAGCCGTGCAGGTGCCGCAGATGGAGCAGCAGACCTACTACCGCCTGCTCAGCCTGGCCACTGTGCCCTTCCTGCTGGGCATGCTCATCTGGGCCGGCTGGGTCTTCGTCAACTATCAGGCCTGGAACTGGCTCGGCCAGCTGGGCTGGATGCTGTCGGTGGGCACAGTCACGGGTGCCATCGGCATTACCGTGGCCCACGAGTTTATTCACAAGGACCCGCAGCTGGAACAGAACGCCGGCGGTCTGCTGCTGGCAGCGGTGTGCTACGGCGGCTTCAAGATTGAGCATGTGCGCGGCCACCATGTGCATGTATCGACCCCGGAAGACGCCAGTTCGTCGCGTTATGGCCAGAGCCTGTACGCCTTCCTGCCGCACGCTTATGTGCACAACTTCCTCAATGCCTGGAAGCTCGAAGCCGAACGGCTGAAGCGCAAGGGTCTGCCCGCCCTGCACTGGCGCAACGAGCTGATCGCCTGGTACGCCATCAGCGCCCTGTTTCTGCTCGGTTTCGCCCTGGCCTTCGGCTGGCTCGGCGCACTGTTCTTTATTGGCCAGTCGATCGTCGCCTTCACCCTGCTGGAGATCGTCAACTACGTGGAGCATTACGGCCTGCACCGCCGCAAGCTGGACAACGGCCGCTATGAGCGCACCAATCCGACCCACTCCTGGAACAGCAACTTCCTGCTGACCAACCTGTTTCTCTTCCACCTGCAGCGCCACTCCGACCACCACGCCTATGCCAAACGCCGCTATCAGGTGCTGCGCCACTTCGACGACAGCCCGCAACTGCCCAATGGCTATGCCGGAATGATCGTTCTGGCGCTGTTCCCGCCGCTGTGGCGGGCGGTGATGGACCCGCGCGTACGCGCCTACTATGCCGGCGAAGAACATCAGCTGACCGACTCGCAACTCGCCAATCACTAAGCCTCGCCTTTCAAGAGCCCCAACGGCATGCGCCCTTGGGGCTTTTTGTTGTGCGCTCGACCGGTGACCACGCGTGCCAGCCTCTGCCAGCGGTGCGCACAGCGCACCCTACGTCCAACTCACGTTAGTCCCCTCCCACAGGCTTTGTTGGCATAAAACCGGCTAGCCTTCAGCCATTCCCTTGTGTCACGGCAGCCTCATAACCGAATCGCATGACAACAGCCTGACCACAGAGTCAAATATTTGTTGACCCCAAAGTCAGAAAACTCTAGATTCGCCTCATGCCAAGCCGTGTGGAAACGCTGCGCCGTTGTGCTCAGTCGTTTCAGCAGAGCCTGATACGAGAACAATAAAGTGCCTGGAGGTCGTCCTTGATCCAGTTTTTACTCAACCGGGAGCTGCGTACTGAGCATGCCCTGGACCCAAACATCACCGTGCTCAATTACCTGCGTGAGCATCTCGGTAAATCCGGAACCAAAGAAGGCTGCGCCTCTGGCGATTGCGGTGCCTGCACCGTGGTAGTCGGTGAGCTTGACGGTGAGCGCGTGCGTTATCGCACCCTCAACTCCTGCCTGACCTTCGTTTCCTCCCTGCACGGCAAGCAGCTGATCACGGTTGAAGACCTCAAACACCAGGGCCAACTGCACAGCGTGCAACAAGCCATGGTCGACTGCCACGGTTCGCAATGCGGCTTCTGCACCCCTGGCTTCATTATGTCGTTGTTCGCTTTGCAAAAAAACAGCAATGGCTTCAACAAGGCCGACACCATGGAGGCCCTGGCCGGCAACCTGTGCCGTTGCACCGGTTACCGCCCAATTATCGACGCAGCGGAGCAGGCCTGCTGCCAGAAGCAGCCGGACCAGTTCGACGCAGCCGAAGCGCAAACCGTCGCGCAACTGAAAGCCATCGCCCCGCAGGACACCGCCGAACTCAACAGCGGCGACAAACGTTGCCTGCTGCCGCTGACTGTCGCCGACCTGGCCGATATCTACGCTGCCAACCCGGAAGCGCGTCTGCTCGCCGGCGGCACCGACCTGGCCCTGGAAGTCACCCAGTTCCACCGTGAACTGCCGGTAATGATCTACGTCGGCCATATCGAAGCGATGAAGCGCGTCGACGTGACCGCCGAGAGCATCGAAATCGGTGCCGCCACCGCGCTGTCCGATTGCTACGCCGCGCTGGCCCAGGACTACCCGGACTTCGGCGAGTTGCTGCACCGCTTCGCCTCGCTGCAAATCCGCAACCAGGGCACCCTGGGCGGCAATATCGGCAACGCCTCGCCGATTGGCGACGCCCCGCCGCTGCTGATCGCCCTCGGCGCACAGATCATGCTGCGCAAAGGCAACAGCAGCCGCACCCTGCCGATCGAAGACTACTTCCTCGACTACAAGGTGACTGCGCGCCAGGAAGCCGAATTTATCGAGAAGATCATCGTGCCGCGCCATCAGGCCAGCCAGGCGTTCCGCGCCTACAAGGTGTCCAAGCGCCTCGACGACGACATCTCCGCAGTCTGCGCCGCCTTCAATCTGGTGGTCGAAGATGGCGTGGTGCAAAGCGCGCGTATCGCCTTTGGCGGCATGGCCGCGATTCCGAAACGCGCCGCGGCCTGTGAAGCCGCGCTGCAAGGCTCGGCCTGGTATCCGGGCGTGATCGAGCGTGCCTGCGCCGCACTGGCCGAGGATTTCACCCCGCTCAGCGACTTCCGCGCCAGCAAGGAATACCGCCTGCTCACTGCACAGAATCTACTGCGTAAATTCTTCCTCGAGCTGCAAGCTCCCGAAGTTGAAACCCGGGTGACCGCCTATGTCTAACCATCACGTGATCAAGACTCAAGAAGAACTTGCCGAGCTGTTCCGCGCCGGCATCACCACCGGCGTCGGCAAGAGCGTCAAGCACGAGAGCGCGGACAAGCACGTCTCCGGCGAGGCGGTGTACGTCGACGACCGCCTGGAATTCCCCAATCAGCTGCACGTCTATGCCCGCATGAGCGACCGCGCCCATGCGCGCATCATCAGCATCGATACCGCGCCCTGCTATCAGTTCCCCGGGGTGGCCATCGCGATCACCAGCAAGGACGTACCTGGCCAACTGGATATCGGCCCGGTGGTTGCCGGTGACCCGCTGCTGGCGGACGGCAAGGTCGAATACGTTGGCCAGGTGGTCATCGCTGTCGGTGCCGACAGCCTGGAAACCGCACGCAAGGCGGCCATGGCCGCAATCATCGAATACGAAGACCTCGAGCCGGTGCTGGACGTGGTCGATGCGCTGCGCAAGAAGCATTTCGTCCTCGACAGCCATCAGCACAAGATCGGCAACTCCAGCGCCGAATTGGCCACCGCGCCGCGTCGCCTGCAAGGCAGCCTGCATATCGGCGGCCAGGAACACTTCTACCTGGAAACCCAGATTTCCTCGGTGATGCCGAGCGAAGACGGCGGCATGATCGTCTACACCTCGACGCAGAACGCCACCGAAGTGCAGAAACTGGTGGCCGAAGTGCTCGGCGTGCCAATGCACAAGATCGTGATCGACATGCGCCGCATGGGCGGCGGTTTCGGCGGCAAGGAAACCCAGGCTGCCGGCCCGGCGTGCCTCTGTGCGGTAATCGCACACCTCACCGGCCGGCCTACCAAGATGCGCCTGCCGCGGGTTGAAGACATGCAGATGACCGGCAAGCGTCATCCGTTCTACGTCGAATACGACGTCGGCTTCGATGACAACGGCCTGCTGCACGGCATCGAGATCGAGCTGGCTGGCAACTGCGGCTACTCGCCGGATCTGTCCGGCTCGATTGTCGACCGCGCGATGTTCCACTCGGATAACGCCTACTTCCTCGGCAACGCCACCATCAATGGCCACCGCTGCAAGACCAACACCGCCTCGAACACCGCCTACCGTGGCTTCGGCGGCCCGCAGGGCATGGTCGCCATCGAGGAGATCATGGATGCGGTGGCGCGCAGCCTGGGCAAAGACCCGCTGGAAGTGCGCAAGATCAACTACTACGGCAAGACCGAGCGTAACGTCACCCACTACCACCAGACAGTCGAACACAACGTTATCCACGAGATGACCGCCGATCTGGAAGCCAGCAGTGACTACGCCAAGCGCCGCGAAGAAATCCGCGCATTCAACGCCAAGAGCCCGGTGCTGAAGAAAGGCCTGGCGCTGACCCCGGTGAAATTCGGCATCAGCTTTACCGCCACCTTCCTCAACCAGGCCGGCGCGCTGATCCATATCTATACCGACGGTTCGATCCACCTGAACCACGGCGGCACCGAGATGGGCCAGGGCCTGAACACCAAGGTCGCGCAGATCGTCGCCGAAGTGCTGCAGGTGGATATCTCGCGTATCCAGATCACCGCAACCAACACCGACAAGGTGCCAAACACCTCGCCGACAGCGGCATCCAGCGGTGCCGACCTCAACGGCAAGGCCGCGCAGAACGCCGCCGAAACCCTCAAGCAGCGCCTGGTGGATTTTCTGGTACGCGAATACAAGGTCACCCCGGAAGACGTCGAATTTCGTAACAGCCAGGTGCGCGTGCGCGACCTGTTCCTGAGCTTCGAGGAAGTGATCCAGAAGGCCTACTTCGGCCAGGTATCGCTCTCCAGCACAGGCTTCTACCGTACGCCGAAGATCTTCTATGACCGTGACAAGGCCGCCGGCCGTCCTTTCTACTACTTCGCCTACGGTGCCGCCTGCTCCGAGGTGATAGTCGACACCCTGACCGGCGAGTACAAGATGCTGCGCACCGACATCCTGCATGACGTCGGGGCCTCGCTGAACCCGGCCATCGACATCGGCCAGGTCGAAGGCGCATTCGTCCAGGGCATGGGCTGGCTGACCATGGAAGAACTGGTGTGGAACGGCAAAGGCAAGCTGATGACCAATGGTCCGGCCAGTTACAAGATCCCGGCCATCGCCGATATGCCGCTGGACCTGCGGGTCAAGCTGGTGGAAAACCGCAAGAACCCGGAAGACACCGTGTTCCATTCCAAGGCCGTTGGTGAGCCGCCGTTTATGCTCGGCATCGCCGTGTGGTGTGCGATCAAGGACGCCGTGGCCAGCCTGGCCGACTACAAAGTGCAGCCGAATATCGATGCCCCGGCAACTCCTGAGCGCGTGCTCTGGGGCGTGGAGCAGATGAAAAAACTCCAGCAACCGGCCAAAGTCGCAGCGACAGAAGTCGAACCGGCCTAAACCTGTAGAAGCCAGCTTGCTGGCGATCCGATACCGCGATCGCCAGCAAGCTGGCTCCTACATAAAGCCGAAGGTGCATAACAATGACAAAACACACCGAAACGAAACCGCAAACACCGCGACCGATTCCGGTACCGATACTGGACCCGTCGCCGAGCAACTGGCGCTTGCCGCGCCCCGGACAACTGCCACCTACCTGGAGGCTGAGCAAATGAGCTGGATCAGCGCCCTCGCCGACCTGCAGCAACGCGATGAACCCTGCGTGCTGGTGACCATCATCGAAGAGCGCGGCTCAACCCCGCGCAATGCGGGCTCGAAAATGGTGGTCACTGCCGAGCGCATCTTCGAGACCATCGGCGGCGGTCATCTGGAATTCAAGGCGATAGAGCTGGCCCGCGAAATGCTCAGCAGCCGCAGCCAGGACACCCGCCTGGAACGCTTCAGTCTGGGTGCCAGCCTCGGCCAGTGCTGTGGCGGTGCCACCGTATTGCTGTTCGAACCCATGGGCCAACCGCAGGCGCAGATCGCCGTATTCGGTGCCGGCCACGTTGGCCGCGCCCTGGTGCCGCTGCTTGCCAGCCTGCCATGCAAGGTGCGCTGGATCGACTCGCGGGAAAACGAATTCCCCGAGCAGATCCCGGCCGGGGTGGAAAAGGTGGTCGAAGACGACGTGGTCGATGAGGTCGAGCGTATGCCGGCCGGCAGCTACTTTATCGTCATGACCCACAATCACCAGCTCGATCTGGAGCTGACTGCAGAAATCCTCAAACGCAATGATTTCGCCTACTACGGCCTGATCGGCTCGAAGAGCAAACGCGCCAAGTTCGAACACCGCCTGCGCGACCGAGGCGTTGCCGCCGAGGTGATGCAAAGAATGCGCTGCCCACTGGGTTTACCTGAAGTGAAAGGCAAATTGCCGATTGAAATAGCCGTGTCCATCGCCGGCGAGGTGATCGCCACCTACAACGCCGCCTTTGGCCAGGACGTGAAAAAAGGCGAAAGCAGCGTTGCCAAGCTGCTGCCCAATTCGCGTCGCGCCCAGCCGTAGGTTGGCGCTGAGCTTGCGCAGATTTTTGTAGGAGCGGCCTTGGCCGCGATTGGATCTGATCGCGGCCAAGGCCGCTCCTACCTATCCCCATCAATGATTGATAGAGACAACCATGAGCACCACGACCCACGCCTACCGCGCCGCCATCCTGCACAGCCTTGCCGACCCTGCCGTGGTCGGCATCGAGCAATCCTATGAATATTTCGAGGATGGCGTGCTGGTCGTCGACAACGGCCAGGTGGCCAAAGTCGGCCATGCCGCCGACCTGCTGCCCAGCCTCAAGGGCGTGGACATCACCGAATACCGCGATGCGCTGATCACCCCCGGGTTTATCGACACCCATATCCACTACCCGCAAACCGGGATGATCGCTTCCTACGGCGAGCAACTGCTGGACTGGCTGAACACCTACACCTTCCCCACCGAGCAGCAGTTTGCCGACAAAGCCCACGCCGCTGATGTGGCCGGTATCTTCCTGAAAGAGTTACTGCGCAATGGCACCACCACCGCGCTGGTGTTCGGCAGCGTGCACAAGCAATCAGTGGACGCCTTCTTCGAAGCCGCCCAAGCGCTGAACCTGCGCATGATCGCCGGCAAAGTGCTGATGGATCGCAACGCTCCGGACTACCTGACCGATACCCCGGAATCCGGCTACGCCGACAGCAAAGAGTTGATCGAACGCTGGCACGGCAAGGGCCGCCTGCATTACGCGGTGACCCCGCGCTTCGCCCCGACCAGCACCCCGGAGCAACTGACCCTGGCCGGCAAGCTGCTGGGCGAGTACCCGGACCTGTATATGCACACCCACCTGTCCGAGAACCGCAAGGAAATCGAGTGGGTCAAGGCGCTGTTCCCCGAGCGCAAGGGCTACCTGGATGTGTACGACCACTACCAGCTGATCGGCGCGCGCTCGGTATTCGCCCACGGCGTGCACCTGTGCGACGACGAATGCAAGCGCCTGGCCGAAACCGGCTCGGCGGTGGCCTTCTGCCCGACCTCCAACCTGTTCCTCGGCAGCGGCCTGTTCGATCTGAACAAGCTGGAAACGCACGGCGTACGCGTCGGCCTGGGCACCGACGTGGGTGCCGGCACCAGCTTCAGCCAACTGCAATCGCTGAACGAGGCGTACAAGGTCATGCAGTTGCAGGACAAGAAGCTCGATCCATTCAAGTCGCTGTACCTGGCCACCCTCGGCGGTGCCCATGCGCTGTACCTGGACGACAAGATCGGCAACTTCGAGAGCGGCAAAGACGCCGACTTCGTGGTGCTCGACTACAACGCCACGCCGCTGATCAGCTACCGCATGCAGCAGGCCAAGACCCTGGATGAGAAGCTGTTCGCCCTGACCATGCTCGGCGACGACCGCGCGATCAAGGAAACCTTTGCTGCTGGCGTGTCAGTCCACGCACGCGATTGAGACAAACCCCGGGAGGCGCTTCAGCGGCGACTGTCGCGGCTAAAGCCCATCCCACAGCGACGTGCCCTAGCCGCGTAGCCCGCCGCCAATAAAAAGCCCCGATGCTCGCGCATCGGGGCTTCTTTTGTTCGAGCCTGAAATCAGCGATTGGCGCTGCTGCGTCCCGGCTTCTTCTTGTTGCTGGGCAACAGATGGGAAAACACCGCATGCAGGTCATCGGAGGCGGTTTCGCCATCCAGGTTGAGCTTGGCATCGACGCTGTCCATATGGCGCATCATCAGGTCGACGGCCACTTCGACATTGCCGGCCTCGATGGCATCGATCACCTGGTCGTGCTCGGCATCCGAGCAGTGGGTACGGCTGTTGCTCTCGTACAGGGCGATGATCAGCGAAGTCTGCGAGATCAGGCTGCGTAGAAAACCAAACAGGGTCTGGTTGCCCGCGGCCTCAGCCAATTTGAGGTGGAACTCGCCGGACAGGCGAATCCCCATGCCACGATCACCGCGAGCAAAGCACTCGCGCTCGTCGATCACCATCTGGCGCAAGCCGGCGATCTGCTCGGGCGTGGCGTTCTTGCAAGCCAGTTCGGTGATGGCGCGCTCGATCATGCGCCGCACATAGAAAATCTGCTTGGCCTCTTCCGCCCCAGGGCTGGCAACTACTGCGCCGCGGTTAGGCCGCAGCAGCACCACGCCCTCGTGGGCCAGGCGCGACAGGGCGCGGCGGATAATGGTGCGGCTGACACCGAAAATCTCGCCCAGGGCTTCTTCGCTGAGCTTGGTGCCAGGAGCCAGACGCTGCTCGAGAATGGCATCGAAAATATGCGCGTAAACGACATCATCCTGAGTCCCGCTGCGAGTGCTTTTGCCTTCGCGCGACTGCTTCTTTAGGGGCTGCAATTGTTCGTTCATTCTGGCTCGCGTGAAAAAGTCCGGCGGTTTCTACTCGGGCAACCCTTCTGCCGTGCACATGCTGGTCGGGCCAAGCAACGGATAGCGGAAAAGTTACAGATAAAATTCCCCTGCATTGTACACAATGTGACCAGCTCGTACACCGTTAGCGCAACAGCCCAAGCCCCGTCCAGGCCTGTGCCCGCCCCGCCGGCCCCTCCTCCCCTCTCCCGGCCTGGCAAAACCGCTAAATTTATTTCTTCTAAGCAGCCCCGTTCTGTAGCTGTTAATCGCCTTAAGGCCCGCTCAAAAACACCTCGACGGGTTCTCGTGTGGACTTTATAGACGCCTGGATAGCTGCCAATAAAACACTCAAGCAATTGTTTTTATTATTTTTTTTAAAAAATTCAAGGCGAAACACGCGAAGTCTCTGGATCTACAGATACATCACAATTCATAGCCAAATACAGAACCACTCTAAAAACATTATTTGCTTTTTTTGTATACAAACGCATAATCGCGACAGTGTGACTTCCTGACCCATCGGTCAACAACAAGACCGACAAGCACACCGCAACGCACCATCTGCCTCAGAGAGTCGAAACCGTGCGCAGCACAGGCTCTGGGTGGTACACAACAAGAGAGATGAGGAGTACCCACTGTGGAAAGCGCTAAACAAGAACAACATGCGACTCACGTCCAAGGGCTGATAAAGCCGGGTCTACTGGACCGTTTCTTCAAGCTGACCGAACACCGCACCAGCATCAAGACCGAACTCCTGGCTGGCCTGACGACCTTTGTCACCATGGCCTACATCATCTTCGTCAACCCCAACATCATGGCCGGTGCCGGTATCGATCATGGCGCGGCGTTTGTCGCCACCTGCATCGGCGCGGCCATCGGCTGCTTCCTGATGGGGCTGTACGCCAACTGGCCGGTGGGCCTGGCACCAGGCATGGGCCTCAATGCCTTCTTTACCTACACGGTGGTCGGCGAGATGGGCTACAGCTGGCAGATCGCCCTGGGCGCGGTGTTTATCTCCGGCATCCTGTTTATGATCATGAGCCTGTCACGCATCCGCGAATGGCTGCTCAACAGCATCCCCATGAGCCTGCGTTTCGCCATGGGTGCGGGGGTCGGCTTGTTCCTCGGCCTGATCGGCCTGAAGACCGCCGGCATCGTCGTCGACAGCCCGGCCACCCTGCTGACCATGGGCTCGTTCGGCGAACCCAATGCGCTGCTGGCCGCCGTGTGCTTTCTGATGATCGCCGTACTCAGCCATCGCAATGTGTTCGGGGCCATTCTCTTCAGCATGCTGGCGGTCACCGCCGGCGGCTGGGCCCTGGGTCTGGTCGAGTACAACGGTCTGGTGTCGATGCCGCCAAGCCTGGCTCCGACCTTCCTGGCCATGGATATCGCCGGTGCCTTCAACGTGGCGATGATCAGCGTGATTCTGGCCTTCCTCTTCGTCAATATGTTCGACACCGCCGGCACCCTGATGGGTGTGGCCCATCGCGCCAACCTGGTGGATGAAGACGGCAAGATCCAGAACCTGTCCAAGGCCCTCAAGGCCGACAGTACCTCCAGCGTGATTGGTGCCATGGTCGGTTGCCCACCGGTAACCAGCTACGTGGAAAGCGCCTCGGGTGTCGCCGCCGGTGGCCGCACCGGGCTGACCGCCGTTGCGGTAGGCCTGCTGTTTCTCGCTGCGATGTTCTTCGCTCCCCTGGCCGGCATGATCCCCGCCTACGCCACCGCTGGCGCGCTGATCTATGTGGCGATGCTGATGATGAGCGGCATGGCCCATATCGACTGGAAGGATCACACCGACACCATCCCGGCAATTGTCACCGTGGTGATGATGCCGCTGACCTTCTCCATCGCCAACGGCATTGCCCTGGGCTTTCTGACCTACGCCACGCTGAAACTACTGACCGGCCAGCGTGACAAGGTCTCCGTCAGCCTGTATGTGTTGTGCATTATCTTTATCGCCAAGTTCGCCTTCCTCTAATTGAAAACTACTGCGCTCGCCTATGCTGCGTTGAAGTCAGGCTTAAAATGCTCATGTACAAAAGTACACTCCGCTTTTGCGCCTGACTTCGCCTTGCCTAGCCATCGCTCGCTACGTTTTCAAAGCAAAGGAACATGAACCAAGCAAAACCGAAGCCCTGATATGGCGTCAGGGCTTTTGTACATCTGGAGAATAAGGAATGAGCCTGGAAACCTGGCTGTTGTTCGCAAGCGCTGCACTGGTGGTGATTCTGATCCCCGGGCCGCTGTCACTGTTGATGGTTAGCAACAGCCTGAACTACGGCCTGCGCCGCTCGCTGCCGGCCTTTATCGGTGGGGTGTCGGCCTCGATCTGCCTGCTCAGCGCCTCGGCCTTGGGCTTGGGCGCGTTGCTGCTGGCCTCGGAGCAGCTGTTCAGCCTGCTGAAGATTGTCGGCGCGCTGTACCTGTTCTACCTCGCCTGGCAGAGCTGGCAGGCTTCGCGACAGGCCGCCAGGCCGGTGACGGCCGAAGAACAACCGGTCAACCCAGGCTTTCGCAGCATGTTCTGGAAGGCCTTCGGCCTGGGCGCGAGCAATCCCAAGGACATCCTGTTCTTCGCCGCTTTCCTGCCGCAATTTATCAGCGCCGAACGGCCGATGCTCGGCCAGCTGCTGCTGATGATCGCCACCTGGGCGGTGCTGGATCTGGCCTGCAAGCTGTTCTACGGCCTCAGCGCCCAGGGCGCAGCACGCTACCTGCGCTCCGGCAAGGGCCAGGTATGGTTCAACCGCATCAGCGCGGGCTTGTTCGGTGGCGCGGGCGCGGCTTCGTTGCTAAGCCGCTAATAAGTCGGTGCGCACGGCGCACCCTACCCGAGATGGGCGCACCACCCCGTAGGGTGCGCCGTGCGCACCGGCATCATTACCACCCGATAAATCGCAGACAAAAAAAGGCCCGCAGTGTGGGCGGGCCAGGGACTCTTGAATGAGTCAGAGGGTGACAAGCATTGGTGTCAGCTACCGCGATAGGTGGAGTAGCTGTAGGGGGAAATCAGCAGCGGCACGTGGTAGTGCTCCTGCTCGGCATCTATACCGAAGCGCAGCACCACCACATCAAGAAAGGCCGGCTCAGGCAGGGCAACACCACGGGCGCGGTAGTAATCGCCGGCGTGGAAATGCAGCTGGTAGACGCCCGTGCGGTAGTCATCGCCCTGCAACACCGGCGCATCGCAGCGGCCATCGCTGTTGGTCTGCACGCTGTTAAGCAACTCCAGCCGAGTCCCTTCGACGCGGTACAGCTCGATCTTCAGGGCGCTGCCGGGGCAGCCATGCGCGGCATCTAGAACATGTGTAGTCAATCGTCCCATCGGTTAGGGGCGTCTACGCTGAGCAAAGACCCAGGCAGGCACCACACCTCCTCTACTTGTAGTGAATTCGACAGATTACTCAGGCTTTGGCGGCCTTGACCTGCCAGCAGCATAGCATGTCGAAAACAAAATATAAGACACTTTTTAAAATAATTGTACACAATATCCAAAGCCCAACTCCCCCTCGGCTGCCACCTGCTCGCCAGGGCATAAAGCCGATCAGCGTTGCACGGGCCGACGCGCTGGAGGTCGGGGTTAACGCCTGGGGCGGTTTTGCTGAAATGGCGTTTTTTAGAAAAAATGCAAATTTTCGATTTACAAAATGCAATGCACTTTGTATACAATTGAGCCATCGCGGTTACCCACCCTACCCTGGGCCAACCCAGTGACCGCCACAAACACCAAGAAGGAAGACTGCAGTGAGCGCTGACTACCCACGCGACCTGATCGGTTACGCCAACACCCCGCCCCATCCGCATTGGCCGAATGATGCGCGTATCGCCCTGTCCTTTGTGCTCAATTACGAGGAAGGCGGTGAACGCAATGTGCTGCACGGCGACAAGGAGTCCGAGGCGTTTCTTTCCGAGATGGTCTCCGCCCAGCCGCTGCAGGGCGCGCGCAATATGAGCATGGAGTCGCTCTATGAATACGGCAGCCGCGCCGGCGTCTGGCGCCTGCTCAAGCTGTTCCAGCAGCACGATATTCCGTTGACCATTTTCGCCGTGGCCATGGCCGCCCAGCGCCATCCGGATGCGATCAAGGCTATGGCCGCCGCCGGTCACGAGATCTGCAGCCACGGCTACCGCTGGATCGACTACCAGTACATGAGCGAAGCCGAAGAGCGCGAGCACATGCTCGAAGCCATCCGCATCCTCGAAGGCATCACCGGAGAACGCCCGCTGGGCTGGTACACCGGCCGTACCGGGCCGAATACCCGGCGCATCGTCATGGAGGAAGGCGGCTTCCTCTACGACTCCGACACCTACGACGACGACCTGCCCTACTGGGACCCGGCCAGCACCGCAGCCAAGCCGCACCTGGTGATCCCCTACACCCTGGACACCAACGACATGCGCTTTACCCAGGTGCAGGGTTTCAACACCGGCGACGACTTCTACCAGTACCTCAAGGACGCCTTCGACGTGCTCTACGCCGAAGGTGTGGCCGGCGCGCCAAAGATGCTCTCGATCGGCATGCACTGCCGTCTGCTCGGCCGTCCGGCGCGTATCGCCGCCCTGGCGCGCTTTATCGAATACGTCAAAGGTCACGACAAAGTCTGGTGCGCCCGCCGCGTCGATATTGCCCGTCATTGGCACGCCACTCATCCTTTCAGCGAGAACAGCAAATGAGCCGCTTTCAGACCCTGACACCTTCGAGCCTGAGCCGCGAAGACTTCGTCACCGTCTTCGCCGATATCTACGAGCACTCGCCTTGGGTCGCCGAGAAGGCCTTTGACCTGGGCCAGGACGACAGCATTAACGAAATCAACGGCCTGCATCAGCGCATGGCCGACCTGTTGCTCAGTGCCAGCTATGCGACGCAGCTGGCATTGATCAATGCTCACCCGGACCTGGCCGGCAAGGCAGCCGTACGCGGTGAGTTGACCGCCTCCTCCACCTCGGAGCAGGCAGGTGCGGGCATTCACGCCTGTACCGCAGAAGAGTTCGCCCGCTTTACCGAACTGAACGATGCCTACAAAGCCAAGTTCGGCTTCCCCTTCATCATGGCGGTGAAAGGCAGCAATCGGCACCAGATCCTGGCGGCCTTCGAGGAGCGGATTCATAACTCCCCGGAGCAGGAATTCGCCTGCGCCCTGGCCGAGATCAACAAGATCGCGCTGTTCCGCTTGCAGCAGCTGTAGGCCGCAAGCCCTCCGCCCTCCCCAACGCCATCATCTAAGGCAGACATTTCATGAAAGCTTACGCCGTACCCTTTGAGAAATACGTCAACCTGGCCGACGCTCGCCTGGGCACCAAGGCCATCTCGGTGACCGACGACTGGTTCGCCGACGTTAACCGTCTGTTCCAGCCGACCCCGGCCGTATGGAAGGAGGGCGTGTTCGATGACAACGGCAAGTGGATGGATGGCTGGGAATCGCGCCGCAAGCGCTTCGAAGGTTACGACAGCGCGGTAATCCGCCTGGGCGTACCGGGCTCGATCAAGGGTGTGGACATCGACACCAGCTTCTTCACCGGTAACTTCCCGCCGTCGGCGTCCCTGGAAGGCTGCTTCGTGGCTGAAGGCGACCCGACCGACGCCACCGAGTGGACCGAAGTACTGGCCGCAGTCGAGCTGCAAGGCAACAGCCACCACTACCATGAAATCGCCAATGCTCAGGCCTTCACCCACCTGCGCTTCAACATCTACCCGGACGGCGGCGTCGCCCGTCTGCGCGTCTACGGCGTACCGTTCCGTGACTGGTCGAACGTAGGTGACAACGAGCAGATCGACCTGGCTGCTGCGCTGAATGGCGGTCGCGCCCTGGCCTGCTCGGACGAACACTTCGGCCGCATGAGCAACATCCTCAACCCCGGCCGTGGCATCAACATGGGCGACGGCTGGGAAACCGCACGTCGGCGTACCCCGGGTAACGATTGGGTGATTGTCGCCCTCGGCCATCCGGGCGAGATCGAACGCATCGTCGTCGACACCCTGCACTTCAAAGGCAACTACCCGGACAGCTGCTCGATCCAGGCGGCCTTCGTCAAAGGCGGCACCGACAGCCAGATCGAGACCCAGAGCCTGTTCTGGCGCGAA
>CAZOEC010000013.1:0-12169 GCA_964578635.1 uncultured Pseudomonas sp.
CGACGAAGTGGAAACGCCCGGCCTCATCAACGTTCACGCGGCTGAACAGATTGAGGGTCATCAGCAGGTCGGACAGGCCCAGGCCCCACTTGCCGAGTTCCACCAGCAGGTTGTCGGTGCCGTTGCGAAAGAAGCCGTTGCGCAGTTCCTGGTAGCGGCCCTGACCGTACTTTTCGGCGACTTCCTGTGCGCAAAGCACACCGCCGAGGCTGTCGCTCCAGCCGCAGGTGTCGGCGGTGATCGCGGCGAGTACGCGGCCCATGTCCGAGTACAGGCAGTGGCCGGCGGTGAGTTTGGCGGTGTGTTGGCATTTGAGGCTGTCGGGCAGATTTAGCCGTTCGCTTTTCTCGGCTGCGTTGAGCAGCAGCAGGCTGGCATTGGCCGCACCTTCGAGGTCAGTGATGCGCAGTAACTGGCCGCGCTTGAGGACAAAGGAGGTGTGGCCACCGCCGGGCACGAATTCTTCGTAGAGGGTGGGGCGCAGGGTCAGTGCAGCTGTCATGGCAACTCCTTACAGGGCCGGGTTCAGCTTGCCGGCGATATGCGCGGGCAAGGCGTCGACGGCGGCGCGCTGGGCGCGGCGGTCGCTGTTCAAGGGAATGTCGTAGGTGATGCGCGCACCAAAGGCATTCGGTGCGTGGGGGTCGACGCGGACCTTGTCGAACACCAGCAGGCGGGTGCCGAGGCTAAAGCCTTCGCTCAGATCGTGGGTGACCATAAATACGGTCAGGCCGGTGGCGCGCCACAGCTCCAGCAGCAGCACGTGCATGTCCTTGCGGATACCGGGGTCGAGCGCGCCGAAGGGCTCGTCGAGCAGCAGCACGCGCGGCTGCATGATCAGCGCCTGGGCAATCGCCAGGCGTTGCTGCATGCCACCGGAAAGCTGGCTGGGGTATTTGTCCAGGGCGTGGCCGAGGCCGACCTTGTGCAGAATCACTGCGGCTTGCTCGCGGGCCTCGCGCTTGGCGCGGCCAAATAGCCGGCCGAGCAGCGGCGCGCGTGGCAGTTCCAGGCCGATGGCGACGTTATCCAGCACCGAAAGATGCGGGAATACCGAATAGCGCTGGAACACCACGCCGCGGCTGCTATCGGGCTCACCGGCCAGGGGCTCGCCGCCCAGCAGAATCTCGCCCCGGCTGGCGCGTTCCTGGCCCAGTAGCAGGCGCAGAAAGGTCGATTTACCGCAGCCGGACGCGCCGACCAGGGTGCAGAACTCGCCTTCGTTGATGCTTAGATTGAGGCGCTCAAGCACCACTTGATCGCCATATTCCTGCCAGACGTTTTTGACCTGAATAAAACTCATGCCTTGGCCCCCTCATACCAGGGGAAACACAGGCGGGTGAGTTGACGCAGACCCAGGTCCATCAGCCAGGCGAGCAGGGTGATCCAGGCCACGTAGGGCAGGATCACATCCATGGCCATATAGCGGCGCACCAGAAAGATCCGGTAGCCCAGGCCATCGGTACTGGCGATGGCTTCGGCTGCGATCAGAAACAGCCAGGCCGAACCGAGCACCAGGCGCAGGGCGATCAGCAGACGCGGCAGGATCTGCGGCAGCACCACACGCAGGATCAGGGTCCAGGTACTGGCCCCCAGAGTTTGTGCCTTGATCAGCAGCTCCGGCGGAATTTCCCGGGCGCGCTGTTCCAGATCGCGGGCCAGCACCGGGGTGATGCCGATAACGATCAACATCACCTTGGATAATTCGCCCAGACCAAAGACGATAAACAGGATCGGTAGTATCGCCAGCGGCGGCACCATCGACAGCACCGTGAGCAGCGGCGACAGCGGTGCGCTGAACAACGGCAGGGTACCGGCGGCGATGCCCAGACACAGACCGACCAGGGCAGCGATACCGATGCCCAGGCCTAAGCGTTTGAGGCTGGCGGCGCTGTCCTGCCAGAACAGGTAGTTGCCGCTGCGTTTGTCCTCGGTAAAGGCCAGGCGCTCGATGGCCGCACCCATCTGGCTGGCGCTGGGCAGCAGCTTGTCGTTGGGATTGTCTGCCAGACGCTGCGCCGAGCCGACAAAGTAGGCGAACAGCAGCAGGGCGAAGGGCAGCAGGATCAGCAGCAGGCGACCGCTGCGATCCGGGTGGCGGTTGATCAGGCGCATAGGCTATCTCTGCGTAGGGTGCGCTGTGCGCACCATCGGTACTCGTGGGAGTGGGTGGTGCGCACGGCGCACCCTACGAGCCTCAGAGCGTGCCGTCGGCCGCCATCTGCATATAGCTGGGGTCGAAGCGCAGCTTGAGGTTGCCGCTGTCGCCGGTGGTCACGTCCTTGGCGAAGCTCATGCCGATGGCGTCGCTACTTTGCGCGCCTTCGCCGAGCAGGCCGTGGCCGAAGGAGAACTCCGCGACCTTGGTCATGGTGGCTGGCAGTTTCGGGCTGGTGGCGAAGGCCACGGCGTCCTTGGCCGAATAGAACATCTTGGTCGCGGCCAGCTGGGCTTCGTAGCCGGCCAGATCAGTGCCGGAGGCCTTGGCCATATGCTCGCGTGCCGCCTTGCCGGCTGGGGTGTCGGCGCTCATGGTGGCCATGATTTCGTACCAGGCCCCGGTCAGCGCCTTGCCGAACGCCGGGTTGTCCTTGAGGGTGTCGCTGTTGACCACCATCAGGTCGATGATTTCCCCAGGGATCTGGCTGGAGTCGAACACCTTGGTCACGCCGGGGGTGGCCTCAATCTCGGCCAGCAGCGGGTTCCAGGTGGTCACGGCGGTCACGTCGCTGGTGGCGAAGGCGGCCACCAGGTCGGCGTCAGAGGTGTTGACCACTTTCAGGTCTCTCTCGCTGAGACCGGCCTTTTCCAGGCCGCGGGCCAGCAGGTAGTGGGACACGGACAGTTCAACCAGATTGACGTTCTGGCCCTTGAGGTCGCCCAGGGTCTTCTTCTCGCCCTTGAGCACGACGCCGTCGTTGCCGTTGGAGAAGTCGCCGATGATCAGTGCGGTGGAGTCGATGCCGCCCGCGGCCGGGATGGTCAGGGCGTCCATATTGGTCATGGTGCAGCCGTCGAACTGGCCTGCGCTGTACTGGTTGATCGACTCGACGTAATCGTTGATCTGCACCACATCGATATTGATGTCGTACTTCTTCGCCCACTTGTCGACGATGCCTTCTGCGGCACCGTATTCCCAGGGCATCCAGCCGGCGTAGATGGTCCAGCAGACGCTGAAGTCGGCTTTCGGCGCGGCGTGGCTAGTGAGGCTGATGGCGGCGATCAGGCCGGCGGCGAGGGTGGAGAACAGACGGGGCTTACGCATGGTGGAACCTCCAGTTCGAGAAATGGCGGGCAGGAGTGCGCGGCGGTTCCCCCATCTCTGGGGCGCGTTCTCCCGGGCTTTTATCCCGCCGTGTAACCTCGAAGGAGGTCGCCAACTCTCGGACCAGTCACTCGCCGATGACTTTCGCATCGAGCGAGCCGGAACCCTAGTCGGCAATTGCAAATTGTGGTGCCGCGATCCCGTTATGCATCGGCATAAGGGTTGTTCCTGCACGCTGATTACTTAGCGAACATCGTGCCAGCTGCTCTGCAGGGCTCTGCAATAGGGTTAAGAGAGGACAATGGATGATTGTTGGCTGCGACTGTTGCGCTGTTCTGGTGCGCGATCAGCTGGCTGCGCTGCAATAAGGTGCGGATAGAGCGTTTGTTTTCGGGTGTGAGGGGGCATGGATTGGCGCTGTATTTTCGCCGGCAATTGAACAGGCGCGATCCGCCAGTGTCGAAGTTCATACCTGCTCCAGTTATGGGAGCCAAGGTGGTCGCAGGCATCTGATGCCCGTGGGAAATTCGAGGAGTATCGCTATGCGTGTTCTAGCTCTGATGGCTTTAGTGCTGTTGCTTGGTGGCTGTACCTTCAGCGCGCCGGGTGTGCATGCGCGCATCGGTGAGCCTGTGCGGGTGGATGTAGGGTATGGTGGTGGTAATGGTGGCCATTGCCCACCAGGTTTACGTATGCAGGGGCGTTGCTGATGAAAACTTATTTGAGCTTATTGCTGGTCGCCATGCTGGCCGTCAGCGTACAGGGTTGTAGCCTGCGTCTTCCAGGCATAGGGGTCGATATCGGCGATGGCGGTGGTGGTCCACCTCATTGCCCGCCAGGGCAGGCGAAAAAAGGTCGCTGCTGATTCGTTAGCTCGATTTCAGCGGTTCCAGAAGGCCAGCATTTGCTGGCCTTTTATCCACTGGCGGTACGGAGGCCAGCATGCTGTTTAAATCCATGATTATCGCGTTGTTGGGGCTGACCCTGACCGGTTGTGCGGTATACGGTGGCAGTGGCTATGGCCATCGCGGCTATGACCGCCATTATTCGACCACCTATTACCATGTGCCGCGTCAACCGGTGTATGTGGTGCCACGTCACTATCGGCACGACGGTTATCGCTATGACGCGCGCCGCCATGATCATGACGGTCGTCGCCACGACGGCCGGCGTTATGACCATGATCGACATGACCAGCGCCGCTATTTGCCGGCCCCTGCGCCGCGCCATCACCAGTCCAACGGGCACAAGTACCGTGGCATAGAGCGCCAGGCCGGCTGGAGTGAACAGCGCGGCGAGCGCCGGCAGGAGCAGCCACGTCAGCACCGGCAGGAGAACGCTCAACCGCGCCGGCAGCAGGATGGCCGCCAGCGTGGTAACGAGCAGCGCGGCGGTGATGGGCGCGGCTGGCAACGCCAGTACAACTAGTACCCTAGGGGCGGCTCAACCAGGCGGCTGCGGTTTTACGGCTGAAGCCGCCATCTCCTTCTATATAGCTTCTTGCCCACGGCGCACCCTAAGTGCGGCGGCTGCGGTATACGGCTCAACCAAAGTCCAGCGGGCAGGCCGGTTCGGCTACGGCATCCTCGGTGCTCCCATTGCACGCGAGGAGTGTACCGATGCATCTGCTGAGTTTTGCCAAGGGCGCGCTGGCCATGTTCTGGCTGCTGGCGCTGGCCAATCTGTTCGTACCCCTGGGCGAGGCCTGGTTCTGGCCGGTCAACCTGGCCGCGGCGGCGGTGTTGCTGGCCCATGTCGGTGAGGTGCTGCTGTTTCGTCAGCGTCTGCAGGGCCGCCCGCAGCCCTGGCTGGAACGCGCCCAGGTGCTGCTGTTTGGTGTGCTGCATATCCAGGGCCTGCCCAGAGCCTGAACCGCGTCCGCTAAACCTCTTCGTCGCGGTCGTTCATCACAGGGGGGCCACTCGCTGCCCAGCCGTGATTGCCTTTTGCCGGCACCGCCCGCACCATGGCCGCCATCTTGTGGTGGAAGTCGTGGCGTGCAGTCTGGCCGGATCGAAATTCTGCGTATTTCTGTGGGCAAAGCCGCTCTGGCCCTTGCGCTGCTGCTCGCCCTGGCGGCGGGTATATTGCATGCCGACTGGGATTTCGGCCATATCACCACGCGGGCCGAACAGCTTTATGGCCCGCTGGGCGAGGGCCGGGGTCGTATCAATGACTGGCAACGGCTGTTGCAGGAGCAGGCCGCAGTAGATGAGCTGGAGCAGCTCAAGGCGGTCAATCGCTTCTTCAATCTGCGTCTGCGCTTTCGTGACGATATCGCCATATGGCGGGTGCAGGATTACTGGGCCACGCCAGTCGAGGCGCTGTGGCGTGGGGCCGGCGACTGTGAGGACTATGCGATTGCCAAGTATTTCAGCCTGCGCCAGCTCGGGGTGCCGAGCGAAAAGTTGCGCATCACCTATGTCAAGGCGGTGCGCCTGAATCAGGCCCATATGGTCCTGACCTATTACGCCCATCCACTGGCCATGCCGCTGGTGCTGGATAACCTGATCGATGCCATCGAGCCGGCCAGCCAGCGCAGCGACCTGGTACCGGTGTATTCCTTCAATGCCGAGGGCCTGTGGTTACCCGGGGCCGGCGGCGGCAAGCAGGTGGGCGACAGCAAGAAGTTGTCGCGCTGGCAGGATCTGTTGAAAAAGATGCGCGCCGAGGGTTTCCCTTGAGCCCGCCTAGCAGGAGTCACTGATGTCACTGTTCAAGCAGCTGTTTATTGCCATCTGCGTGTTGATGCTGGTGAATTTCACCGGCAGCTTCCTGGTCAGCGTGGAGAGCTCCCGCGAGCAGCAGGTCAACCAGCTGCGTGCCCACGCCCAGGATGCCGCCACGGCTCTGGGCCTGTCGCTGAGCCCGCATGTCAATGATGTGGCGATGATCGAACTGATGGTCAGCTCGATCTTCGACAGTGGCTATTTCGAGAGCATCCGCGTGGTCGACCCGGCCAATGGCGAGTTGCTGGTCGAGCGCGTTGGGGCGCCGGTCTCGGGCGAGGCCCCGCAGTGGTTTGCCCGCCTGGTTGATCTGGCCCCGGCCCGTGGCGACGCCATTGTCAGCGACGGCTGGCGACAGGCCGCCCAGGTGCAGGTGATCAGCCATCCGCTGTTCGCGGTCGGCAAACTCTGGCAGAGCGCCCTGGGTAATCTGCTCTGGCTGGCCCTGAGCGGTGTGTTCTGTGTCGCTCTCGGGGTGCTGCTGCTCAAGCGCCAGTTGCGCCCGCTGGACTATATGGTCGAGCAGTCCAACGCCATCGCCCGGCGCGAATTTCTCAGCCTGCCGGAATTGCCGAAAACCCCGGAGTTCCGCCGAGTGGTCAATGCCATGAACCAGATGGTCGGCAAGCTCAAGGCGCTGTTCGCCGAAGAGGCCGCGCGCAGCGAAGTGCTGCGCGCCGAGGCCTATCAGGACAGCCTGACTGGCCTGGCCAACCGGCGCTATTTCGACCTGCAACTGCACGCCCGCCTGAGCGTCGAGGAACAGGCCTGCAGCGGTTTCCTCCTGCTGTTGCGCCTGAACGACCTGGCCGGGCTCAACCAGCGCCTCGGCGGCCAGCGTACCGACCAGTTGCTCAAGGCCGTTGCCGAGCTGTTGCAGCAGTCGAGCCAGGGGCGCTTTGTGCTGGCGCGTAATCGCGGTGGCGAGTTCGCCATTCTGGCGGCGGGCCTGGAACGTGGCGAAGCCCAGCAGCTGGCGGAGGATCTTGAGCGCACGCTGCTCAGTCTGCAGCAGACCGGGGCCAGCGATTGCCTGCCGGTGGCCCATATCGGCCTGACCGCCTTTGCTCCGGGTGATGAGCCGCAAGACCTCTATCGTGCCCTGGATGCCGCCCTGGCTCAGGCCGCGAGCCAGGCTCAGCCAAACTGGGCCTTCAGTACTGCGCTGGCGTCGACGCAGGCGGTGGATGAGCGACAGAACTGGTACCGCCTGCTTGACCAGGCGCTGGAACAGGGCCGCTTGCAGTTGTTCTTCCAGCCCGTGGTGGCCGCCGGCGAACCGGAGCGGGTGCTGCACCACAAGGTGCTGGCGCGGGTGCTCGATGAGCAAGGCAAGCTGTTGGCGGCGGGGCGCTTCCTGCCCTGGCTGGAGCGTTTTGGCTGGTCGAGTCGGCTCGATCTGGCCATGCTTGAACAGGTGCTGCAGCAGATGGCCGGCCACACTGCCACGGTGGCCCTGAGCCTGTCCGGCCATATGGTGCGCGAGCCCCAGGCCCTGGCCCGACTGTATGAGCTGCTGCAGCAACATCGCCACCTGGGCCCGCGTCTGAGCCTGGAGCTGGACGAGGACCAGCTGCCCGATCAGGCCGAGCTGGAAGTCCTGACCCAGCGTTTGCGCAGCCTGGGCTTCAGCCTCGGCCTGCAGCACTTTGGTGGGCGCTTCAGCATGATCGGCAACCTGGCCAAACTCGGTTTGGCTTACCTCAAGGTGGATGGCAGCTATATCCGCGCCATCGACCAGGAAAACGACAAGCGCCTGTTTATCGAAGCCATGCAACGAGCGGCCAACAGCATCGACCTGCCGCTGATCGCCGAGCGGGTGGAAACCGAAGGGGAGTGGCAGGTGCTGCGTGCCATGGGGATCGAAGGCGTGCAGGGTCGCCTGTTTGGCGAGCCGGGGCCCTGGGCATAGTGCGTTTGGATAAGCCGGCGTAGGGAGCGGCTTTTGGCCGCGATCAGGTCGCCGGTATGGGCTAAGTGCCCCCGCCGCTCCTACAGGGGTAAGCTTTAGATCAGCTCCGACTCATCGTCGTTGATCAACCGGTGCAAGCCGCCCAGCGCATCACGCGCCTTGCTGCGGCCGACCAGCTTGCTCTGCGCTGCTTCCGGCAGATCGGTGATCCGCACCACACCCTTGCGGATCAGCACGGTGATCAAGTCTTCCAGTACCCGGATCATATCCAGGTCGCTCTGCTTGAGTTGCAACAGGCTGCTTTCGGCCGTCTGGTTGGCGTACCAGGCCTGGGCCTCCTGGCTGTCCGCCGCCAACTCGCCATCCATGCCTTCGAAGGGCGCAGCCTCAACCTGCTGCAGGTTGCCCCACGCATCACGCTTTACATACAGCATCGACCGCTCCTTGCCTTAGTGGCCACCCGAATAAACAACCCCGCTTCCTTATGGTAGCGGGGTTCTGCTTATCAGATATGGTCGGTCTTGATCATCGGGTCGGCCCCTGCGATCAGCGAGTTGACCAGATCGGACGGACTCAGGTTACCCGGGTTCAGATTGACAGGCGTGCCATTGTTCTCAAGTTTGATGCTGACGTCGGCATTGCTGGCGTCGGCGTTGAGTACCCCGGTGCTGCTGATCAGCAGAGTCGAAGTGGCCGTATCCACGCGCAGGTACTGGGTGATATCGCTGGTGCTTTCTTCACCCTGTAGCAGGTCACGCAGATCGATGCGGTCGCCTGCGCTGCTGTTGAAGTCCTTGATCACGTCGTTGCCGCTATGCCCGGCCTGCCAGACGAAGGTATCCGCACCGCTGCCGCCGAGGAGAATATCGTCGCCCTCGCCACCGATCAGGAAGTCGTTGCCGGCACCGCCGTCGATATAGTCGTTGCCTGCGCCGCCGGTCAGCGTCGAGCTGGCGGAGCCGCCAATTATGGTCTTGGCGCTGCTGCTGCCGCCGTCGCTGACTTCCACTGTCAGGGTCGGGACGAAGCCGCTGGGCAGAGCCTCAACGGTGACCAGATAGAGCTTGTCGGTGCCCGATGTGGTGGTCGGCGTGTTCAGCAGAGCGGTATAGGCGCTCAGGTCATATTCGCCCTGGGCGTTGGGGGTGATCTCCTGATAGCCGCCATCTGCGCGTACCACGCTGAGGGTGGTGCCTGCAGGCAGGTCGCTCAGGGCCAGGCCGGTAAAGGCTTCCGCCGTGCCAACGGTGTCCTGTACCGTGGCGTACAGGTCGAGTGGGTAGGTGTAGCTGGTCAGCCCGGTCGGGTTAGGGTCGACGGCGATGTACTCGATCTGGAAGCCATTGTTGGACTTGTTGTCTTGCGGTCTGCCGCCGATATTGAAGGCATTGGCCGCTCCCAGCCCGATGGACAGGCTGCTCATGTCGGCATTGACCGAATAGGTCACGTTGGCCGAGTCATTGCCGCCCTGGTTGAATAGGGCTCCGTCGAATGTGGCGTTGAGTGTGGCCTTGGTGATGGTGCCGCTGATGCCGGTGAGGCTCACAGACCAGCTGCCACCGGAGTTGACCGTGGCAATGCGGGTCACAGTGCTGGTGACGCCGGCATTGACCACTTCCAGTTGCAGCTCCACCTGGAGGTTGGCGGAAGACACTGTACTGGTGGAGGACGTGGCGATGCTGCCACTCAGTGCGGTCTGCCCCTGTAGGTCGGCAGTTTCTAGCTTGCTGCTGACCTTGACCACGTCATCGGCGGAGTTCTTCAGCTTCAGCGCCATATACTGCATGCCGGTTGGGAAGCTGAAATTGATGGTTTCGTTACCTTCGATACGCTGGGCCTCTGTGCCGTTGTCGCCAGCACTGTTTACGCCTAGGTTGTTGCCACCCGACCAGTTGAAGGTGCCGTTGCCGCCGGTGGAGATGGTGACACCGTTGCCGAAGGTGTATTCACCTTTGCCGGTCAGGCCGCCATCGGTGACGAAGCTGATTTCATTGGTTAGCGGTGCACCGATAACCAGCGAAACATCGCTGCCGGGCACGGCATCGGCTACCGGGTTGATGGTGATAGTGATGTTGTCGCTGTCCGTCAGGGCTCCACCAGCACCGGTGTTGCCGCCATCGTTGCTGGTCATGGTCAGGGTGACCGAGCCGCTGTCATCGGCAACCGGGATGTAGCTCGGCTGAGTGGCCGTATCGGCCAGGTAGGCATTGATGTTGGCGAGCGTGCCGCTCAGCTGCAGACTGCCGCTACCCGAACCGGTCACGCTGACACCACCTGCGTCTGCAGCAGTGATAGTGCCTCTGGCAACTGTCAGGGTGACCGAGATGAGCCCCGAGGCAACATCCACATCGCTTACCGAGAGCCCGCTGAGCTTGAGTGTAACGTCCTCGTCGGTGGTGTAGCCGGCGGGCAGCTGGTTGACCGGTGCATCGTTGATCGCATTGACCTGGATGTTCACGCTGGCCGGGGTCTGGTCGACGTTGCCGGCAACGTCGCTGGCGAGGTACTGGAATGCGGTACTGCCATTCCAGTTGGCGTTTGGCGCAAAGCTCAGGCTGGCCTGATTGCCGATCGCCGGAATGACCTGGCCAACCAGTACCTCCTGGCCGTTGTAGATCAGCGTGCCGTTGGTCGGCAGGCTGGTAATGGTGAAGTTGGCGATGCTGCTGGATGCATCGGTTGCACTCAGGTTGACTGCAACAGGAACGTCCTCATTGGTGACGACTGCTACCGCATTGGTCTCTGGCGCATCTGTGTCGCCAAGGGTGATGGTGGTGGAGGTCGACTCGGTGTCGGCTCCGTCCTGTGCGGTTGCGGTTACCGTGACGCTCAGGCTGCCGACCGGGTTGCCAGGGACAGTCATCTCCAGGCCAGTGATGGTCACCGCTTTGGTGATCGGGTTTACCGTCACCGAATAACTGTCATTACCAACGACGTTACCCAGTGGGAGGGTCCAAGTCCCATCGATATTTAGGGTTCCGACTGATAGGGTCGCACCAGCAGGCACCTCGACCGTAATGCTGGCAATCGACTCGGAGTAGTCGATATCCGTCGGCGTGGCCGTGATGGTCAACGGGTAGTCGATGCTGGAGACAAACTCGATCGAGTTGATCAGGTAGTCGTTATCGCCGCCATTCGGGGCGCTGAACTCGATTCGGCTGATCGCCGTGCCGTTATCACTGGTCAGTGTAATGGCCGGATCGACGATATCGGTTAGCCCGGCGATTGTGCCGCTGCCGATGGAGTTGCCGGCGCTATCGAACAGGTTATAGGTCGCCCTTTCGCCCGTGTGCAGCCAGGCGAAGCTGACGGTAGCGCTTGCAACCGGTGCAGCGAAGTCCACCACGATGCGTTCGGACTGGTCGCCAGACTGGCCCAGTTCGTTGTTGGCACCGGAAGCATCCCCCACGACGCCAAAGCCAACGGGGCTGTCGTTGATGGAAATCACCCCAGGAGTGCCGTCGAGGTTGATGGCGCTGACGCTAAAGCCCTGACCGCTGGTTGTGACGTTGGCAGTAGTGATGGTTGTGGTGCTGATGCTGCCTGCACCCAGCTCGATGGTGACGATAGGCGCATCGGCTACTGGCGTTACATCGAAGCTGAGAGTGCTAGGCGCGAGCGCGAACTGACCGGCCTGATCGCTGACCGAGAAGGTCAAGGCGCTGTAGTTATCGCCACTGGCGTCGGCTGCTGGGCGGAACGTCAGGTTGCCCAGGTCGGCCAGGGCAATGACTTGGCCGGCGTTGACTGCTGCGCCGTTGAGTTGCAGTGAACCGGCTGTCGGCAGGCTGTCGATACGCACAGCCTGTAGGCTGTCGCCGAGATCCGCATCGGTGAAACCGAAATCATCTGCGCTGAAGCTGTGGCTGCTGTCTTCGTTGAGGGTGATCGTGCCGTCGGTGCCGGTGGGAGCATCGTTGACATCGAGGGTGCCGCTGTCGTTGTCGCTCAGCGGGCTGCCGTTGCGATCAGTGGCACTGGCGGTGACGGTGATGTCGCCGTCGACCAGGCTGCTGAGGTCTTCGCTGGTGCTGTAGTTGCCATCGGCATCCACCGTGGCGGTGGCATTGATCACGGTGCCGGCGCTGTCGGTGATGACCAGGCTGACGGTGCTGCCCGGTGCCACATCGCTGGTGGTACCGCTGATGATCACGGCGGCCGGGGTGGCCAGGCTGCCGAGGTCGACGCTGATGTCACCGGTCAGGGCGTCGAGGGTGCCGCTGTCGTTGTCGCTCAGCGGGCTGCCGTTGCGATCAGTGGCAC
>CAZOEC010000013.1:12269-50456 GCA_964578635.1 uncultured Pseudomonas sp.
GGGTGGCCAGGCTGCCGAGGTCGACGCTGATGTCACCGGCCAGGGCGTCGAGGGTTGCATCATCGCTGGCGTTGGCCGGATTGCCGGCGGCGTCGGTGACACTGGCGGTGACGACCAGGTTGCCATCAGTCAGGCTGCTGAGGTCTTCGGTGATGCTGTAGTTGCCATCGGCGTCGGTGACGGCGCTGGTTTCCACGGTGTCGCCATTGCTGTCGGTGATAACCAGGGTCACGGTGCGACCCGCGCCGACATCGGAAGTGCCGGTGATCGGGGCGTTGGCGACGTTGCTGCTGTTGACGTCATCGAGGCTGACGGTGAGGTTGGCCGTGGTGTCGACACTGTAGTCGCGGTCGGCCTCGGCGGTGACGGTGTTGCCGTTGCTGTCGGTGGCGGTGACGCTGGCCTCAATCTGGGTGTTGTCACGCAGATCGCCGGTGCCTACGTTGATGGCAAAGCCCAGGGTGCCGTCGGCAAGCTCGATGACCGGGCCGCTGTAGGTGGTGCTGCCCACAGTCAGGGTAACGGTATCGCCAGCCTTGGCATCGCCACTGACGGTGCCGGTGATCTGGACGTTATCGCCACCCAGTTCGTTGGCATTGAGAACGTTGTCAGCGGTGATGGGATCGATACTGATGTTGGCCTCGGCACTGGTGTCGAGCAGGCTGGTGGCATCGGTGGCGCTAGCAGGGTTACCTGCAATGTCGGTGGTGCTGGCAGTAATGCTCAGGTTGCCATCGTCCAGACCACTAAGATCGGCGGTGGTGCTGTAGCTGCCGTCGGTGCCAGTAATGGCGGTGGTGGTAACGGTGTTGCCATTGGCATCGGTGATTGACAGGGTCACGGTGCGGCCAGGACCAACATCGGAGGTGCCGGAGATCGGTGCGTTGGCGACGTTGGCGCTGTTCACGTCATCCAGGCTGACGGTGATGCTTGCAGTGGTGTCGAGGGTAAAGGTCAGGCTGCTGCTCGGCGAGGTGTTGCCGGCGACGTCAGTCTGGCGTATCAGAATCGTGTTGCTGCCTTCCACGGCCACCGGTGGTGTGGTGCTCCAGGTCGTGCCGTCGGTGCTGTATTCGACGGTGGCACCGGGCTCGACACCGCCAACGCTGTAGGAGCCATTATTGGTGATCAGGTCGTCGGCGACACCGCTGTCGATCAGCAGGTTCAGGGTCGGGGCTGTTGGGTCCACCGGGTCCACTGGATCTACGGGATCTACGGGATCTACGGGATCTACGGGATCTACGGGATCCACAGGGTCTACAGGATCTACAGGATCTACAGGATCCACCGGTATTGTCGGGGTCGTGGTGTCGACAAGGTCTGCATCGCCGGTTTCCCCGGTCAGGCCGCCGATTTCATCCTGAGCGCTGCCGCCCAGGCCCAAACCAGAGGTCTCGAAGCCGATCTCGGCTTCCAGTTGGCCGCCCGTTTCGTCGAGCATCACAAAGCTATGGCCGCCGCCTGCCGCGCCGCCAGTGCCGCCACCGGTACCTGCGCCCGCTGCGGTTGCTTCGAGTTCGGTGGTGGGGTCGAGGCCTGCGGCGATGGCTTGTTCGAGTTCGGATGCCGGCGCTTGCGTGGAGTCTGCCGGCTCGGCCTGGCCTGCCTGCCAGTTACTGTTCTGGGCAACGCTGAGCACTTCGCCATTGGCCAGTTGCAGCGTGACTTCACCACCCAGGCCGGTCAGTACCTGTTCGCCCTGGAGTACACGTTCGCCCTCGAATATCTGCCGCTTAAGGCCGTCGAGGGAAACGGCGAATACTTGACCTACAAGGCTTTTGACGATGGCGACGATAGTGCTCATAGATACTGCTCCGTGTACTCATGCATAAAAGGGTGGCGAGGCGAGTAAGGCATTGGTTCAGATTCGATGGGTCTGTCCGACAATATTTTGTCGCCGGTAATTTGGCTTATTCCGTTTTGGAATTAGGCTTGTGCCAAACTATTGACCGCCTGCTCGCGATAATAAAGAATGCGCGCCGTGATGTCACTTTGATATTTAGCCGACTTCCTGCCGTGGTAAAAGCACTGGCTGGCAGGTCGTCTTGATCCTGCTCTAGCGCACCGCTAATCCGTCACCTGGCAGTCAGCTCTGCCGAAAAGGAATTTTATTCAATGCGTTTTCTAGTACTCGTTCCCCTTGCTCTGGCAGTTTCCGTGGCGGCCCATGGTCAAACCCTCACCGAGGCCATGCAGAGTGCCATCGAGGTGCATCCGGAAATCCAGGCCGGGATCAATTCGCGCTTGTCGGTAGAGGAGCAGATGAAGGCGGCCAAAGGCGGTTACCTGCCCCAGGTCGACCTGTTGGCCGGCTATGGTCGCGAGTACACCGACAGCCCTGGCACCCGTGGCAGCACGCACAACAGCGAAACCCTGACCCGTGGCGAGTCGAGCCTGCGTTTGCAGCAGATGCTGTTCGACGGCTTTGCCACCAGCAGCGAAGTAGGCCGTCAGCGGGCCACCGTCAATGCCCGCGCCTATGAGCTGCTGGGAACTTCCGAGCGCACGGCGCTGACTGTGGCCGAGGTCTATCTGGAAGTGCTCAAGCGCCAGGAAATGGTGCGTCTGGCCGAAGACAACCTGCACAGCCACGAACGCATCTACGATCAGATCAACCTGCGCAGCCAGCGCGGTGTCGGGCGCATGGCCGACCTCGATCAGGCCGAAGCGCGTCTGGCCCAGGCCCGCAACAACCTGATTACCGAGCAGACCAACCTGGCCGATGCCCAGGTCAACTACTTCAGCGCCGTGGGCCGCGATGCCAGCGAGCTGAGCGTCCCCCAGAGCCTGACCGCGAGCTTGCCGGAGAGCCTGCCGGCGGCCCGCGAGGAAATGCTGCAGAACAACCCCTTCCTCAGTTCGGCCGAGGCCGATGTGCAGGCCACCGAGCAGCAGTATGAAGCGTCGAAGTCGACCTTCTACCCGCGCTTCGATGCCGAGCTGTCGCGCGGTATGGACAACAATCTGGACGGTGTCGAAGGTCACAGCAACGAATGGCGGGCGATGGTGAACATGCGCTACAACCTGTTCGCCGGTGGCAGCAACAAGGCCGACCTGCAGTCCAAATCCCATCAGGTCAATCAGGCCATGGACATTCGCAATAACGCCCTGCGTGTGCTTAACGAAGACCTGGGTCTGGCCTGGAATGCCCTGCAGAACGCTCGTCAGCAGCTGCCGATTGCCCAGCAGTACGTTGACTACAGCAGCCGGGTACGCGAGTCCTACCAGAAGCAGTTCAGCTTGGGCGACCGTACCCTGCTGGATCTGCTCGACAGCGAGAACGAACTGTTCACCGCCGCTCGCCGTCTGGAAGAGGTGCGCTTCACCGAGTTGTTTACTCAATACCGGATCAAGGCCACCATGGGCTCCCTGCTCAAAAGCCAGGGTGTAGTTGCGCCAATGGCCGCTGCACCGCTGGACGAAGTCAAGGCCAAGGCCAGTCTGCCCGGCCTCAACTGAGCCCCGTCGTCGATGAGTAAAGCCTGTGGCAGTAGACCTTAGTCAGACCCAGACCCGTAGCGATCCCCGCGATCGCTACGATGACCCTCTGCTAGACAGCCTGCTGTCGCTGTGCAGCCTGCACCAGAAGTCGGTTAGCCGCGCCATGCTCACGGCTGGCTTGCCGCTGCCCGAGCAACGCCTGAGCCCTGAACTGCTGGCCCGCGCCGCCGCACGCGCCGGTTTGCAGGGGCGCTGGTTGCGCCGTGGCCTGGACAAGATTCCCGAACTGGCAATGCCGGCCCTGCTGTTGCTGCGCGAGGGGCGTAGTGCCTTGCTGCTCGGCTGGGACGAGCAGGGCCGTGCCCGGGTCATGCTCAGCGAGAGCGAGGGCGGCGAGGTACGGGTCAATGCCGAAGTGCTGGCCAAGGACTACAGCGGTCAGGTGTTCTTCGCCCAGCCGTTGCACAAGTTCGACTTCAACCGTGGCGAGCTGATTCCGCGCGCCACGTCCTGGTTTCGCGACACCCTGAAACGCTCGCGCTGGCTGTATATCGATGCCATCGCCGCGAGCTTTCTGATCAACCTGATCGGCCTGGCCACGCCGCTGTTCGTGATGAACGTGTACGACCGGGTGGTGCCCAACCAGGCCGAAGCCACCCTCTGGGTCATGGCCATCGGCATCACCGGGGTGTTCTTCTTCGACCTGTTGCTCAAGACCCTGCGCGGTCTGTGTCTGGACCTGGCGGGCAAGAAGACCGATCTGATCATCAGCGCCACGCTGTTCGAACGCATCGTCGGCATGGCCATGAAGGTCCGCCCGGCGCGGGTCGGCAGCTTCGCCCAGAACATCCACGAGTTTCAGAGCCTGCGCGATTTCCTCGCCTCGCTGACCCTGGCCAGTGTGATCGATCTGCCGTTTACCCTGCTGATTCTGGCGGTGATCGCCATGATCGGCGGTCATCTGGTGTGGATTCCGATTCTCGCCTTCCCCCTGGTGGCGCTGATCGGCTGGGCCCTGCAGCGGCCCCTGGCCGACACCATGCAGCGCAGCATGGCCTTGGCGGCCGAACGCCAGTCCAGCCTGATCGAGAGCCTGGCCGGGCTGGATGCGGTCAAGGTCAACAACGCCGAAAGCGAGCGGCAATATATCTGGGAGCAGACCATCGGCACCCTCAGCCGCCTGGAGCTGCGCGCGCGCATGCTGTCCAGCCTGGCGATGAACTCGACCATGCTGCTGCAGCAGCTGGCCGGGGTGGTGGTTATCGTGCTCGGCGTGTACCAGATCATGGCCGGCAATCTGAGCATGGGCGGGCTGATTGCCTGCTATATGCTCAGCAGCCGCGCCCTGGGCCCGTTGACCCAGATTTCCGGTTTGCTGACCCGCTACCAGCAGGCCAAGGTGACCCTGGAATCGGTCAACCAGATGATGGAGTTGCCCCAGGAACGCCACGAGGACGAGCGCCCGCTCAAGCGCCAGTCGCTGCAGGGTGCGGTGGAGTTCCGCCAGGTGGACTTCCACTATCCCGACCAGCAGCAGGCCGCCCTGCAGAAGATCAGTCTGGTGGTCCGGCCCGGGGAGAAGATCGGCATTATCGGTCGCAGCGGCTCGGGCAAGAGCTCCCTGGCCAAGCTGATCGTTGGCCTTTATCAGCCAGACGGCGGCAGCCTGCTGGTGGACGGCATCGATGTGCGCCAGCTGGATGTCAGCGATCTGCGCTACAACATCGGCTATGTGCCCCAGGACATCCAGCTGTTCAGCGGCACCCTGCGCGACAACCTGGTGTCCGGTGCCCGTTACGTCGAGGACGAACTGGTGTTGCAGGCTTCCGAACTGGCCGGCGTGCACGAATTCGCCCGCCTGCACCCCAAGGGTTACGAACTGCAGGTCGGCGAGCGTGGACAGAACCTCTCCGGCGGCCAGCGGCAGAATATCGCCCTGGCTCGCGCGCTGTTGCTCGACCCGCCGATCCTGCTGCTCGACGAGCCGACCAGCGCCATGGACAACAGCGGTGAAGAGCGCCTCAAGCAGCGCTTGTCTGCGGTGATTGGCACTAAAACTCTGCTGCTGGTGACCCACCGCGCCTCGATGCTCAGCCTGGTGGATCGCCTGATCATCGTCGACCGCGGGCAGATCATCGCCGACGGTCCTAAAGGGAGCGTGATGGAAGCGCTGAAGAAGGGGCAGATCAGTGTCAGCTAAACAACCGGGCAAAGGTCTGCGGGAGTCCCTGGGTGCCTATTTCGGCAGCCGCGATGCCATGGGCGACGAGCCGCTGCCGGAAGTCAGCAAGGCGTTGATCGAAGATGCGCCACGGGTGGTACGTCTGACCATCTGGAGCCTGATCGCCTTCTTTGTCTTTTGCCTGTTGTGGGCCAACTTCGCCGTGGTCGATGAAGTGACCCGCGGCGATGGCAAGGCGATTCCGTCGTCGCGCCTGCAGAAGATCCAGAACCTGGAAGGCGGCATCGTCGCCGAGCTGTTCGTGCGCGAAGGGCAGATCGTCGATATCGGCGATCCGCTGCTGCGCCTGGACGACACCCGTTTCGCCTCCAATGTCGGCGAAACCGAAGCCGATCGCCTGGCGCTGTTGCTGCGTGTGGAACGTCTGAGTGCGGAAGTGCAGGGGCGCGAGCTGCTGGTCAGTGAGGAAGTGCGCGAGAAGGCTCCGGGTCAGGCCGACAACGAGATTCAGCTGTTCAACAGCCGCAAGCAGCAGCTGCTCGACGAGGTGGCCGGGTTGGAGGAGCAGTTGATCCAGCGGCAGCAGGAGCTGCGCGAGTTCGCTTCCAAGCAGCAGCAGTTCCGCAACAGCCTCGAACTGCTGCGCCAGGAAATTCGCATGTCCGAGCCGCTGGTGGCCGAGGGCGCGATTTCCCCGGTGGAGGTGTTGCGCCTCAAGCGTGCCGAGGTCGAGAGTCGTGGCCAGATGGACGCCACCACCCTGGCGATGCCGCGTGCCGAGGCGGCGATCAAGGAAGTCGAGCGCAAGATCGACGAAACCCGTGGGCGCTTTCGCAGCGACGCCCTGACCCAGCTCAACGAGGCGCGCACCGAGCTGAGCAAGATCCAGTCCACCGGCAAGGCGCTGGAGGATCGGGTCAACCGCACCCTGGTGATCTCGCCGGTGCGCGGCATCGTCAAGCAGCTGCTGGTCAACACCATCGGCGGGGTGATCCAGCCCGGCAGCGATCTGGTGGAAATCGTGCCGCTGGGTGAGAACCTGCTGGTGGAGGCGCGCATCCGTCCGCAGGATATTGCCTTCCTGCATCCGGGGCAGGAGGCCATGGTCAAGTTCACCGCCTATGACTACACCATCTATGGCGGGCTCAAGGCCGAGCTGGAGCAGATTGGTGCCGACACCGTCACCGACGATGATGGCAACAGCTTCTATGTGATCAAGCTGCGCACCAACAAGAGCCATCTGGGCAGCGAAGCCAATCCGCTGTTGATCATTCCTGGCATGGTCGCCTCGGTGGACATCATCACCGGCAAGAAGAGCGTGCTCAATTACCTGCTCAAGCCGATTATCCGCGCCCGCGCCGAGGCCCTGCGCGAGCGCTAGCGACTACTCGCTTCCTTGCGCGTATGCAGAGACCTTGATGGCGGGGCGGTAGTGCATGACTTGTGGGAGGCGCTTTAGCGGCGACAGTCGCGGCTAAAGCCCCTCCCACATATAGCTACGGTCCGCGGCAAACGGGAGCGCTCACTCGACAAACAGTCCAGTAGCCCGGATGCAATCCGGGAGCGGTGTCAGTCGCTAGACCTTCCCCCGGATTGCATCCGGGCTACAAAAGCCGCGCGGTTACTCGACAAAAAGCTGCTGCACCACCGAGAAATCCTGCTTGCCCTTGCCCTGCTTGAGTAGCAGGCGGTACAGCTGCAAGGCCAGCGCGCCCATGGGCGTGCTGCTGCCGCTGACTTGGGCGGCTTCCTGGGCCAGGCCCAGGTCCTTGGCCATCAGTTCGGCCATAAAACCGCCTGAATAGCCTCTGGATGCCGGGGCGTTTTCCATGACCCCGGGCCAGGGGTTGTACTTCTCCAGGGTCCAGTTGCCGCCCGAGCTCTGGCGCATGATCTCGGCCAGTACGCCCGGCTCCAGGCCGCTGGCCACGCCCATGGCCATGGCTTCGGCGGTGGCGATCATCTGCACCGCCAGCACCTGGTTGTTGCACACCTTGGCCACCTGGCCGGCTCCGTCGGGGCCGGCATGGAAAATATTGCTGCCCATGGCGGCGAAGATGGCGTGCGCCTTGGCCAGGGTGGCGGCCGCGCCACCGACCATAAAGGTCAGGGTACCGGCGGCGGCCCCGGCGGTGCCGCCGGATACGGGCGCGTCGAGCATCTCGATGCCCCGCGCGCTGGCGGCCTGGTGCACCTTGCGCGCAGACTCCGGCGCGATGGTCGAGCATTCCAGCACCAGGGTGCCGGGCTTGAGGGTTGCGAGCAGGCCGTTCTCACCCAGGTACAGGCCCTCCACATGGCGGCTGGCAGGCAGCATGCTGACCACCACCAGGGCGTCCTGGGTCGCCTCGACGGCGCTGGCGGCCGGCAGGGCACCCTCGGCGGCCAGCTCATCCATGGCGGCGGGTACCAGGTCGAATACTTTCAGGACGAAGCCTGCCTTGAGCAGGTTGCGGGCCATGGGCAGGCCCATATGGCCGAGGCCGATAAAAGCGATCTGGGTCATGGTTGTTGCCCTCCTCGTAGGGTGCGCTGTGCGCACCAGGATTCCATTGTTTGCTGCGCGCGGCACCCCTACAGATCCGCCAGCGGATGTTCGCCGTCCCAGACCGCCTCGAAGTGCGCCTCGATCACCTCATGCGGGATGGCCGCCACATCCGGCCAGTGCCAGCGCGGTGCCTGGTCCTTGTCGATCAGCCGTGCGCGCACGCCTTCGGGGAATTCCGGGTGGCGGCAGCAGTTCAGGCTAAGGGCGTATTCCATGCGGAACACCTCGGCCAGGGACAGGCGCTTGGCCCGGCGGATCTGTTCCCAGACCAGGTGCCCGGTCAGCGGGCAGCCGCCGTTGAGGGTCTTGGCCGCGCGCGCCAGCAGCAGGTCGCTGTCGCTCTGCAGGGCACTCAGTGCGCGCCAGGCGAGGGGCAGATCGGCCTGGTCGAGCAGGGCGTCGATGCGCGCGCGGCGCGGCAGCCACTGGGCTTCCGGCAGCTCGTCGCGGGCCTCGGCTTCCAGGGCCTGGAGCAGGCTGTGCAGTTGCAGCTGCGGCTGTTCCAGCCAGTTCAGCTGTACCAGGCCTTCGAGCAGGTCGTCCTGCTGGGTGTCGAGCAGGAAACGGTCGGCCAGGTCCAGGTCCAGGGCGTCGTGGCCATTGATGCCGCTGGCGGTCAGACCGAGGAACAGGCCTAGCTTGCCCGGCAGGCGGGCGAGAAACCAGCTGCCGCCGACATCCGGGTACAGGCCGATATTGATTTCCGGCATGCCCAGGCGGCTGCTGGGGGTGACGATGCGGATGCCTGCGCCCTGCATCAGGCCCATGCCGCCGCCCAGCACATGGCCGTGGGCCCAGCAGATAAAGGGCTTGGGGTAGCTATGGATGCGATGGTCGAGGCGGTATTCGTCGGCAAAGAAGCGCCGCGCCAGGGGCGGTACCTGGCCGGGATGCTCGCGGCACTGCTGCACCAGCTGCACCACATCGCCGCCGGCGCAGAAGGCCTTGGACCCGTTGCCGCGCAGCAGCACACAGGCGATGCCCGGATCATCCGCCCAGGCCTTGAGCCTGGCATCCAGCGCCTCGATCATCGGCAACGACAGGGCGTTGAGGCTGCTCGGGGCATCCAGGCTGGCGATGCCGATACGCATGCCGTGGAGGGCTGGGCGTTCTTCGAATTGCACGTTCATCATCAAAGTTCCTGGTGCGCACGGCGCACCCTAGGGGAGTCGGCTTACTTATTGCGCCACTGCGGCTCGCGTTTTTCCAGAAAGGCGTTGACCCCTTCGCGGGTGTCGTCGGCATCGAACAGGTCGACAAAGCGCTCGCGCTCCTCACTGAGCCAGGTGTTCGGGCTGCGTTCACGCGCGCCCTGGATCAGCGGCTTGATGGTGCGTACCGCCACCGGGCTCTGCCGCGCCACCTTGGCCGCCAGCAGCAGGGCGTGGCCACGGGCTTCGCCGCTGTCGACCACCTGCTCGACCAGGCCGATACGCAGGGCGGTTTCCGCATCCAGGCGTTCGCCGCAGAGAATCATGCGCTTGGCCCAGCCTTCGCCCACCAGCCAGCTCAGCGCCTGGGTGCCGCCGGCGCAGGGCAGCAGGCCCACCGTGGCTTCCGGCAGAGCCATCTGCGCCTGGCGCTCGGCGATGCGGATATCGCAGGCCAGGGCGCATTCCAGGCCGCCGCCCATGGCATAGCCGTTTATCGCGGCAATCGACACACCGCGGAAATCCCGTAGCGCCTCGAAGGCTTCGCCGAAGCGCCGCGCCATCTCGCGGGCGCGAGCCTTGTCGCCATCGGCAAACAGCTTGAGGTCGGCTCCGGCGCTGAAGAACTTGCCGCCCTGGCCGGTAATCACCAGAGCGTAGATGTCATCGTCGTGGTTGAGGTGCTCGATCAGCTGCTTGAGGCCGATCAGCGAGTCGCGGTCCCAGGTGTTGGCCGGTGGCTGGTTGATGGTGATCAGCGCGGTATGGCCGTGCTTTTCCACGGTGAGCTTGTGGGTCAGGTCGAATACACCGGGGTGGTAGGCTTCGATGGCGTGGCTCATGGTGTTCCTCGTCTTGTTCAAAGGCGCGAGCGTTATGCGGTTGCCGTAGGAGCGGGGGTGGCACCGAGTTCCATGCCCGCGATGCAATTCGCGGGCATGGCCCGCTCCTACGGTTATTCAAATTACCGAGGCGGTTACAGCAGGCGATCGAGCATGCCGCCCTGATCGAGCAGGCGGCGGGCGATGATCACCCGCATGATTTCGTTGGTGCCCTCCAGTATCTGGTGCACCCGGCTGTCGCGCACCCAGCGCTCCAGCGGGTAGTCATTGAGATAACCGTAGCCGCCATGCAGCTGCAATGCCTCGTTGCACAGGTTGAAACAGTGGTCGGTGGCAAAGCGCTTGGCCATGGCGCAGTACAGGCTGGCCTCGCCGTGGCCCTGGTCGAGCTTGTGCGCGGCCAGGCGCACCATCTGCCTACTCGCCGTCAGATCGGTGAGCATATCGGCCAGCTTGAACTGCAGTGCCTGGAACTCGCTGAGGGGCTTGCCGAACTGTTTGCGCTCTTCCACGTAGCGCAGCGATTGTTCCAGCGCCGCCTGGGCCGCGCCGAGGGAGCAACTGGCGATATTGATCCGCCCGCCATCCAGGCCCTTCATCGCATAGACAAAGCCCTGGCCCTCGGGGCCGATGCGGTTGCCGGTGGGAATACGCACGCCTTCGAAGCTGATGGTGCGGGTCGGCTGAGCGCGCCAGCCCATCTTCAATTCATTGCGGCCGTATTTCACCCCAGGGGCGTCGGCCGGCACCAGAAAGCAGGAAATCCCCTTGGCCCCGCTGTCCTCGCCGCTGCGCGCCATCACGATCAGCACATCGGTTGAGCCCGCGCCGGAGATAAAGCATTTGCTGCCATCGAGCACATAGTCCTCACCGTCACGTTTGGCGCGGGTACGCAGGTGGGCGGCGTCGGAGCCGGCATCCGGCTCGGTGAGGCAGTAGGAAGCGAGCAGTTCGCCGCTGGCCAGGCGTGGCAGCCAGGCATCCTTGAGCGCCTGTTCGGCGAAGGAGGCGAGCATCCAGGTCGCCATGTTATGGATGGTGATAAAGGCGGTGGTGGCGACGCAGCCCGCCGCCAGCTGCTCGAAGATCAGCGCCGAGGACAACCGCGACAGGCCCAGGCCGCCATCCTCTTCCTTGAGATAGAGGGCCAGGTAGCCCTGTTCGGCGGCGCGCCTGATCACGTCCACTGGGAAGTGATGGTCGCGGTCCCAGTCGCCGGCATGGGGGGCCAGTTCCCGCGCGGCAAAGGCGCGGGCGCTGTCTACCAGTAGGCGTTGTTCATCGCTGAGTTCGAAATCCATAAGTCCTCATTGCAGGGTGGGGGGCTGTCCGGCGGCGCGTCGTTCGGTCTGCCAGGCGGCGAGGCTGGGTGCCGTTTGGGAGCCGTCGAGGCGGTCGACGATGCTGAAGTAGTCCTGTTTGAGCGGGTCGCTCATCACCTCGGCGCGGCTCTTGACCTGGACGACATACACCGTCTGTGCGTTCTGGTGATCGAAGGCGCGCCACTCTTGCTTGTCCTTGAGCAGGCTGTAGCTGTGGTTTTCCAGGGCCTTGATCAGCGCTTCGCTGTCCAGGCTCTTGCTGCGCTGCACGGCATCGGCCCACTGGTAGACGATGCTGTAGGCCGAGGCCGCAGAGCTGGAGGGGTACATCTCGTAGCGCTGGCTGAAATCCTTGACGAAGGCTTCGCCGCGGGCGGATTTCTCCAGGGCCGGTACGCGCCAGGTCCAGGGTTCGGTGCCGAGTACGCCCTGCATGATCCCCGGGCCGGCCTGTTCAACCATATGCTGGGTCAGGTTGGGTGCGACGATCTGCATGCGCTTGGTCAGGCCCAGGTTCTGGGCGATGCGCATGGCGCGCACCAGATCTTCGCCGAACAGCACCAGGACCAGCACCTGTGCCTGGCTGGCGGCGGCCTGGGTCAGGGCGTTCTGGTAGTCGGCCATGCGCGCGCCGGGGAAGGGCACCTTGACCCCGGGGTGCTTGCCCTGGTCCGTACTGCCGGTGGTCTGGCGCAGCGAGCTTTCCGAGGTGTGGCCCCAGGTGTAATCGGCGGTGACGTAGAAGTAATCCTTGTTCGGCAGGTGCTTGCTCAGGTAACCGCCGAGGGCGTGGGCGCTCATCCAGGCGTTGTTGCACTCGCGGAACATATAGCGGTGGCCGTCCTTGCCGGTGGTGTCGTTGGAGTAGGTGAGGGTGCCGAAATACAGCAGGCCATGCTGGGCGGCGCGCTTGCCGGCGGCGATGGCCACCGCGCTGGACGAGCCGCCAAACAGCATGGCCGCGCCTTCGCTGGCCAGCTTGTCGACGTTCTTCACCGCCTTGGCCGGACGCGAGGCGGTGTCCTTGCTGGACAGGCGCAACGGCCGCCCGAGCACGCCGCCGCGCTCGTTCAGCTCGTCTATGGCCAGCAAGGCACCGCGCATCTGGGCCAAACCTTCTTCCTTATAAGGGCCGGTGCGCGGGTAGTTGAGACCGAGGGTGATCGGCTCAGCGGCCTGGGCAACGGCAGTAATCCCGGCCCACAGGGCCAGGGTGGCAGTCAGTCGTTTCATTGCAATCCTCCATGTTCTAGTTATGCCTGACCGACTTTGAGGCCAGGACGAGCAGGGAGGCATTGTCTTTTGGTCTAAGGGACCGGGTATTGCAGTGCGTCAATAGAGGGCCAGTTCTCACTTCAGCTGGATGGTCATATTGGTGCCGGCCACGGCGTCTTCATCGAACCAGCGGCTGGTGACCGTCTTGGTCTCGGTAAAGAAGCGCACGGCCTGTTTGCCGTAGGCGTGCAGGTCGCCGTAGAAGGAGCCCTTCCAGCCGGTAAAGGAGAAGAACGGCAGGGGTACCGGCACCGGTACATTGATGCCGACCTGGCCGACTTGCACCGCGTGCTGGTAGTGCCGCGCCGCGCCGCCGGAACGGGTGAAGATCGAGGTGCCGTTGCCGTAGGGGCTGGCGTTGACCAGTTCGATGGCTTGTTCCAGCGTATCGACCTCCATGCACACCAGTACCGGGCCGAAGATCTCTTCGCGGTACAGGCCCATCTTGGTCGTCACCCCGCGAAACAGCGTCGGGCCGATCCAGTTGCCGTTGGGGTAGCCTTCCACCGCGCAGTGCGAGCCGTCCAGCAGGCACTGGGCACCTTCGGCCTTGCCCTCGGCGATCAGCCGTAGCACGCGCTGCCTGGCCTGCTGGCTGATCAGCGGGCCGAAGGCGGCGTGGCCATCGGTCCAGTAGCCGGGTTGCAGGTCGGCCATCTGCGCCTGCAGCTCGTCGATCCACTGCTTCGATTCGCCGACAAACACCGCCACGCTGATCGCCATGCAGCGCTGCCCGGCCGCGCCGCAACTGGCACCGACCAGGTTGCTCAGCACCTGCTGCTTGTTGGCGTCGGGCATGATCACCATATGGTTCTTCGCCCCGGCGAACGCCTGCACGCGCTTCAGGTGAGCGGTGCCGGTGCGGTAGATATGCTGGCCGACCGGCACCGAGCCGACGAAGGAGATGGCGCGGATATCCGGGTGGGTCAGCAGGCTGTCGACCACCTCGCGTGCACCGTGCAGCACCTGCAGCACGCCCTTGGGCGCGCCGGCCTCGATAAACAGCTCGGCCAGGCGGTTGGGGGTCAATGGGTCCTGTTCGGACGGCTTGAGAATAAAGGTATTACCGGCGGCGATGGCCAGGGGAAACATCCACAGCGGAATCATGGCCGGGAAGTTGAACGGGGTGATGCCGACGCATACGCCGAGCGGCTGAATCCAGCTGGCGGTGTCAATGTCGCGGGCCACGTTTTCCATGGTCTCGCCCATCATCAGGCTGGCGATATTGCAGGCTTGCTCGACCACCTCGATACCGCGCCAGACATCGCCCTTGGCATCGGCCAGGGTCTTGCCGGTTTCGCCCGAGAGGATCTCGGCCAGTTCGTCGTGGTGTTCCTTGAGCAGGTGCTGATAACGCAGCATCACCCGCGCCCGATCCGACACCGGCACTTCGTGCCAGGTGAGAAAGGCCGCCTTGGCACTGGCAATCGCCGCTTCGATTTCCTCGGCGGTGGCCTTGGGTGCCAGGGCCAGGACTTCCTGGGTGGCCGGGTCGGTGACTTCGATAAATTCACGGGCGCGGCTCTCGCGCCATTCACCGTCGATCAACTGTGGGATTGCCTTGGCCATGCGTCCTCCGGCGAACCTCTGCGTGGGCTCGATTGTTGTTTTGTCAGTGTTATAGCTGCCCCGTGCGGCTTTGTGGATTGACGATCTTGGGTGGTGGATGGACTATCTTGGGATTGAATTAATCGCCGGGATGCAATCCAGGGGCATTTCTCCCGGCTTGTATCCGGGTAACCGAGGGAGCGCATGAACGCACCAGTCGACACCTCCAACTGGCCCTTGCCGGCCAATGGCGTGCGCTTTATCACCCCGCCCAGGCTGCGTCGCCTGCTGGCCAGGCATCCCCTGGGGCAGGGCTGTTATCCCCAGGCCCTGGGTTTTTACCCCGAGGCGCGGGGCCATCGCATGCAGCGCCAGGTACCTGAGGACCATCTGCTGATCTACTGCCGCGCCGGTCAGGGTTGGCTGGAAACGGCGGATGGACGATTAGCTGTAAGTGGTGGCGACCTGCTGCTGTTACCCAAGGGCGTCGCCCACGCTTACGGCGCGGATCCGCACAAGCCCTGGAGCCTGTACTGGGTGCATTTCGACGGCGATTTGGTGGCGGACTTTCTCAAGCCCCTGGGCAAGGGGCCGTTATGGCGTATCGGTGTGCAGCCGCGGCTGCTGGCCGAGTTCGACGCGCTACTTAACCTGCGCAAGCAGGGCCTCAACCTGGCCCACTTTATCCATGCCGCCCACCAGTTGCAGGCGCTGCTGACTTCCCTGGCCGTGCTGCCGGCGCGAGCTACATTGAAATCCGGGCGGGTGCTGGACGTGGACGCGGTACAGGCGGTGATGCGCGCCCACCTGCATGACTCGCTCAACCTCGATGAGCTGGCCGCGCAGTTCAAACTGTCGCGCTTCCACTTCGCCAAAACCTACCGCGCCCTGACCGGTCATGCGCCGATTCAGGACTTTATCCAACTGAAAATGGCCCACGCCTGCCGTCTGCTCGACGAGGGCGAACAGGGTATCCGTCAGGTGGCCGAGCAGTTGGGTTACGAGGACGTGTATTACTTCTCGCGGCTATTTCGCAAGGTCGTCGGTATGGCACCGAGTCATTACCGGGCGTTGCATCAGGGTTAAGTCAGGCGTTTTCAGGGGCAGGCGGTTGCTTTCGGCCAGAAGCGGCTACTCCCCAAGGGCTGCTTCCGACCCATTGATGCCGGTTGCACCAGGCGGTAAACCGACGCCGAGCATCTATTTACTCATGCGCTACGGTTGGCCAGCGAGAAGAACGTGTTTATCCGTAAAATCATCGGTTAGGCGTTGCGCGATTACGCCCGCTGGGACCCGCAGGCAGTCAGTGCCGTTCTACGAGGCAACCGTGAGAGATTTTCCGGGCTGATACTCCATGAGGCGCAGGACACCTTGGCACCGATAAATAAAAACAGGATTGCCGCTGGCAATCCCGTTGTTGTTTCTGTGTGGAAGTAACACCCCGGGCCGGATTGCCCAGGGTGTTACCGAGTTTTACGCCACCACCGGGATCAACGGGTCGGCCGCCGCCAGGGCAATTGCCCGATCCGCCGCCGGTGGGTAGATCCACTGGGTGTTGATCTGGGTTTTCAGCGCCTTGCCTTCCTGGCCGGTCAGTAGCACCTTGCGCTCCCAGCCTTCGGTGAATACCGCGCCCCAGGCACCCAGATCCAGGCAGGTGACGTACTTGTGCTGGCTGTAGGCAATCGGCGCAACACCGAGCAGATCCGCTGCAGCGTTGTTGCCGGCCGAGCGGCCCAGGGCAATGGCGTGCTGGCAGGTCATCAGGGCGTGATTGCCCTGCTCATCCACCGCGGCGTAGGCGGTGTCGCCGGTGGCGTAGATGGCATCCTGGCCGAGCACCTTGAGGTTGCGATCCACGTGCAGACGGCCATGTGCATCGCGTTCGCCGTTGATCTGCTGGGTCAGTGGTGAGGCTTTCACACCCACGGCAAAGATCACCGTACTGGCGGCAATGCGTTCGCCGTTGCCCAGTTGTACGCCGTGTTCATCGACCTTTGACACCGGGCTGCCGAGCCGCCAGGTGACGCCCAGGCTGTCGCTGGCTTCGGCGACGATCCCGGCGATTGCCTCGCCCATGGCCGCGCCAACCTGCTTGGCCATATCCACCACGATTACGCGGATGTCGGTCTGCTCACCGAGGATGGCGCGCAGACGTGCCGGCATTTCGGTGGCGGTTTCGATACCGGTAAATCCGCCGCCGACCACCACCACAGTGTTGCGTGCTGCGCTCGCCGGCTGCTGCGCCAGGCGCTGCAGATGGGCTTCGAGCCGCTGCGCCGACTCCAGGCTGTCGACATCGAAAGTAAAGCGCTCGATGCCTTCCAGTGGCGGGCGGGCTACCTGGCTGCCGGAGGCGAGGATTAGACGCTCATACCTCAGCTCGGCCTCGACACCCGAAGCATCACGGTAGCTGACGCATTTGCTCGCTACATCAATCTGCGTGGCGTTGCCCTGGACGAAGCGCACACCCACGGCCTCGAACAGCGGGCCGAGCGGGGCGACGGTGCTGGCCAGGCCTGGTTCATAAAAACGTGGGCGCACGCGCAGTTCCGCCTGGGGCGCAAGCAGGGTGACGTTGACGTCCAGGCGCTGCTGTTGGTCGAGCAGGCGCACGGCGCTGAGTGCACTCCACATGCCGGCAAAGCCGGCACCGATGATCAGGATTTGCTGTTTCATATTCGTAGGTTCCCGTACTGAATAGAAAGACTGTTGGCTGACGACGGGAGTGATCATGCCTCTGGATTGGATCATGGTATTGATCCATTCTTGCCAGAACTCGTTGATCCACTTTGGAGCGGTCATGCCCGCCGAAAAATCGCCACCGCAGGTGGTCTTCCTGCCATTGGACACGCCCGAGCCGGGCGTCAGTCTGCAGCGCTGGTTGTATGAGGCGCTGCGTAGCGCCATTCTCGGCGGCCGCCTGCCGGCCGGCAGCAAGCTGCCCAGCACGCGCGCTCTGGCCGAGCACTACAAACTGGCGCGGGGCACGGCCCAGGCGGCCTATCAGCAGTTGTTGTCCGAGGGTTATCTGGAGGCGCAGACCGGCAGTGGCACGCGGGTTTGCCAGGTGTTGCCGGATGCCACGCTCAACGCCGGCTATGTGCGACGTAAGGTCGTGGCCGCAGTAGAAGCGCCGCGCACGCCGCCGGCTACGCCGTGGATCGAGCGCCTTGATGCGATCACGCCAATATTTGCACGACGCCCGGTGATGCCGGGGTTGCGGCCGTTCTTTCCACACCGTGGCGACACTCAGGCCTTCCCGGTCGACCTGTGGCGCAAGCTGCATATCCAGCAGCTGCGCGCCTCGCGGCTGTCCATCCTGCTCGACTCGGACCCCGGCGGCTTGCCGGCGCTGCGTGAAGCCATCGCCGGCTACCTGGCCATCGCCCGTGGTGTGCAGGTGCCAGCCGAGCGCATCCTGGTGCTCAACAGCGTGCAGCAGGGGCTCGACCTGTGCCTGCGCCTCTTGGCACCGGGCAACTCTCAGGTGTGGATGGAAGATCCCGGCTACCCAGGGGCACGCCAACTGATAGATGTATCGGGCGTGCAGCGGGTGGATGTGCCGGTGGACGGATTCGGCCTGAAGGTGGAGGAGGGCATGCGTCTGGCCCCCAATGCCAGGCTGGCCTACGTCACACCCTCGCGTCAGGCCCCGCTGGGCGGCGAACTGTCTCCGGCGAGGCGGTTGGCGCTGTTGCAATGGGCGGCGCAGCACGGCAGCTATATCTTCGAGGACGACTACGACAGCGAATACCGCTTTATCGCCAAGCCGATTCCGGCGCTGCGCTCGATGCCGGCGGCTGAACAGTCAGTGATCCTCGCCGGCACTTTTAGCAAGCTGTTGTTCCCCTCCATCCGCCTGGCCTATCTGGTATTGCCGGCGCATCTGCTGGAAAGCTTTACCCGTGCCGCCGCGCTGATGTCACGCCATGCCAACAGCCTGTCGCAGGCGGTGCTGGCTGACTTTATCCATGAAGGGCATTTCGACCGCTATGTGCGGCGCATGCGTATGATCTACGCCTCACGCGCCGCGGCTTTCGCTGAGTCGGCTCAGCGGCATTGGCAGGGGCTGATCGACGTTCCGGAGATCCGCGCCGGTCTGGATATCACCTGCAACCTGCAGGTGGACAATGAACAGGCTGCCTTCGCCCGCCTGCAGGCCGCCGGTATCGACACGATGCCACTGGCGCGCTACTGCGTGAAGCCCAGAGAACCTGGGCTGGTGCTGGGTTTTGCGCCCTACGATGAGGGTGCTATTGAGGATGCTGCCAAGGCGGTTGCGGTGGCATTGAGGCGATGAGCAATAGGGGACACCGGTTTTCGGGAGCATTAAGCGTGGTCTCCTGTTTTCTTCACAAGTCCGGGCCGCTTCGTTGTTGGGCTTCGCTGCGCTCAACCACAACCTACGCGCCCACGCGCCGCCAGCCTTGACTTGCCCCGGTGCCTTCCTTAGCGTGCCGTCTTCGTTGGTTTAAGCAGGACACAGGCATGAGCGCCGCAGATAACGTCAAACTCGAAGCTGGCTGGAAGGCCGCGCTGCATGAAGAGTTCGAGAAGCCCTATATGCGTGAGCTGGGGACTTTCCTGCGTAGCGAGAAGGCGGCGGGCAAGCAGATTTATCCGCCCGGTTCGCTGATCTTCAATGCGCTCAACAGCACTCCGCTGGCCCAGACCAAGGTGGTGGTGATCGGCCAGGACCCTTACCACGGCCCGGGGCAGGCCCATGGTCTGTGCTTCTCGGTGCAGCCTGGGGTGAAGACGCCGCCGTCGCTGGTGAATATCTATAAAGAGCTCAAGCGCGACCTGAATATCGACATTCCCGACCACGGCAACCTGCAGCATTGGGCGGAGCAGGGCGTGCTGCTGCTTAACACCTCGTTGACGGTGGAACACGGCATCGCTGGCTCCCATGCCAAGATCGGCTGGCAGACCTTTACCGACAAGGTGATCGAGGTGGCCAGCCAGCAGCAGGAGCGCCTGGTGTTTCTGCTCTGGGGTGCCCATGCCCAGAGCAAGGAAAAACTCATCGATACCAGCAAGCACTTGGTGCTGAAATCGGTGCACCCTTCGCCGCTGTCGGCGCACCGCGGCTTTATCGGTAACGGCCATTTCAGCCGTACCAACAAGTTCCTCCAGCAGCATGGACTAAGCCCGATCGATTGGCGCTTACCCGAGGCCTAACAGGCTGTTAAGCGGCGTTGCACTGCTGTTCGGCAAGATCGCGGCGCAGGTCGCGCAGGCGGTGGCTCAGGCGCTCGCGTTGAGCCTCGTCGCTGCTGCTGAGTAGCTGGCTGAACAGCGTGGCCAGCGCCTGGCGTGAGCGGCCATAACTGGCGCGGTACTCCTCGCTGTAGAAGCGCTCGCGTTGTTGCAGTAGGCGGGTCAGTTGCTCGGCAAAGTCGGCGCTGTCGCGTTCCGTGAGCACTTTGCGTAGCTCTGCCTGCCAGAGTTGGCGGTTTTCCAACCACAGGCGGTTCTGTTCGCTGAGGCCATTGGCCCAGGCGGCGATATGCGCCTTCTGGGCATTGTTCAGGCGGCCGAGCCAGGGCCGCAGGCGTTCTTGCATACGCTCGCGGCGTTCGCTGATCTGGGTTGCCAGGGGTGGGTCGAGAAAGTCCTGGCGATCTTCCAGATTGTCTTCGTCGAGGGCGGCGTAGAACTCGCTGACCTGCTGCTCGCTCAGGCCCTGCAGCAGCTCGATGGCGGTGGGAGTGATCTCGACACTGATGCGTTTGAGCGCGCCATCGAACTGGGCGAATTGTTCAAGCAGCTGGGCGCTGTCTGGCTGCGGCTGGGTGAGGATGCTCTCGGTGGTGTGCAGCCAGTCGATATAACGCGGCAGCTCGGCGCTGCAGTGCCATTGCAGATGCGTCTGCAGGCGGGGTTTGAGCCAGGCCTGCTGTTGCTGATCGAGACTCAGGTAGTCGTTGAGCCGCCAGGGCACCAGCCAGTCCAGGTTGCGATAGGCCAGGCCGATACGGCTGCAGGCCGTGACCAGCAGGCTCAGGCAGAGCAATAGCAGCAGGGGTTTCACGGCGGGCCAGCGCAGTACGCTCATGTTGGATGCCTCGTTAGACCAGGCCTGAGAGTACCTCTGAGGCATGTGCCTGCGTGGCTGCGGACATATCTGTTAAACAAAAACTGCCGCACTGCAGGCAAAAAAGAGCCCGCACAAGGCGGGCTAAACGTGGTCGTCAAAGCGTTTTCAGCTGCGTTGCCAGAGCCTGAACAAAGGCTCGGCGAGAAACATCACCAGAAACAGCCGCAACACCTGCAGGGCGGTGACCAGCGCCACCGAGAGGTGCAGGGCTTCGGCAGTCAGGCACAGCTCGGTGATGCCGCCGGGCATCATGCCCAGGGTCAGTGAGGTCTGATCCTCGCTGGCCAGCCAGCCCAGGCCTTCTGCCAGCAGGGCGGCGCAGAGCATGGCCAGCAGGGTGAACAGCACGATGCGGGCGAGAAACCCCGGCGCGTTGCGAAAGAAGGCGCGGTCGAAGTGACAGCCCAGGGCGCAGCCGATCAGCCATTGGCCAAGCTGGCCGAGGCCGTCGGGCAAGCCCAGGTGCAGATCGAAGCTGACGCTGGCTACTGCGCACACGGTCAGCGGGCCGAGCATCCAGGGGTTGGGTTGCTTGAGCTTGCCCCACAGCAGCGCCAGCAGCGCGCCAGCCGGCAGTAGCACCGCCAGCCAGGGCCAGCTTACCGCCGCAGGCGCTGGCGGCTCGATGGGCGGCAGGCTCCAGGTAAAGATCGCCGGAATCAGCAGCACCACCATCAGCAGGCGCAGGCTGTGGGCGGCGGCGACCTTGGCGGTTTCGGCGTTATGCCGCAGGGCCAGGTTGACCATCTCGCTGGCACCACCAGGCATGCTGGCAAAGAATGCAGTGGCGCGATCCAGGCCGGCGCGACGCAGAATAAGGATGCCGATCAGGCTGAGCAGCAGGGTGCCCAGGGCTCCGGCGATGATCACGCCGAAGTGATCGAGCAGCTGGCCCATCACCTCGCTGGTGAAGTGCAGGCCGATGGCGCTCGACACCAGCCACTGGCCGGTCTTGCGTCCGCCCGGAATCTCGGTCACCAGCCAGCCGCTGCAACGTACGGCGATAACCGCCAGCAGCGAGCCGATCATCCACGGCAAAGGCCAGCCGATCAGGCTGGCCAGATAGCCGCCTAACAGGCCGACCAGGGGCGTGGCCCACCAGCTTTGCCGGTGGGCCAGGGCAGGCAGCTTAGGCATTGGCCAGCTGCGTTTTACGCCGTGCACGCCACCAGCGCAGGCCCGGCAGGCCCAGCATCAGGGCGGTGAGGGCCCACAGGCAGAGGCTGATCGGGCTGTTCCAGAGAATGCTCAGCTCGCCGGCGGAAATCGACAGGGCGCGGCGCAGGTTGTCTTCCATCAGCTCGCCGAGGACGAAGCCGAGAATCAGCGCCGACAGCGGGAAGTCCAGCTTGCGCAGGAAGTAGCCGAATACGCCGAGGCCGACCATCAGTACCAGGTCGAAGGTGGTGCTGTGCACCGCGTAGACGCCAACCATGCTGATCGCGGTGATGGTCGGTACCAGCACCCAGTTGGGCACGCTGAGCATGCGCGAGAACAGGCCGACCAGCGGAATGTTCATCACCAGCAGGATCACGTTGCCGATAAACAGCGAGGCGATCAGGCCCCAGACCACGTCCGGCTGCTGTTCGAACAGCAGTGGGCCCGGGGTGATGTTGTACAGGGTCAGGGCACCGATCATCACCGCGGTGGTACCCGAGCCCGGTACGCCGAGGGTCAGCATGGGGATCAGCGAGCCGCAGGCCGAAGCGTTGTTGGCCGCTTCCGGGGCGGCCAGACCGCGCAGGTCGCCGTCGCCGAACTTGCCGCTGGGGCCGGCCATGCGCTTCTCGCTCATATAGGTCATGGCGCTGGCGATGGTCGCGCCGGCACCGGGCAGGGTGCCGATGACGAAGCCGGCCACGGCGCTGCGCACCATGGTCCAGAAGGTGAAGCAGAACTCCTTGAAGTTGAACAGCAGGCGGCCGCTGGCCTTCACCGCTTTCTGCCCGCTGTGGGTTTTTTCCAGCATCAGGAGAATCTCGCTGACGCTGAAGAAGCCGATCACCACGATCACGAACTGGATGCCGTCGGACAGGCTGACGCTGCCGAAGGTGAAGCGGTAGACGCCGGTGGTCGAGTCCACCCCGACCGTGGCCAGAGCCAGGCCGATCAGGGCGGCCATCAGGGTCTTCACCGGTTTGTCGCCGACCATGCCGCCGAGGCAGGCAATGGCGAAGATCATCAGCACGAAATACTCAGCCGGACCAAAGGCCACCGCCCATTTCGCCAGCAGCGGGGCGAACAGCACCACGCCGCAAGTGGCGATGATGCTGCCGATAAAGGAACTTACGGCGGACAGCGACAGAGCGATACCGGCCTTGCCTTGACGCGCCAGCGGGTAGCCGTCGAGGGTGGTCATTACCGCTGCGGCATCACCCGGCACGTTGAGCAGGATCGCGGAGATGCGTCCGCCGTATTCGCAGCCCAGGTACACGGCAGCCAGCAGAATCAGTGCGGTTTCCGGTGGCAGGCCGAGGGCGAAGGCCAGCGGCAGCAGCAGGGCCACGCCGTTGATCGGGCCCAGGCCCGGGAGCAAACCGACTATGGTGCCGACGAAGGCACCGAACAGGGCGACCAGCAGGTTGGTCGGTCGGGTGGCGACATCGAAGCCCTGCATCAAGAAATTCAGCGTTTCCATTTTTCAGCTCTCCACAAAGGCTTCGAACAGGCCGAGGGGTAGCGGCACATCCAGCAGGTAATCGAACAGGCCATACAGCAGCACGCCCATCAGTACGGCGCTGATGGCGCAGGGAATCAGTCGGCCGGTAAACAGCAGGCCCAGGGCAAAGGCGGTCAGCGCAGTGCTGATGACGAAGCCGAGCACTTCGAACAACAGGGCGTAGGCCAGCAGTGACAGCACGCAGAGTGCGGCACGTACGGCGGCGCGCTGGTTCCAGCGCTGTTCGAGCAGGCCGGGCTTGTACAGCAGCCAGAGGCTGCCGGCTGCCATCAGCGCCAACAGCAGCAGCGGATAGGCGCGCGGACCCACAGGGTCATAGGCGAAGGGTGCCTGGAAGCCCCAGGCAAGGACGGCGAGAACGGCGCAAAACAGCAGCCAGATCGCGGCGAACAGGCGAACGTACATGGCGGATTACCTAGTCGATAAAACCAAAGAGGGAGAAGCGTTACGAGCGACGGGAAGGCAAGGCGGAAAGCGGCGAGAAAGCGCAGTTTACTGTTGTAAATGAGCATGACTCGCAAGGCTCGCCCTATCGGGCCGCCCTTTGGGCGTTCGGTGGCCGAGGCCACCGTCCGAGCCGCTTTCCAACGCAGCATTACCGAGCGCAGTAGCTTCCCTACTGCATCAGGCCGAATTCGCCGGCCAGGGTCTTGTATTCTTCAACCTGCTTGAAGACCAGGGCCTGCAGTTCGTCGCCGGTGACTGCCAGCGGCAACAGGTCGCGCTGCTCGCGCAGCTTGGCGAAGTCCTCGCTGGCCAGCAGGGTGTCGAACTGCTGTTTCCACCAGTTGAACTGTTCGTCGCTGACCTCCGGGCCCATATAGAAGCCGCGGATTACCGGCCAGACGATGTCGTAGCCCTGTTCCTTGGCGGTGGGGATCTGCGCCAGGCTGCCCGGCAGGCGCTCATCGGAGAGCACGGCAAGGATGCGAACTTTTTTCGCCGCCAGTTGCGGGGTGACTTCGCCCAGGCCACTGGAGGTGACCTGCACATGGCCGCCGAGCATCGCGGTGAGGGTTTCGCCGCCGCCTTCAAAGGCCACGTAACGCAGGTTTTTCGGATCGATACCGGCCAGGCGGGCGATCAGTGCGGTCTGCATCCAGTCCTGGCCGCCGATGGTTGCACCGGCACCGAAGACGATGCTCGAGGGGTCTTTCTTCAGAGCCTGGACCAGATCATCCAGGCTCTGATACGGCGAGTCGGCGCGCACGGTGATCGCGCCGTAGTCGGTGCCCACTGCGGCCAGCCAGCGCACGCCGGTTTCGTCGTAACGGCCGAACTTGCCTTGCGCCAGGTTGAGCAGGGAACCGCTGGAGAAGGCGGTGATGGTGCCCGGGTCCGCGGCGCGCTGGGCGATCACGGCGTTGTAGGCCACCGCGCCGACGCCGCCGGGCATATAGGTGACGCGCATCGGAGCCTTGAGCAGGCCTCCGTCTTTCAGGCCGCTCTGGGCCAGCTTGCAGGTCAGGTCGAAACCGCCACCGGGCTTGGCCGGGGCGATGCATTCGGGGCGCTTGGGTTCGGCGGCCAGCAACTGGCCGGCGAAGGCCATGCAGGCGGTGGCCAGGGCGATGCGGGTAAAGGCAGTTTTCATGCTGTGTTCCTCTGAACTCTTATTGTGGTTTACCAAATCGGCAGGGTGTAGCCGACGATCACGCGGTTCTCGTCCGCATCGCGGGCGAAGTCGGAGCGGAAGCTGGCATTGCGCAGGCGTACGTAGACATCCTTCAGTGCACCGCTCTGCACCACATACTTGAGCTCGATATCGCGCTCCCACTCGCCGCCGGTGGCGTTGCTGCCGGCAATCTGTGCGTCGGTGCCTTTTACATAGCGGGTATTGAAGCTTAGGCCGGGCAGGCCGAGGCTGGCGAAGTTGTAGTCGTAGCGCGCCTGCCAGGAACGTTCGTCGGCGTTGGCGAAGTCGTTGATCTGTACGAAGTTGACCAGGTAGGGGTCGCTGCCATCGATATAGGCGTAACCGGTGTCGCCACTCATCTTCTGGTAGCCCAGGCTGAACTTGTGCCCGCTGTGGGCGTAGCTGAGCATGCCGCCCAAGGCGCGGTTGTCGATCTTGCCGGCATTGGCCTGGCCTGAGTCGTCGCTGAGCATCAGGCGCAGGTCGGCGGCCAGGGTGCCACCGCCCATGGGGTAGCTGGCCAGCAGGTTGAAGAAGTTCTGCCGGTAGATATCGTCCAGCTCGGCATGGAAGTAGCGGCCCTTGAGGTTCTGGTTGAACTGGTAGTCGAGGCCGAGCAGATCCAGGTGGTCGGCGCTTACGCCGGCCGCGAAACGGCGGTTCTTGCTGTTGAGGACGATGTCCTCGGAGTTGGTCGAGGCGCGGTCGATCACCTTGTCCAGGCGGCCGCCGGTAAAGGTCAGGCCGTCGATTTCGCTAGAGGTCAGCAGGCCGCCTTCGAACACCTGGGGCAGCAGGCGGCTGTCGCTGGCCTTGACCACCGGCAGCTCGGGGATATGCGAGCCGTAGCGAAACTCGGTGGCGGAGACCTTGACCTTGGCGGTCAGGCCCAGACGGCCGAACTGATCCGGGGTGCCGCCATCGTCTTGTACGGGGAGCAGGTCGGTGCCGGTACGACCGCCGCCGGAATCCAGTTTGACCCCAACCAGGCCCAAAGCATCGAGGCCGAAGCCGACCGTGCCTTCGGTGTAGCCTGACTGGACGTCGAGCCAGAAACTCTGGCCCCACTCTTCGCGTTTGTTCTGGCCGTCACCTTCGCGGAAATCGCGGTTCAGGTAGATATTGGTGGTGGTCAGGCTGGCCTTGCTGTCAGCCACGAAGTCGGCATGGGCGACAGGAGCAAGCAGGGCCGTGGCTACGGCTAGGCTGAGCAGGTGAGCAGGCGGCAGGGCCTGACGGGATGCGTTGAGCATCTTGTGGTCTCCATTGTTGTTTTTGTCACGGCTGCGCACCACTGCGCGAGTCGTTCAGGTCGGTGGATCGAGCCACCTGAAACCGATGCTATGGGGTCAAGCTTTCACCAGGCTTTCAGCTTGAAAGAAAATTGCTGGGGCGTTCGTAGCGGCCTTTGCCCCGTTACACTGGGCGCACAAGAACAATGTTGTGGAGTGTCATTACCGTGCGAATCCTGCTGGTCGAGGACCATCTGCCCCTGGCTGAAAGCGTGGCCCAGGCCCTGCGTGGCATCGGGTTGACCGTGGACATGCTGCATGACGGCGTGGCCGCCGATCTGGCCCTTAGCAGCGAGGATTACGCTCTGGCGATCCTCGATATCGGCCTGCCGCGCCTCGATGGCTTTCAGGTGCTGGCGCGTTTGCGCGCACGTGGCAAGACCTTGCCGGTGCTGATGCTGACGGCCCGCGGCGAGGTCAAGGATCGGGTTCATGGCCTTAACCTGGGCGCCGATGATTATCTGGCCAAACCCTTCGAATTGAGCGAGCTGGAGGCGCGAGTCAAGGCACTGCTGCGACGTACTGTGCTCGGTGGCGAGCGGCAGCAGCGCTGCGGCAGGCTGCTGTATGACCTGGATACCCGGCGCTTTACCCTGGGCGATGCGCTGCTGACCCTGACTTCGCGCGAGCAGGCCGTGCTGGAGGCGATGATCGCAAGGCCCGGGCGGGTTATGAGCAAGGAACAGCTGGCCGCCCAGGTGTTTGGTCTGGATGAGGATGCCAGCAGCGACGCCATCGAGATCTACGTGCATCGCCTGCGCAAGAAGCTGGAGGGCGGCGGGGTGAAGATCGTCACCTTCCGCGGCCTCGGTTATCTGCTGGAGGCGGTCGGTGAGTGAGCACTGGTTGCGTTCGGCCAACGCGTCGGGCAGCTTGCGCGGTCGCCTGCTGCGGCGGCTGGCGGTGCTGCTGGCGCTGATCCTGATGCTCAGCAGCCTGAGTGCCTACTGGAGCGCCCGGCAGGCCGCCGATACCGCCTATGACCGCACCCTGCTGGCCTCGGCCCGGGCGATTGCCGATGGTCTGTACACCACGGCCGAGCGGCTCAACGCCAATGTGCCCTATGTGGCCCTGGACACCTTTGCCTATGACAGTGCCGGGCGCATCTACTACCAGGTGCTGGATGTGCAGGGCGCGCTGGTTTCCGGTTATGAGGACCTGCCGCCGCCGCCGCCGGGCACCAAGCGCACCGAGGATTACCCGGCGCTGGCGCATTTTTACGATGCCGAATATCGCAACCAGGGCGTGCGGGTGGTCAGCCTGCTGCAACCGGTCAGCGAACCGGGGGTTAACGGTGTGGCGGAGATCCGAGTGGCGGAGACCCAGGGTGCGCGCGAGCGCATGGCCCAGGAGCTATTGCTCGGCACCCTGCTGCGCATGGGCTTGCTGTCCTTGAGTGCCTTGCTGTTGGTGTGGCTGGCGGTCACCGTCGCCTTGCGCCCGCTGGAAACCCTGCGCCGCACTGTGGCGGCGCGTACCAGCGACGATCTGCGGCCGCTACCGGATACCCAGATGCCGCGGGAATTGCGTCCGCTGATCGATGCGCTCAATCAGTTCAACGATCGTTTGCGTGGCCTGTTCGAGCGGCAGTCGCAGTTTATCGCCGATGCCTCCCATGAGTTGCGCACGCCACTGGCGGCACTCAAGGCGCGGGTCGAACTGGGCTTGCGCGCGCAGGAGGCGCAGGTCTGGCGCAGCACCCTGGAAGAGGCGGCGCAGAACACCGACAAACTCACCCATCTGGCCAACCAGCTGTTGTCCCTGGCGCGTATCGAGAGTGGTGCCCGGGCGATCGCCGAGGGCGGCGCGCAGCGCCTGGATCTCAGTCAGCTGGCCCGTGAGCTGGGTATGGCCCTGGCTCCCCTGGCCCATGCGCGGGGTATCGCCCTGGCGCTGGAAGCCGAGCAGCCGGTGTGGGTCAGTGGCGAGCCCACACTGCTTAATGAGCTGCTGTGCAATCTGCTGGATAACGCCCTGGCCCATACCCCGGCAGGCGGCAATGTGATTCTGCGAGTGCTACCGGCCGGGGTGCTGGAGGTTGAGGACGACGGCCCGGGGATTCCGCCCGAAGAGCATGAACGGGTGTTTGCGCGCTTCTATCGACGCAGCAACAAGGGCTCGGGGGCGGGGTTGGGTTTGGCGATTGTCGGCGAGATCTGCCGCGCGCATCAGGCCGAAATCAGTCTGCATCAGGCGCAGCCGCAGGGCTTGCTGGTGCGTGTCGAGTTCGCCAGCGCGGAGGCTTGAGTCAGGGGGCGAGGCTAAGTGGTTGCTGGATTTCCAGCAGGTACTGGGCGACCTTGCCGCTTTCGCGCAGCTGCGCCAGACCCTGGTTGAAGCGGGCGATCAGCTCGGCATTGCCAGGCACTTGCCGCGAAAGCAGCAGGTGCAGGCTGTCACTGCGTAGGGGGGTGGGGTGAAAGCTCAGCTGCGCGCGCTCGGCGGCGCTGAAGTGCTGATGCAGCATGTCGAAGCCAACCACCTTGTCCATCGGGAACAGGTCGACGCGGCCGGCGATCAACTGGCGAAAGGCGGTTTCATCACTGGTCACCCGGTTGACCCGCAGCTGTCCGCTGGCTTCGGCCTGCTGAAAGGCTGCGCCGTAGTCATAGCCGCGGGTGCCGGCCAGGCGTCGGCCCTGCAGATCGGCCACTTGCTTCCAGTCAAAGCTGTAGCCCTTGCGGTGGAACAGGTAGTAGCCACTTTCCACCACCGGGTCGCTGATAAAGAACTTTTCCTCACGTTCGCTGCTGTGCAGCCATACCGCGCTGCCGGTGCGTTGCCCGCGCTCGGCCAGTTGCAGCGAGCGGGCCCAGGGGTGGAACTCCCAGGCCACGTCGATGCCTTGCAGGGCAAAGGCTTCGGCGACGATGCGTGAGGCGACGCCCTTGTGCGGTAATTGCTCGCCCAGATAAGGCGGCCATTCACCGTTGGTCAGGCGCACTGACTCTGCGGCGGCCAAGCCACCGCAAAACAGGCTGAACAGGGCGGATAACAGCAGTGTGCGCATAAGCCGTATGCCAAAAGTGCGGAGACTGCGCTCAGTCTAGTTGCATTCGGCTACATGCGCGTGAGGGGGTTACTGGAGCATGCTCATGGCCGCTTCCATGGCGGCGGAGAGGTCTTCATCGTCATTGAGGTTCTGGCTCGGGTCCAGGCCCAGCTTGCGGAAGGCCGGAATCTGGCTCCAGTCCAGTTGGGTGTAGGGGTGTTCGCTGCCCAGGTAGCTCTGCAGGGTGGCGACCTGGACGATATCGACATAGTCGACCTTGGCGCTGTCGCGGCTGAAATCCAGATACTGGCTGGGAATCATGGCGATCTGCTCGGGGAATTCCCAGGTGCGCAGGATCCGGTCACCGATGATCGGGTGAATCTGCTCGATCACATGGTTGAGGCTGATCGAGTCGGCGAGCAGTTCGCTGTGATCTTCGGCGTAGGTCAGGATCGGTAGCACGCCGATCTGATGGACCAGGCCGGCCAGGGTCGCCTGATCCGGCAGCAGGCGGGTGTAGTGCTTGCACAGAACGTGGCAGATGCCGGCGATTTCCGTGCTCTTGTTCCACACTTCGCGCATCTTGCGGTCAACCACGTCGCTGGTGGCCTGGAACATCTGTTCCATGGCCAGGCCCGTGGCCAGGTTGCAGGTGTAGTTGATGCCCAGGCGGGCCACGGCCATCTGCAGGTCGGTGATTTCCTTGTTGGTGCGCAGCAGCGGGCTGTTGACCACCTTGACGATACGCGCGGTCAGTGCGGCGTCGTTGCCGATCACCTTGCTCAGCTGGGCGATGCCGATATCCGGGTCTTCGGCGGCCTCGCGAACCTTCAGCGCGACTTCCGGCAGGGTCGGCAGCACCAGTTCATCGTTGTCGATGGCCTGGATCAGTTCCCTCTGGACTTTCTCGGCAAGCTTGCTCATGGGCAATTCTCTTTTAAAGACTATCAATCAGTGTAGTAAGCAGGTCGCAGAACGTGTGGCGCGCGACGATCAGCGCTGAATCTCGCGGTCTGTATCCAATGTGTAGGGCAAATCCAGCAGGCTCAGGGCAGGGCCCTCGACCGTGCCGAGGCGGATGCGACCATCCTGTACTGCGTCTTCTTGCAGTACCGCGAGCAGTTCGATGCCGCTGTCGCTGCGGGCAGCCAGCACCACTTCGCCGACACTGGAGTTGTGCACCGGGGAAAACAGAGCGGTGGCCGGTTCGGGCAGCTGTTCGCCGGCCAGGCTCAGGCGATACAGACGGCGCTTGAGTTTGCCCAGGTACTGCATGCGCGCGACGATTTCCTGGCCGGTGTAGCAGCCTTTCTTGAAGCTGACGCCGCCCAGGGCCTGCAGGTTGAGCATCTGCGGAATAAACAGTTCACGGGTGCTGCCCAGCACCTGGCCGATGCCGGCTCGTACCTGGGCCAGTAGCCAGGCGTTGAGCGGTACCTCGGCCAACTGGTTGGCCAGTCGCGCCTGCAGCGCAGAGGCCTGTTCGGCCGGAGCCCAGAGTTCGGCGCGGCCGTCGGCCAGGCGCAGGGCCAGCAGCTGGCTGGTCTGGGCCACGCTGTCGGCCTCAGGGGGGAGGCCCAGGCCCAGCTCACGCAACACCTCGTCTGCGCCGCTCAGGCCGAAACGCACCCAGGCGTGGCTTTCGTCGCCGAGCTTGGATTTGCTGAATGCGGCATATTTCTGCAGGTCCGCCAGTTGCGCAGCCAGCAGGTCGCCGGCCATCGCCAGCAGGTAGCCGTCGCTGACCTGGACGATGCGAAAGCTCGACTGCATGCGCCCCTTGGGGGTGCAGCGTGCGCCCAGGCTGCAGTGCTTGTCGTGCAGGTAGTTGAGGTTGCAGGTGACTTGCCCCTGAAGGAACTTGTTGGCGTCCGGGCCGCGCACGGCGAGGATGCCTTCGTGGCTGAGGGTGCAGAAAAATGCGGGGTCGGCCATGGGTAGTGGTAGGTCGCTGGCTAAAAGTTAGGGGCCATCATAAAAGCAGCCGCGAGGGTCAAGCTACAAGCTTTAAGTAAAAGCCAAGAAAAAGCTTACGGCGCTGGTTTGCACCTTGCCTGGGCAGCGTGTGGCGGACTGTTATACTGCGCGCCTTATTTATGGCCCGCTATCTGTGGCGACCATCCTTCGGGCCGTCGCTGCGCGACGTTAAAAATGGCTCCGTGCCATTTTTTATGGCCTGCCATCCATGGCGGCCACCTTTCTGGCCGTCGCTACGCGACGTTAAAGATGGTTCCATACCATTTTTTCAAGGAGCAGTTTCATGGTCGACTCGGTTGAACTCAATCGTCTTTTTTGGCACAGCCGACGCGGCATGCTGGAGCTGGATGTGCTGCTGGTGCCCTTCGTCAAGGAGGTTTACCCCAATCTGGACGCCGAGGATCGCGAGCGTTATCGCAAGCTGCTCGAGTGCGAGGATCAGGATATGTTCGGCTGGTTTATGCAGCGCAACGAACCCGAGGACGCCGATCTCAAGCGCATGGTTCGGATGATTCTGGATCGTGTCCAGCCCAAGTGAGGCCTTCGAGTGCAGCTGGCAGCCCTCGCGGCTGTTGCTGGCGTTCTATGTCCTGATTCAGCTACTGGCCCTGCTCAGCCTGTGGCTGGTGGATATACCGCTGTGGGCGCGTGGACTCGGCATGGCGTGCTGCCTGGCCCATGCCGGCTGGGTTGTGCCGCGGCAGTTGCTGCTGCGTGGCCCGGGCTGCTACAGCGCTTTGCGTCATGTTGCCGAGGGTTGGCAGCTTTATAGCGACGCGGCGGGTTGGCAGCCTATCCAGCTGCGCCCGGACAGCCTGGCGTTGCCACTGATTGTCGTGTTGCGCTTTCGCCTGGCCGGGCAGCGGCGGGTGCGGGCGCTGTGTATCGCCCGGGACAGTTTGCCGGCCGATGTGCACCGGCGCTTGCGCGTGCGCCTGAAGTTCAGTCGCCGTAGGTGGGCGGCACCAATATAGTGTCGCGGGCTTCAGCCAGCAGTTGTGGATAGTCGAGGGTGTAATGCAGGCCGCGGCTCTCGTGGCGCAGCATGGCCGAGCGAATCATCAGTTCGGCCACCTGGGCCAGGTTGCGCAGCTCGATCAGGTCGCGGCTAACCTTGTAGTTGCTGTAGAACTCGTGAATCTCGTCGAGCAACAGACGCACGCGGTGCTCGGCGCGCTGCAGGCGCTTGTTGGTGCGCACGATACCAACGTAGTCCCACATAAAACGCCGCAACTCGTCCCAGTTGTGCGCAATGATCACGTCTTCATCCGAGTCGGTCACCTGGCTGGCATCCCAGCAGGGCAGGTTGTCGGGCTGCTTGATCTGTTCCAGCTGTAGCAGGATGTCGGCCGCTGCCGAGCGCGCGTAGACAAAACATTCCAGCAGCGAGTTGCTGGCCATGCGGTTGGCCCCGTGCAGGCCGGTAAAACTGGTTTCGCCTATGGCGTAGAGGCCGGGCACGTCGGTGCGCCCTTGCTGGTCGACCAATACCCCGCCGCAGGTATAGTGGGCCGCGGGTACCACCGGAATGGCCTGGCGAGTGATGTCGATGCCGAAGCCCAGGCAGCGCTCATAGACGGTGGGGAAGTGCGTCTTGATGAAGTCGGCGGGTTTATGGCTGATGTCCAGGTAGACGCAATCCACGCCCAGGCGCTTCATTTCGTGGTCGATGGCACGGGCGACTATGTCCCGTGGGGCCAGTTCGGCGCGTTCGTCGAAGCGCGGCATAAAGCGCTCGCCGTTGGGTAACTTGAGCAGAGCCCCTTCGCCGCGCAGGGCTTCGGTGACCAGAAAGCTCTTGGCCTGGGGGTGGTACAGGCAGGTCGGGTGGAACTGGTTGAACTCCAGGTTGCCGACCCGGCAGCCGGCGCGCCAGGCCATGGCGATGCCGTCGCCACAGGCTCCGTCGGGATTGCTGGTATAGAGGTAGACCTTGGCCGCGCCGCCGGTGGCGAGAATCACGAAGCGTGCGCTGAAGGTGTCGACTTCGCCGCTGGCGCGGTTGAGCACGTAGGCCCCCAGGCAGCGCTGGCCTTCCAGACCGAGTTTGCGCTCGGTGATCAGGTCGACCGCGACCCGTTGTTCCAGTAGCTCGATATTGCTGCGCTGTCTGGCCTGCTCCAGCAGGGTATTGAAAATCGCCGCGCCGGTGGCGTCGGCGGCATGAATGATGCGCCTGTGGCTGTGACCGCCTTCGCGGGTCAGGTGGAATTCGAAGCCGCCGTCTTCGCGGGCGGTCTGGTCGTCGCGGGTGAAGGGCACGCCCTGGTCGATCAGCCATTGGATGGCCTCGCGGCTATGCTCTACGGTGAAGCGTACGGCGTCTTCGCGGCACAGGCCGCCACCGGCGTTGAGGGTATCTGCGACGTGGGACTCGACCGTGTCGGTGTCGTCCAGCACGGCTGCCACACCGCCTTGCGCCCAGTAGGTCGAGCCATTGGACAGGTTGCCTTTGCTGAGCACGGCAATGCGCAAGTCGGCAGGCAGGGTCAGGGCCAGGGTAAGGCCGGCTGCACCGCTGCCGATAACCAGAACGTCGTGTTGGTAGTGTTGGCTCATGTCCGAATTCCGCAAGAGACGCCCTCTAGTATATAGAGGGGGGCGACGGCACAATAGCCGGCTTATGACCAAGTGTGATACTCGGGAACTTTTTTGCTATTTCAAGTTCCATTGTCGGTCGTTAGAACGGAAGACAGCCTGCAGCAAGGCGCTTTCGTAACGGGTCTGCAGTTCCATGTGTGGCCTGCAGATGATTCAGACTATCCGCGCAGCAGGGGAGGCCTCTTGCTGCGCTGTTCCGTGCAGGACTGAAAAGAGTCCTTCAGGACACCTGTTTGAAGGAGAGAACTTTTGCGTAAAGCCCGGGTCTACTTTGGCAGACCGATTCACTGGTTGGCGTTACGCTCCTTCGAACCTAACGAGGAGTATTCATGCTAGCCCAGGAAGAGGATCAGCAGCTTGTCGAGCGCGTACAACGTGGCGACAAGCGAGCATTCGATCTGTTGGTGCTGAAGTATCAGCACAAGATTCTCGGGTTGATCGTGCGTTTCGTGCATGACACCCATGAAGCACAGGATGTGGCGCAGGAGGCCTTCGTCAAGGCCTATCGGGCGCTGGGGAACTTTCGCGGGGACAGTGCTTTTTATACCTGGCTGTACCGCATCGCCATTAACACGGCGAAGAACCATCTGGTGTCGCGCGGTCGGCGGCCCCCGGATAGTGATGTGAGTGCCGAGGATGCCGAGTTCTATGAGGGCGATCATGCCCTCAAGGATATCGAGTCACCGGAGCGCGCCTTGCTGCGCGATGAGATAGAGGCCACAGTGCATCGCAGCATCGAGCAATTGCCAGAAGATTTGCGTACGGCGCTAACCTTGCGTGAATTTGATGGTCTGAGTTACGAAGACATTGCGAGCGTGATGCAGTGTCCGGTTGGTACTGTGCGATCGCGAATCTTTCGTGCTCGTGAGGCCATCGACAGATCCCTGCAGCCCTTGTTGCAGGATGCCTGAGACAGCGGCGTCAGCCAAAGAGAGGAACCGCCATGAGTCGTGAAACCCTACAGGAATCACTGTCCGCGGTGATGGATAACGAAGCCGATGAACTGGAAGTCCGTCGGGTCCTTGCAGCCAGTGATGATACCGAGTTGCGTGCAACCTGGTCGCGTTACCAGATTGCCCGGGCAGTGATGCACAAGGAATTGCTTGAGCCGCGCCTTGATATCGCTGCCGCGGTTTCTGCCGCATTGGCCGATGAGGCGTTGCCGGTGACGGCTGCAAAACCTGCTGGTTCGTGGCGCTCCATCGGTCGCCTTGCGGTCGCTGCCTCGGTTACTCTGGCGGTACTGGCTGGCGTGCGCTTGTATAACCAGGATGAACTGGCCGGTGCTCAGTTGGCGCAGCAGGCTACCCAGCCGTCGCTGGTCCCGCCGGTGAGCGGAGCGGCCATGCTGGCAGGCTTCAATACTGCGGCGGAAGAGACCGCGCCTGCTGCAAGTGCGGTCGGCCAGGGGCAACCCGGTTGGCATGAGCAGCGGTTGCCGGCTTATCTGCGTCAGCATGCTCAGCAGGCTGCGATGAAGTCGACTGAAAGCGCGCTGCCCTATGCGCGTGCTGCGAGCCTGGAAAGTCGTTAAGGAGGCGCATGCGCTTTGTTCCCTTTGCCGTCCTGTTGGTCGGCAGTTGCCTGGCATTGCCTGCTGTTGCTGCCGATGCGCAGGCCTGGTTGCAACGTTTGGCCGTCGCTGAGCGCAGCCAGAACTTTCAGGGAGCCTTCGTCTACGAGCGTAACGGCAGCTTTTCGACCCACAGCATCTGGCATCGGGCTGAGGAGGGTGGCGTGTTACGCGAGCGTCTGTTGCAGCTCGATGGTTCTGCGCAAGAGGTGCTGCGAGTCGATGGACAGGTGCGCTGCGCCAGTGGTGCCCTGGCCGATCAGCTGATCGACAGTCAGTTATGGCCGGCGCGTGAGCTGAATGCCGAGCAGCTGGGGCAGTGGTACAACCTGAGCGTGCTGGGCAAGTCTCGTGTGGCTGGCCGCGCCACTGTGGTGCTGGCTCTGGTGCCGCGGGATCAGCATCGCTACGGTATCGAGTTGCACCTCGATCAGAAGACGGCGCTGCCATTGAAGTCCTTGTTGTTGAATGACAAGGGGCAGTTGCTGGAACGCTTTCAGTTCACCCATTTCGATACCCTGGTACCTGTTGCCGAGATGCTCGAGCCAGGTGTCGGCTGTCGGCCTGTGCGCCTGCCAGAGGCGCAGCCGGTCACTACCGATGCCTGGACCTCCGAATGGTTGCCGCCGGGCTTCAGCTTGAACTCCACCACTGTGCGCCGCAGTCCTGCCTCCGATGAGCCCGTTGCCTGCCAGGTCTATGGCGATGGCCTGGCGCGCTTCTCGGTGTTTATGGAACCGCTACGTGGTGCCGTGGTGGAAGACCTGCGTACTCAGCTTGGTCCCACCGTGGCCGTTTCGCGGCGCTTGAAAACCAATGATGGCGATGTAATGGTTACCGTGGTGGGCGAGATCCCTCTGGGTACGGCCGAGCGTATTGCCTTGTCGATGCGTATGGCCGAGTCGCAGGCTGAACCGTGATCGAAGAACAGGGGCGGGTGGTGGCCGTAGAGGCCGGTGCGGTCTGGGTGGAGACCCTGCGCAAGAGCACCTGTTCCAGTTGTTCGGTCAAGGCCGGTTGCGGCCAGGGATTGCTCGATCAGCTTGGTGCGAGCAGCCGGCGCGGCTATGTCCGGGCATTGTCCGATCTGCGCCTTGAGGTGGGTGATGCCGTGGTCATAGGTGTGCGCGAAGATTTGCTGGTGCGAGGTTCCTTGCTGGTCTATCTGCTGCCCTTGTTGGGTTTGTTCGCGGCTGGGGTGCTGGCCGAGCAGCTGGCCCTGAGCGAGCCGTTGGTGATTGTAAGTGCCCTGTTCGGTCTTTTCCTTGCCTGTCTGGCGGTGCGCTGGCGCAGTCGTCATACGGCCGGTGATCCGGCTTTGCAGCCGGTGGTGCTGCGCGCCTTGCTGGCAGGTGCCGCTGTCACGTCCTAGGTCCTTTGCTTGTTTTCGATGGGGAGTTGTATGTCGATGCCTGGCTTGAAAACGTCTTTTACCGCGCTTTGCGCTTTGTTGTTGATGGGGCAGGCGCTGGTCGCGCAGGCGAATCTGCCCGATTTTACCGAGCTGGTTGAGCAAGCCTCGCCGGCGGTCGTCAATATCAGTACCCGGCAGAAGATGCCGGAGCGTGCGGTGGCGGGGAGTGGGCAGTTGAATGTGCCTGATCTGGAAGGGCTGCCGCCGATGTTCCGCGAGTTCTTCGAGCGCAATATTCCGCAGGTCCCACGCGGCCCCGGTGGCGGTCGCCAGCGCGAGGCCCAGTCCCTGGGGTCGGGCTTTATCATTTCCGCCGACGGCTATGTGCTGACCAATAACCACGTGATTGCCGATGCCGATGAAATTATCGTGCGGCTGTCCGATCGCAGTGAGCTGGAGGCCAAGCTGGTGGGGACCGATCCACGCAGCGATGTGGCCCTGCTCAAGGTTGAGGGCAAGGGGCTGCCAACCGTCAAGTTGGGCAAGTCGGAAGACCTCAAGGTCGGCGAGTGGGTGCTGGCGATCGGTTCGCCCTTCGGCTTCGACCATTCGGTGACGGCCGGCATTGTCAGTGCCAAGGGGCGCAGCCTGCCCAATGAAAGCTATGTGCCCTTTATTCAGACCGATGTCGCGATCAATCCGGGTAACTCCGGCGGTCCGCTGTTCAATCTGTCCGGTGAAGTGGTAGGCATCAACTCGCAGATATTCACCCGTTCTGGTGGTTTTATGGGGCTGTCTTTTGCCATTCCCATGAGTGTGGCGCTGGATGTGGCGGACCAGCTCAAGAACGATGGCAAGGTCAGTCGTGGTTGGCTGGGAGTGGTAATTCAGGAAGTGAACAAGGACTTAGCCGAGTCCTTTGGTCTGGAACGGCCAGCCGGTGCCCTGGTTGCCCAGGTGTTGGAGGATGGCCCGGCAGCCAAGGGCGGTTTGCAGGTGGGGGATGTGATCCTCAATCTGGACGGCAAGCCGATCATCATGTCCGCGGACCTGCCGCACCGTGTAGGGGCCTTGAAGCCAGGCAGCATGGCTGAGCTGGATGTGGTGCGTGATGGCGCACGCAAAACGCTCAAGCTGGCGGTGGGGGCGCTGCCGGAAGATGGTGATGCCCTGGCCAGTGCTGCCGCTCCGGGTGTCGAGCGCAGCAGTAATCGTCTCGGCGTCAAGGTGGTCGAGCTGACCGCCGAGCAGAAGAAGAGTCTGGACCTGAAAGGCGGTGTGGTGATTTCGGAAGTGCAGGAGGGGCCGGCAGCCCTGATCGGCTTGCGTCCGGGGGATGTGATCACCCACCTGAACAATCAGGCCATCGATTCGGCGAAGACCTTTGCCGCCGTTGCCCAGGCGCTGCCAAAGAATCGCTCGGTATCGATGCGTGTGCTGCGTCAGGGTCGTGCCAGCTTTATCACCTTCAAGCTGGCTGATTGATTACCCGCTGTCTGAACGGGAGGGGCGGCTTAGGCCGCCCCTTTTGCATGGCGCGCCATTGTTCGCCGGGTGACCGCCGGCCGCCAATCGGGTACAATTCGCGGCTATTTTCGGCGGGCAGTCGCCTGCGGCCTTTTTGAGTGTTGACCCGTGAGTGATTTGAGTCATATCCGCAATTTCTCCAT
>CAZOEC010000014.1:0-49299 GCA_964578635.1 uncultured Pseudomonas sp.
GATGTAGTCGGGGCCGACGGCGCAGCCTGCCGTGAGGCTGGCGCTGATAAGCAGGGCAAGGATGCGCTTGGTTGGCATGGGCATTTTCTTCCTGGGCGGAGTGGGAATTCAACAGATAGTGACCATAATACATTTTGGTCACTTGTTGTCCATATCCCGACTGCTCTGTAGGCTATGCCCCATGAACAAGACACCCTCTCCCAAAGTTACAGCTCGTGGTCCGGTGGATCATGAGGTGCGCGACCAGATCGTGACCGCGGCTACCGAGCACTTCAGCCGCTATGGCTACGAAAAGACCACGGTCTCCGATCTGGCCAAGGCCATCGGCTTCTCCAAGGCCTATATCTACAAATTCTTCGAGTCCAAACAGGCCATCGGCGAGGCGATCTGCGCCAATTGTCTGCGCCAGATCGAGACCGAGGTTAGGGCTGCCGTCGATGAGGCCGAGCGCCCGCCGGAGAAGCTACGGCGGATGTTCAAGGCGCTGGTCGAGTCGAGCCTGCGCCTGTTCTTTCAGGACCGTAAGCTCTTCGAAATCGCCGCTTCGGCGGCGACCGAAAACTGGCAGGCGGCGCGCGCCTATGACGGGCGCATTCAGGAACTACTCCAGGATATCGTGCAGCAAGGCCGGCAAAGCGGAGACTTTGAACGCAAGACGCCCCTCGATGAAGCAGTGATGGCGATCCACCTGGTTATGCGTCCCTACCTCAACCCTCTGCTCCTGCAGCACGGCCTCGATTACACCGACGAGGCACCGCTCCTGCTATCCAGTCTGATACTGCGCAGTTTGTCGCCATAGCAATAGTGACTATTGACTAAGTTGGTCACTAGAATCAAAGTGTGAGTCCCGACCATTTCGCATATGGGACTCTCATGCACCGGCGCCGCTTCGTTTTACCTACCCTTATCTGCGTATTGCCGTTTGCGCTGGTCGCGTGCGGCGACAAAGCGCAAACCGATCCACGTACCGAAGCGCCGCTGGTGCGGGCCGCTGTCGTGCAAGCCGCAATCCCTGCATCACGTTCCTTTAGCGGTACCGTAGCGGCGCGCGTGCAGAGTGACCTGGGCTTTCGCGTCAGCGGCAAGGTGCTCGAGCGACTGGTGGATACAGGGCAGAGCGTCAAGCGCGGCCAGCCGCTGATGCGTATCGACCCCGTCGACCTGAAGCTTGCCGCCCATGCCCAGCGCGAAGCGGTGGCCGCTGCACGAGCGCGGGCGCAGCAAGCGGGTGATGATGAAGCGCGCTACCGCGATCTACGCGGCACCGGCTCGATATCGGCGTCGGCCTACGATCAGTTCAAGGCGGCGGCGGATGCTGCCAAAGCCCAGCTCCGTGCAGCCCAGGCCCAGGCGGAAGTGGCCCTCAATGCGACCCGCTATGCCGAACTGCTGGCGGATGCCGATGGCATTGTCATGGACACCCTGGTCGAACCCGGCCAGGTCGTCAGTGCCGGCCAAGTGGTGGTGCGCCTGGCGCATGCCGGCCCCCGTGAAGCGCTTATCCAGTTGCCGGAAACCCTGCGTCCGGCGATTGGTTCTGCCGCCCAGGCCATGCTCTTCGGTAATGGCGTCGTGGCCGTCCCGGCCACACTGCGGCAGCTCTCGGATGTCGCGGATAGCCAGACCCGCACCTTTGAGGCGCGCTATGTACTGGAAGGGGCGTTGGCCAATGCGCCCCTGGGCACCACGGTCACCTTGCAGATCCCAAACGGGCACTCCTCCGCGCAAGGCCTCTTGCAGGTGCCGATTGGTGCGCTCTACGACGCCGGCAAGGGCCCCGGCGTATGGCTTATCCAGGGCGAGCCGGCGCAGGTTCACTGGCAGCCGGTGGTGGTTCAGTCCCTCGATGATGAACACGCGCGCATCAGCGCTCAGTTCCAGCAAGGCGAGCGGATCGTCGCGCTCGGCGTGCACCTGCTGCGCGAAGGTCAGCAGGTACGGCTGGCTGGCCAACCTGCCGTCGCGGCGGTCGAGGGAGTCCGGCCATGAGCGAGAGTCGTTTCAATCTGTCGGCGCTTGCCGTGCGCGAGCGCTCCATTACCCTGTTCCTGGTCTGCCTGATCTCGCTGGCGGGGCTCGTCGCCTTCTTCCAGTTGGGCCGGGCGGAGGACCCGGCGTTCACGGTCAAGGTGATGACCATCGTCACCGCCTGGCCCGGTGCCACTGCCCAGGAAATGCAGGACCAGGTCGCCGAGAAGATCGAAAAGCGCTTGCAGGAGCTGCGCTGGTACGACCGCAGCGAAACCTACACCAGACCCGGCCTGGCCTTCACGACCTTGAGCCTGCTCGACACCACGCCGCCCTCGCAGGTGCCGGAGCAGTTTTATCAGGCGCGCAAGAAAATCAGCGACGAGGCCAAGACGCTGCCGGCCGGCGTGATCGGCCCGCTGGTCAACGACGAATACTCGGATGTGACCTTCGCCCTATTTGCGCTCAAGGCCAAGGGTGAGCCGCAGCGTTTGCTGGTGCGCGACGCGGATACGCTGCGTCAGCGCTTGTTGCATGTGCCGGGTGTGAAGAAGGTCAACATCATCGGCGAGCAGGCCGAGCGCATCTTTATCGAGTTCTCCCATGAACGTCTGGCTACCCTGGGCATTGGCCCCCAGGAGGTGTTCGCCGCGCTCAATGGGCAGAACGCCCTGACGCCGGCGGGCTCCGTGGAAACCAACGGGCCAGAGGTGTTTCTGCGCCTGGACGGTGCCTTCGATGAGCTGCAGAAGATCCGCGACACGCCGGTTATAGCGCAGGGCCGTACGCTGAAACTGTCGGATGTCGCCACGGTCAAGCGTGGCTATGAAGACCCGGCGACCTTCCTGATTCGCAATGGCGGTGAGCCGGCCTTGTTGCTGGGCATCGTTATGCGCGAGGGTTGGAATGGTCTCGATCTGGGCACGGCGCTGAACGGCGAAGTGAGCGCGATCAACGCCGAGTTGCCGCTGGGCATGAGCCTGACCAAGGTCACCGATCAGGCGGTCAATATCAGCGCCTCGGTCGATGAGTTTATGGTCAAGTTCTTCGTCGCGCTGCTGGTGGTCATGCTGGTGAGCTTTATCAGTATGGGCTGGCGGGTGGGGGTCGTGGTCGCAGCGGCCGTGCCGCTGACCCTGGCGATGGTGTTTATGGTGATGGCGGCGACCGGCAAGAACTTCGACCGCATCACCCTGGGCTCGCTGATCCTGGCGCTGGGGCTGCTGGTGGACGACGCCATCATCGCCATCGAGATGATGGTGGTGAAGATGGAGGAGGGCTACAGCCGCGTCCAGGCCTCCGCCTATGCCTGGAGCCACACCGCCGCGCCGATGCTGTCCGGCACTCTGGTCACGGCCGTGGGCTTTATGCCCAATGGCTTCGCCCGTTCCACTGCGGGCGAGTACACCAGCAATATGTTCTGGATCGTCGGCATCGCGCTGATCGCTTCGTGGCTGGTCGCCGTGCTGTTCACTCCCTATTTCGGAGTCAAGCTGCTGCCCAACATCAAGAAGGTCGAGGGCGGCCATGCTGCGATCTACGATACGCCACGCTACAACCGCTTTCGCCAACTGCTGGGCCGCGTCATCGCGCACAAGTGGCTGGTCGCCGGCTCGGTGATTGGGCTTTTCGTGGCGGCCGTGCTCGGTATGGGCCTGGTCAAGAAGCAGTTCTTTCCGATTTCCGACCGCCCCGAAGTGCTGGTCGAGGTGCAGATGCCCTATGGCACCTCGATCACCCAGACCAGCGCCGCCACGGAGAAGGTAGAGGCCTGGCTGGCCGAGCAGGAAGAAGCTCGGATCGTCACGGCGTACATCGGCCAGGGCGCGCCACGCTTCTTTATGGCCATGGGGCCGGAGCTGCCGGATCCTTCGTTTGCCAAGATAGTTATCCGTACCGATAACCAGGACGAGCGCGAGGCGCTGAAACATCGGCTGCGCCAGGCAATTGCCGAGGGGCTGGCCAATGAGGCGCGCGTGCGCGTCACCCAGCTGGTGTTCGGCCCCTATTCGCCGTTCCCGGTCGCCTACCGGGTTACCGGCCCGAACCCGGACAAGTTGCGCGAGATCGCCGCCGAGGTGCAGCAGGTGATGGATGCCAGCCCGATGATGCGCACGGTCAACACCGACTGGGGTACGCGCGTGCCGACGCTGCACTTCAGCCTGCAACAGGATCGCCTGCAGGCCGTTGGGTTGACCTCCAGTGCCGTCGCCCAGCAACTGCAGTTCCTGCTCAGCGGCGTGCCCATCACTGCCGTGCGTGAGGACATCCGTACGGTGCAGGTCATGGCCCGTGCGGCCGGGGATATCCGCTTCGACCCAACCCGGGTCATGGACTTCACCCTGGCCGGTGCCGACGGGCAACGTATCCCGCTGTCGCAAATCGGCGAGGTGGAGGTGCGCACAGAAGAGCCAATCATGCGCTGGCGCGACCGCATGCCGACCATCACCGTGCGCGGCGACATCGCCGAGGGCCTGCAGCCGCCGGATGTGTCGACGGCCATTACCCGGCAGTTGCAGCCCCTGATGGAGCAACTGCCGAGCGGCTATCGCATTGAGGAGGCGGGCTCCATCGAAGAGTCGGGTAAGGCGATGGTGGCGATGCTGCCGCTGTTCCCGATCATGCTGGCAATCACCCTGATCATCCTCATTCTGCAGGTGCGCTCGATCTCGGCGATGGTCATGGTCTTCCTCACCAGCCCGCTGGGGCTGATCGGTGTAGTGCCGACGCTGATTCTTTTCCAGCAGCCATTCGGCATCAACGCATTGGTCGGCCTGATCGCGCTGTCCGGCATCCTGATGCGCAACACGCTGATCCTGATCGGGCAGATCCGCCAAAACGAAGAGGCCGGCCTGGACCCATTCCTGGCGGTGGTCGAGGCCACCGTCCAGCGCGCCCGGCCGGTGATTCTCACCGCATTGGCGGCGATCCTGGCCTTTATTCCGCTGACTCATTCGGTGTTCTGGGGAACGCTCGCTTACACCCTGATCGGCGGCACCCTGGCGGGCACCGTGCTGACCCTGGTATTCCTGCCGGCCATGTATGCCATCTGGTTCGGCATCAGGCCCGTCAGCCATAGCCCACTTATGCAGGCGCAGCCAGCATGAAACCCACATCCAATTTATCGAGAGGAACTGCCATGTCGAATTCCACCGTTGTCGTTGTTACTGGGGTGTCATCGGGTATCGGTCGCGCCACCGCCGAGCGCTTTGCCAAACGCGGTTGCCGGGTATTCGGCAGCGTGCGCAACAGGGCAAAAGCGCAGCCCATAACCGGTGTGGAGCTGGTCGAGATGGATATCCGTGACGAAGCGTCGGTGGGGCAGGGCTTCCAGGCCATCATCGCCGAGGCGGGGCGCATCGACGTGTTGGTCAACAGTGCCGGTGTGACCCTGCTAGGCGCGACGGAGGAAACCTCGATTGCCGAGGCGCAGGCGTTGTTCGATACCAACGTGCTGGGCATCCTGCGCACCACCCAGGCGGTGCTGCCGCATATGCGCGAGCAAGGTTCCGGCCGCATCGTCAACGTTAGCTCGGTGCTGGGTTTCCTGCCGGCACCGTACATGGGGCTCTATTCGGCCTCCAAGCATGCCGTGGAAGGGCTGTCCGAGACCCTGGATCACGAGGTGCGCAAGTTCGGCATTCGCGTTGCGCTGGTCGAGCCTTCCTTCACCAAGACCAACCTGGATATCAACGCACCCCAGACGGCCTCCAGGATCCCGGCCTACGACAGCGAGCGCAACGTCGTTTCCCAGGCCATTCAAAAGAATGTGCAGAAAGCGCCGCAGCCCGACGAGGTCGCCTCGACCATTGTCGAGGCGGCCCTGGGGGCCTGGAAAATGCGGCGTACGCCCAAGGGCGAGGCTTCCCTGCTGAGAAAACTCCGTCGCTTTATGCCGGCTGGCCCCGTTGATTCGGGGTTGCGCAAGACCTTCGGCCTCGGCTGAGAGCGTTTCGGCTTTCCCTCCCCAAGCTTTTCCAGGAGCGAGATATGGCAATGCATAGAGATAACAGCATGCGGATCGTGGTGACGGGTACCGGCGTTGTGGGGCCATTGGGCTGCGGCAGCGAGACGGTCTGGTCGCGTCTGTTGGCCGGGCAGTCCGGCATTCGTGCCCTGCCAGTCGAGCTTGCCGAAGGCACCGGCTGCGCCGTAGGCGGACGGGTCCCCAACATGGCGGAAGATCCGCAGGCGGGTTATGACCCGGAGCGATTCGTCGCAGCCAAAGAACGCAAGAAGATGGATCGCTTTATCGAGTTTGCCCTCGCTGCCGCCCAGGAAGCCCTGGCGCAGGCGGCCTGGCAGCCGACAGACGAGCAGCAGCGGCAGCGCACCGCGACCATCATTGCCTCCGGCGTTGGCGGCTTCGGTGCCATTGCCGAGGCCGTGCGCACCACGGACGAACGCGGGCCGCGTCGGCTCTCGCCATTCACCGCGCCTTCGTTTCTCGCCAATATGGCAGCCGGGCACGTGTCGATCCGGCACGGCTTCAAGGGGCCGCTCGGCGCACCGGTGACCGCCTGCGCAGCCGGTGCGCAAGCCATCGGTGATGCGGCCCGACTGATCCGCAGCGGCGAGGCGGATATTGCCGTGTGTGGCGGGACCGAGGCGGCGATCCATCGCGTCACCCTCGGCAGCTTTGCCGCGGCACGCGCCCTGTCCACAGGCTTCAACGACCACCCCCAGCAAGCGTCGCGCCCGTTCGACCGCGACCGTGATGGTTTCGTCATGGCCGAGGGTGCCGGCCTGTTGGTGATCGAGTCCCTGGAGCATGCGTTGGCCCGCGGTGCACAGCCACTGGCGGAGCTGGTTGGTTACGGTACCAGTGCCGATGCCTATCACCTCACTGCCGGCCCGGAGGATGGCAGCGGCGCGCGCCGCGCCATGGAGCAGGCGTTGCGCCAGGCCGGTGTGACTGCGGGCGAGGTGCAGCATATCAATGCCCATGCGACCTCCACCCAAGTGGGCGACTGCGGCGAGCTGGCCGCCATTCGCGCCGTATTTGGGGCTGGCTCGGGCGTGGCGATAACCTCGACCAAGTCCAGCACTGGCCATCTATTGGGGGCTGCAGGCGGGATCGAAGCCATCTTCACCGTCCTGGCGCTACGGGATCAGATCGTTCCGCCCACGCTGAACCTTATCAACCCTGCCGAGGCGGCCGACGGCCTCGATCTGGTTGGCCTGCACGCACGGCCAATGCCGCTCCAGTACGCCCTGTCGAACGGCTTCGGTTTTGGCGGCGTCAATGCCAGCCTGCTGTTTCGCCGTTGGCAGTCCCAGCCATGAGTAGCCTGCAACTACGGGAGGACTCCCGCCGGGGCAGACGCCAGAGGGATATGTTGTGGGCGGCGAGCGATGTATTCGCGGCGTTCGGCCACGATCTTGCCAACATGCAGATGATTGCAGAGTCCGCCGGCGTGACCAAGGCGACGCTCTATGCGCATTTCGGCGACAAGGCCCAGCTGTTTCGGGCCGTTATCGAGTACTGGATGGAGGAGCTGCCAGAGCCGTCGCTGCCATGCGAGGTGAGTGGCGAGTTGCGCAGCTGTTTGGAAGCAGCCGCCCAGGCGCTGCTGCAGCAAAGCATGCATCCGGCATTCCTTGCGCTCACCAATATTCTGCTGCGCTCCAACTGGGTGCCACAGAAGCGCTGGCGACAACGCTATCGCCCGTATCAGGCCTACCTGGAAACAGCACTCAGCCAATCTGCCCGCTGCAGCGACCCTGTGCGCGCCGCCAGTCAATTTCTGCTGCTCGCAGTCGGCAACCTGGACCCTGGTACCGGCACGTTTACGGATGAATCGCGCATCGTTGCGGCAGTGGAGCTGTTCGTCCAAGCCTATACCTGAGATGCAGTTGCCCGGCTGGATTAGCGCTGGCGCTGTGGGGGCGCTCTCCGCGTTTTATTAGATTCACCGCTTTGAGACTTTCCGATACTCGCTCGGCGATTGTCCGAACCAGCGCCGGAACGCACGGGTGAAACTGGCGGTATCTCCGTAGCCAAGCTGAAGCGCCATCTCTTCCAGCTTCATCTGGGTGTTTTCCAGCAGTTGCCCCGCGAGTTGTCCACGCTCCGCGTCGACGAGGTTGCGGAAGCTGGTGCCTTCCTCTGCCAGTCTGCGCCGCAGGCTGCGCGGAGCCATTGCCAACTGACTCGCAATATCTTCGAGGGAGGCCACCAGCCCCGTCGAACCGAGGAGCAGCTGTCGGACCTGGCCGGTGATGCCGGCGACCTGTCGTCTCTCTAGTTGCGCGCGGCACTGCTCTTCCAGTAGCCGCACCAGATGCACGTCGTACATGGGCAGAGACAGCTCCGCGTCCTGTCGACGCAGTACGATGGCGTTGCGCGCACATCCATAATGAGGCGCGATGCCGCTGAGCGCTTCGATCCGCTCCGCGTGCGCCGGCGGCTTGCCCTGGAATTCGAGCCGCAGCACGCGCAGCCCCGAAAGCGCGAGTTCATCGAACAGATTGATGGCTGTCGCCGTATCGCGTTCCAGTAGGAACTGCCGCAGGTGATGGGGGATCGCTGAGGTGTCGGCGCTAATGCCGTATTCGTGCTGATCGCAGAATATCGCCAACTGGCAGTACGCCGTGCTCAGCGGCAGATAGCGCAGCGCACGCTGGAGGGCCTCACGCAGATTGCGGTTGGTGCGCAGAGCAAATCCCCATATACCGAAGGTCGCCACGTTGTAGCGCAGGCCAAGCTCGAAGCCCAGCGCGGGAACGTCCGGCAAGGCGAACATCAGGTTTTCAATCAGACGCATCTCCTGCTCACGCGCGATAAGGGCATCCGCGTCCCGCAACTGCGCTTCGCTGATGCCGGTGCCCAGCAGGCAGGTCTGCGCATCGACGCCGTAGCGCGCCGCGAAGTTCACCATCACCTGACTGATGGCGACTGGGTGCTGGAAGCTTGTGTCCATTGATAGGCCCATAGCGGAAATTTCTGGAACAAAGACGCGATGCGACTTGGCCGCAAATGCATGGCGGTAGTCCTCCAATGCCCTGTCAAGCATACAGGGCCGCTCGCTAGTGTTGCGTAACTACGAGGCCCCTGGAGGACGACCATGCATCACGATCTCAACGCGCTGAACAAACAGGCCATCGCCACGGCACGCGAATACACCCGTGAACTAGCCTGGCCGACGATGGCACTGGTGCTGCTGGTGTGGGCAGTGCTTATCGCGGACGTTTACCTGTTCGCGACAGGCCAGTTGTCGCTGGTACCTGCAATGCTGATCTACGCCATCGCCACTTACATGTCCTATACGCCGCTGCATGAGGCCGTGCATGGCAACATTCATGGCGATCATGAGCGACTGCAGTGGCTCAATGATCTCTGTGGGTACCTGGTGGCACCGTTGATCATGGTGCCGTTCTCTACTCACAAGGTTGAACATTTCACCCATCATCGCTACACAAACCAGCCGGATAAGGACCCGGACTACGTCGTTAGCGGCATGCGCGGTGGCTTTCTCGCCTTCTTGCTTTGCGGGTTTCGTTTTCTGTGGATCCAGAACACCTTCCTGTTCCGCGACTATTGGCCGACCGCTCCGCTGCGGGTAAAGGCAGCCTACATTGCGGAAGTGCTGTTCGCGGTCGGCTGGCGGGTCGCGTTTATTACGCTGATTGCGCAGGAACATGCCTGGGCGCTGCTGGTGTTCGGCTACTTGGCCGGTGCCTTCTTCGTCGCGTACTGGTTCGCCTATCGCCCCCATCTGCCGTACCAGGACTCCACTCGTTACCGCAACACCAACAGCCTGATCATGCCCAGGTGGATGAAACCCTTGGAGTGGTTCTGGCTCGGCCAGAACCTGCACTCCGTGCACCACCTGTTCCCGCGGGTGCCGTTCTATCGCTACCACGCATTGCATCGCCGTATCGAGCCGGCCATGCGTGCCCACGGTACGCCTATGATCAGCATCTTCAATCGACGCCATGTCGAAGCCGCGCAGCGTCCGGAATAGCAGGGCTGTGACCTGCGGAAGTACGAGCGCGCATTGTTGAACAGGGAGGCAAAGAGAAACATTGAGTTGGCGCAATTCGCCGCGGCAGCTGTAAACCTCGTTACTCGCAAATGGCTTTATCCCCCGCAAATAAAAAAGCCCCACGGCAAGGAGCAACTGCCGTGGGGCGGGAAGGGGTTGGCCAAGCCAACCGGGGGAGAGTCTGCAAACAGGTTCTAGGCGTTAGGCTGCCACCCGCCGCCGAGGGCTTTGTAGATGGCGACGATGCCGCGATACAGCTCAACTTCCGCCTGGGCCTGGGCGTCTTCGGCGCTTAGGCGTTCGCGTTCGGCGTCGAGCAATACGAGAAAGTCCACTTCACCTTCGCGGTAGCGCACGCGGGCTTGTTCGGCAGCGGCGCGGCTGGCTTCGGATTGGCGCAGCAGGGCCAGCAGGCGCTGTTGGCGTTTGCCGTAGTCGCTAAAGGCGTTGGCCGATTCCTCCAGGGCCAGCAGCACCTGCTGTTCATAGTTGGCCAGTGCGCCATCGGCTTCGGCTTCGGCCCCGCGCAGGCGTGCACGCACGCTGCCCAGATCAAACGCGGCCCAGCTGATGGTTGGTGCCAAGCCCCAGGCTTGCGCGGCAGACGAGCCCAGTTGCGAACCACGCCCGGCGGTAAAGCCGAGGAAGCCGGACAGGCTCACCCGTGGAAACAGGTCCGCCGTGGCCACGCCAATATTGGCGGTGGCGGCGGCCAATTGCCGTTCGGCGGCGCGGATATCCGGGCGGCGGCGCAGCAACTCGCCGGGATCACCAACCGGCAGGGCCTTGGCGATGGCGGGCAGATCCTGGGCCGAGAGGTCCACGCTCAGTTGGTCCGGGCGCTGGCCGAGCAGGGTGGCGATGCGGTGCTTGGCGCGCTGCTGTTCGGCCTGCAGTTGCGGCAGGCTGGCTTCGGTGCCGGCCAGGCGTGCGTCGCTGCGCAGCACATCCAGCTGGCTACCGACGCCGGCTTCGCGCAGTTGCTCGGTGATGGCGCGGGATTCCTGCTGGTTTTTCAGGTTGGCGCGGGCAATGCGTTCACGCAGTTGCGCGCCGCGCAGGCTACCGTAGGCATCCACCAGTTCGGCGATCAGGCTGACCTGCAGCTGCTGATAATCGGCTTCGGCTACATCCAGCTCGGCATCGCTGGCTTCCAGTTGGCGCTGGATGCGGCCAAATAGGTCCAGCTCCCAGAGCATGTCCAGGCCCAGGTCGTAACGTTCGCCGCGCACGCGCTGCTCGGTTACGCCGGGTTGCTGGGCTTTGCCGAATTCGCCACTGGCGCGGCTGGTGATGGTCGGCAGCTGATCGTTGCCGAGGTCATCACGGATGGCCTGGGCCGCCAGCAGGCGGGCAAAGGCCACGCGCAGCTGGCGGTTTTCCTGCAGCGATTGTTGCACCAGCTGGTTGAGGATCGGGTCGTCGAACTGCTGCCACCAGCTGGTTTCGAAACGCGAACGGTCGTAGCTGCTGCTCTGTGCGCTGCTCAGTGTACCGGCGTCCATCTGCGGGGCCTGGTAGTCCGGGCCGACGGCGCAGGCAGTCAGCGCCAGGGTCAGCAGGCTGATGGCCAGAGGCTTGGCGTTAAGGGGCTTCATACCTGCACCTCCTGCAAACGGGCCACTTTGCGCGCTTCGCGTTTCTCCACAAAGGCGCGGATCAGCACATAGAACAGCGGGGTCAGCAGCAGGCCGAAGAAGGTCACACCGAGCATGCCGCTGAACACCGCGACGCCCATGGCATGGCGCATTTCCGCGCCGGCACCGGAGGACAATACCAGTGGCACCACCCCCATGATAAAGGCGAAGCTGGTCATCAGGATCGGCCGCAGACGCAGGCGGCAGGCTTCCAGCACCGCGCTGACGCGGTCCATGCCTTCTTCCTGTTTCTCCTTGGCGAACTCGACGATCAGGATGGCGTTCTTACAGGCCAATCCCACCAGTACGATCAAGCCGATCTGGGTAAAGATGTTGTTGTCGCCTCCCGCCAGGATCACCCCGGTGATGGCCGACAGCAGGGTCATCGGCACGATCAAAATCACCGCCAGCGGCAGGCTCCAGCTTTCGTACTGGGCGGCCAGCACCAGGAAGGCCAGCAGCACGCAGAGCGGGAAGATAAAGATCGCGCTGTTACCGGCAAGGATCTGCTGGTAGGTCAGGTCGGTCCATTCAAAGCTCATACTCGTCGGCAGTTCTTCCTTGAGCAGTTGAGCAATCGCCGCCTCGGCCTGGCCGGAGCTGTAGCCGGGGGCTGCCGCGCCGTTGATTTCAGCGGTGAGGAAGCCGTTGTAGTGCATCACCCGATCCGGACCCGAACTAGCGCTGACCTTGAGGAAAGCCGACAGCGGGACCATTTCGCCACGGTTGTTACGCACCTTGAGCTGGCCGATCTGCTCCGGCTCCAGGCGGAACTGCTGCTCAGCCTGGACGTTGACCTGATAGGTACGGCCAAAACGGTTGAAGTCGTTGGCGTACAACGAGCCCAGGTAGATCTGCATGGTGTCGAAGATGTCGCTGATCGCCACGCCGTGGGTCTTGGCCTTTTCGCGGTCGATGGCAGCATCGATCTGCGGCACGTTGACCTGATAGCTGGTGAACACCGACATCGGGTCCAGTTCCGGCAGCTGACGGGCCTTGGCGATGACATTCTGGGTTTGCAGGTACAGCTCGTCATAACCGAGGTTGCCACGATCCTGCACCTGCAGGCGGAAGCCGCCGATGGTGCCCAGGCCCTGTACCGGTGGTGGCGGGAAGATCGCCAGATAGGCTTCCTGAATACCCGCGAACTGGCCGTTAAGCTCGGCGGCAATGGCCCCGGCGGACATGCTTTCCTCCTTGCGCTGATCAAAATCCTTCAGGGCAACGAAGACGATGCCGCTGTTCGGGCTGTTGGTGAAGCCGTTGATCGACAGGCCCGGGAAGGCGATGGTGTTGGCCACGCCAGGGTGCTTGCCGGCGATTTCCGACATCTGCTTCATCACATCTTCGGTGCGATCCAGGGTCGCCGCGTCAGGCAATTGGGCGAAGGCCACCAGGTACTGCTTGTCCTGCGCCGGTACGAAGCCGCTCGGTGTGGTGGCAAAACCCAGGTAGGTCAGGCCCATCAGCCCGGCATAGACGAACAGGGCGATGCCGCTGCCGCGTAGCACGCGCTTTACGGTGCCGACATAGCCATGACTGGCGCGGTCAAACGCGCGGTTGAACGGCTTGAACAACCAGCCGCCAAACAGCCTGTCGAGCAGCTTGGAGAAGCGGTCCTTCGGTGCGTCGTGGCTTTTCAGCAACACGGCGGCCAGGGCAGGGGACAGGGTCAGCGAGTTGATCGCCGAGATTACCGTGGAGATGGCAATCGTCAGCGCGAATTGCTGATAGAACTGCCCGCTAAGCCCGGAGATAAAGGCCGTGGGGATAAACACCGCGCACAGCACCAGGGCCGTGGCCACGATCGGCCCGGTCACTTCCTTCATCGCCTGTTTGGTGGCCTCCAGCGGAGTTTTGCCCAGGCCGATATTACGTTCGACGTTTTCCACCACGACGATGGCATCGTCCACCACGATACCGATGGCCAGCACCAGGCCGAACAGCGACAGGGCGTTGAGCGAGAAACCGAACATATGCATCACGGCGAAGGTGCCGATCAACGATACCGGTACAGCGGCCAGCGGAATGATCGAGGCGCGCCAGGTCTGCAGGAACAGAATCACCACCAGCACCACCAGGATGATGGCTTCGAGCAGGGTATGCACCACCGCCTCGATGGAGCCACGCACGAAGATGGTCGGGTCGTAGACGATTTCGTAGTCCACGCCCTGGGGGAAACTCTGCTTTAGCTCGGCCATGCGTGTGCGCACCGCATCGGAAATCTCGATGGCATTGGAGCCGGGACGCTGGAATACCGGGATGGCGACTGCGGGTTTGTTGTTCAGCAGGGAACGCAGGGCGTACTGGCTGGAGCCCAGCTCGATCCGGGCGATGTCTTTCAGGCGTGTGATTTCGCCGTTTTCACCGGCGCGGATGATGATGTTCTCGAACTCTTCCTCAGTGACCAGACGGCCCTGGGTGTTGATCGACAGCTGGAAACTGTTGCCCGCATCGGACGGCGGCGCACCGAGCGAACCGGCAGCGACCTGACGGTTCTGCTCACGGATGGCGTTGACCACGTCCGCCGCAGTCAGGTTGCGTGAAGCCACCTTGTTCGGATCGAGCCAGACGCGCAGCGAGTAGTTGCCCAGACCGAACAGCTGCACATCGCCGATACCATCCAGGCGCGCCAGCTCGTCTTTGATATTCAGCGCGGCGTAGTTGGACAGATAGAGCATGTCGTAGCGGTCGTCCGGCGAGGTTAGGTGCACGACCATGGTCAGGTCGGGCGAGGCCTTGTCGACGGTTACGCCGAGACGCTGCACTTCGGTGGGCAGGGTTGGCATGGTGCGGGTGACGCGGTTCTGCACCTGCACCTGGGCTTTGTCCAGATCGGTACCGAGGGCAAATGTCAGGGTCAGGGTCATCTTGCCGTCGGCAGTACCCTGGGACGACATATAGAGCATGCCTTCCACACCGGTAATCGCCTGCTCCAGCGGCGAGGCGACGGTTTCACCGATCACCTTGGGGTTGGCTCCAGGGAAGGTGGCACGTACCACCACGGTGGGCGGCACCACTTCCGGGTATTCGCTGATTGGCAACTGGAACAGTGAGATGGCGCCGCTGATCAGGATCAGCAGTGACAGCACGGCGGCGAAGATCGGCCGCTGGATAAAGAATTGCGAGAAATTCATCGTCGTCTACCTATTAGCCGCGTGGCGCAGTGCTGGCGGGGCTGTTCTTCGCAGCAACCCGGCGGCTGTTCTGGCGTTCGATGGCCTGGCGTTGCTCGGTCAGCAGCGCCTGAGTTTTTTCATCGGCCATGGGCACGCTTTGCGGATCAACCGTGGAGCCAGGGAACGCACGCTGCAGACCGTTAACCACGATCTTCTCGCCCTTGGCCAAACCGCTACGCACGATGCGCAGGCCTTCCAGCTTCGGCCCCAGCTCAACGGCGCGGTACTGCACGGCATTGTCCTTATCGAGTACCAGGACGAACTTCTTGCCCAGGTCCGTACCGACCGCTTCATCCTTGATCAGCGCAGCGGCGTACTGGCTGCTGCCAACCAGCTTGAGGCGGGCATAGAGGCCGGGGGTAAAGCGCCCGTCACGGTTGTTGAACACCGCACGGCCACGGATGGTGCCGGTCTGCGGGTTGACCTGGTTGTCGAGAAAATCCAGCTCGCCCAGGTGCGGGTGGCCGTCTTCGCTGGACAGGCCCAGGTACACCGGGCTGGCATCGCGGGTCTGGCCGCCGGCCTGGCGCGCCAGCTCGACGTATTTAAGAAACACGCGCTCATCGGCATCGAAGTAGGCGTAAACCTTGTCGGTGCTGACCAGGGTGGTGAGCAGGCTTTGCCCGGCATTGACCAGGTTGCCTTCGGTGATTTCCGCCCGACTGACGCGGCCATCGATCGGCGCGGTAACCCGGGTAAAGCTGAGGTTGAGGCGGGCGTTATCCAGTTCCGCCTGGATGCCGGCCACCGCGGCCTTGGCTTCAGCGGCGGCGCTGGCGCGAGCGTCGGCCAGTTCTGCGGAGATGGCGTTGCTCTGGCGCAGACGTTCGCCGCGATTGGCTTCGCTTTGCGTGCGGGCCTGGCTGGCGCGGGCCTGTTGCAGCTGGGCTTCGAGACGTTTGACCTCGGCCTGGAACGGCCGTGGATCGATCTGGAACAGCAGGTCGCCTTTGCTCACCAGGCTGCCTTCGTCGAAGACTACCTGGTCAATAAAGCCGGACACCCGCGGGCGAACCTCAACCGACTCGGGCGCTTCCAGGCGGCCGGTAAACTCGTCCCATTCGTTGATCGGTTGTTCGATAACTTCGGCCACGCTGACTTGTGCGGCCGGCATCTGTTGCGCGCTTTCCGGCGCTTTGCCGCAGGCGCTCAGTACCAGCACTGCGGCAAGAGCCAGGGGGAAATGCCAGAGATTTTTAGAGGACTGTTCCATGTGTACTTCCGCCAGAGGGTGTAGTGATGAGGCGGAGTCTGCTGCGGCGGGGCTTAGGCGGCGAATCGAACGATTCGAAGATATCTATCACTCAGAATGATGGAGAGCAGGCTTGTATCGACAAAGCCGTATGTGAGCAAAGCGTCTGGGGCCTACAGGCTATCCGGATCGCCGCAGAACATCTGGATGCGCGAGCGCAGCCAGCGTTCCGCCGGGTCATTGTCCTGGGCTCCGCGCCAGGCCATATGCAGCTCGAAGGTCTGCGCCGGAATGGGCAGTTCCTCGGCGCGTACACCGCCGGCGGAGGTCAGGGCGGCGGCGGTGTAGTCCGGCACTGTGGCGAGGATATCGGTGCCGGAGAGCAGGGTGCCGAGGCCATTGAACTGGGGCAGGGCGAGTACCACCCGGCGCTTGCGGCCGATTTTCTCCAGTTCTTCATCGATAAAGCCACCGAGGTCGCCGGCAAAGGACACCAGCGCATGGGGGCGCGCGCAGAAATCATCCAGGCTCAGTGGCCCAGGCGCGGCATCGGCGCGCAGCAGTTTCGGCTTGCTGCGGCGCAGCACCTTGCGTTTGGCATTGGCCGGTAGTTCATCGGTATAGGCCACGCCCACGGAAATCTCGCCAGAGGCCAGCAGGGACGGCATCAGCAGATAGTTGGTGCGGCGAATCACCAGCACCACCCCTGGCGCTTCGGCGCGCAGGCGCTTGATCAGTGGTGGCAACAGACCAAACTCGACATCATCCGACAGACCGATGCGAAACACCGCATTGCTGGTGGCCGGGTGAAACTCGGCGGCGCGGCTGACCGCGGTGGAAATCGAATCCAGCGCCGGCGAGAGCAGGGCAGCGATCTCCGTGGCCCGCGCGGTGGGCTCCATGCTGCGCCCGGTGCGCACGAACAGCGGGTCGTCGAACAGGCTGCGCAAGCGGGCGAGGGCGGCACTGATGGCCGGCTGACCGAGAAACAGTTTTTCCGCGGCGCGCGTCACACTGCGCTCGTGCATCAGCGTTTCGAAGACGATCAGCAGGTTGAGATCGACGCGGCGCAGGTCGTTACGGTTCATCCGGGGTCCATTCAGGCGAGGCGCTTCAGTGCAGGCGTATCAGGCTAATGCCGAATGCCGCCGGCAGGCAATACATGGATACGAATGATGCAGGCACGTCGATCATCACCGACAAGCATGGTGAATATCAGTCCCGCGCGGTGGTATTGCAGGCAAAGCCCGGATAAAGTCCGTGGCCATAAGCGGACGCCTAGATCGTAGTACAGTGGTTTTGCGCGTACCCAAAGGGTCAACCGACGAGGTTTGCTATGTCCCGCATCATCCGTTTTCATCAGTTCGGCGAGGCCGACGTCCTTAAAATCGAAGAGCGTTCGAACCCCACGCCCGGCGCTGGCGAAGTGCTGATCGACGTGGAGGCCGTGGGTGTCAGCTGGTACGACGTGCTCTGGCGGCAGAACCTGGGTCATACCGCGGCGCAGTTGCCGGCGGGCCTGGGCCATGAACTGGCCGGCACGGTGCTGGCTGTGGGTGCCGGGGTCGATGACCTCAGCGTGGGCGACCGGGTTGCCAGCTTTCCCGGGCACAATGCCAATCGTTACCCGGCCTATGCCGAGCAGGTGGTGCTGCCACGCAGCTCCCTGACCCGCTATCCGGATAATCTGACTCCGCAACAGGCGAGCGTGCATTACGTACCATCGCTGGTGGGCTGGCTTGGTTTTGTCGAGCTGGCGAATCTGCAGCCCGGCGAGACCGTTCTGGTCACCGCCGCCAGCCGCTGTTGGGGCCCCTATATCGTGCAGATGGGCAAGGCCCTGGGTGCCCATGTGATCGCGGCCACGGCCTATGCCGATGACAGCGATTTTCTCAAGCAACTGGGTGCCGACCAGATCATCCTCACCGAGGAGCAGGACCTGGTCAGCCGGGTCGGCAAACTCACCGATGGCCGTGGCGTCAATGTGGTGATGGATGCGCTCGGTGGGCCGCAGATGTGCCTGCTGGGCGATGCCCTGGCCCCGCGCGGGCGGCTGATCCTGTTCGATCTGCAGGGCGGCAACGAAACGCCGTTCCCGGCCTGTGCCGCGTTCCAGAAGAACATCCAGTTCTTCGTTCACTGCATCGGCAACTTCACCGGCAAGGAAGAACTGGGTATTCCCCAGGACAAGGCCGCGGTGGCCAAGGCCCTGCAGGGCATCAACCAGCTGACCGCCGATGGCGTGCTGTTACCCCTGGTCGACAAGGTATTCGCCTTCGATGATGTGGTGGCGGCCCACCGCTATATGGAAACCTGCCCGAGCCGCGGCCGGGTGTTGTTACAGGTCTAGAGCCGCCAGCGGTGGACAAAGCTTCGCTATGTCCACCCTACGAAGCACATCCCGTAGCCCAAGCCTAGGCGCAATCCGGGATCGGTCTGTTGACCAGCAGCGATCCCCGGATTGCACGCGCGCCTAGCTGTATTCCTCCCCCAATAGCGCCGCCACCGCAGCGCTGGAGTCGAGTATCTCCAGGCGCTGGGCCACCAATGCGGGGTCGAGGCGAAAGGGCGGAACCGTGTCGAATACCACCAGCCGCTGCAGCAGCGGGCTGTCGAGCAGGGCACTGCCGCCGGTAAACAGGCCGTGTACTGCGCCCGCCCAGATCTGCCGGGCACCGGCGGCCTGACAGGCCTCGGCGGCGCGCAGCAGGGTGGTGCCGGTGCTGATCAGATCATCGACGATAATCGCCGTCTTATCCCTTACCTCGCCGATCAGCAGTGAATCCGTGACGCTGTCGTTGCGCCTGTGTTTGGCCATATAGGCGCTGGCTACCGGTCGGCCGATGCGTTGCTGCAGGGCCCGGCGAAACAGTTCGGCGCGCTTGATCCCGCCGCTATCGGGGGATACCGCCACCACCTCGGTGTCCGCCAGGCCGGCGGCGAAATGCTCAGCGAACAGCTCCGCCCCCGACAGGTTGTGGCTGGGGATGCGGAAGGCGTTGTCGAAGGCGGCCTCGCTGTGCACTTCCAGCGTCAGCAGGCGGTCCACTCCGCAGGCCTCGAACATGGCTGCCACATAGCGGGTGATGATCGGGTCCTGAAACTCGGTGCGGCGCTCCTTGCGCCCGTAGCATAGATAGGGGGCCACCACCTGCACCCGGCGCGCCCCGGCATCTTTCAATGCACCGCAGAAGAACAGCAGGCGGCAGAGCTTGTCGTGGCCACTCTCTTCGGCGTCGCCATGCAGCGAATGGAACACCAGCACCTGACGAGCATTGACCGGCTGCAGGGGCCGGCTCTTGTGTTCGCCATCTTCGAACAGGCGTTCCTCGTGCTCGGCCAGCTGCCAGCCGAGCCGCTGCACCACCCGCTGGGCATAGGCCTGGCTGCCGTGCAGGGCGAAGATCAGAGGTGTCTCGGTCGGCATGGCGTAGCTCCCAGGCTGGAGATATGCCTTGAGCATCGTCCTTTCCGCGCTGCAGTCAAGCCGCGTGGCGCGTCCTGCGGGGCCAGGCGGTGGAGTCTTGATATGCATCAACACGCCGCCCACCTGCCTGGCGCATTTTGAGCGTGTTGAATGCGCCGGCAGCCCGGCGCGGATCGATCAGCATCCCGGAGGTGCACCATGAGTCAATATCAACGCCTGCTACTGATTGCCGACCCGCAGATGCGTCACTCGCCGGCGCTGCAACGCGCCGCCACACTGGCGCAGAGCACCGGGGCCGCACTGCATATCCTGGCTCTGGTCGAGCCCTTCGCAACTCTGCCTTTGCTGGACAAGAGCATTCAGGAACAGACCCGTGAGGCTTATCTGCAGGAGCGTCGCGACTGGCTCAAGGACGAGGTCGGCCTGTTGCAGAGCAAAGGCATCCAGGTGACCGCCGAGGCCCTCTGGACCCGCCAGCCGCTCAAGGAAATTCTCCTGCATGCCGCGGAAATGCCGGCCGACCTGTTGATCAAGGATCTGCAGCATGAACCGGCGCTCAAGCGCGCCTTCGTTACCCCGCTGGACTGGCAACTGCTGCGCGAATGTCCGGTGCCGGTGCACCTGGTCAGCGCGGCGGACAACCCACTACCGCTCAAGGTCGGCGCGGCGGTCGATCCGACGGCCCCGGAGGATGAGCGCAACGAACTGAACAGCCGGATCATCGCCGCGGCCAATGGCCTGGCCCTGCAGTGCAATGCCGAACTGCACCTGCTGCACGCCTACGACCTGTCGCCGGCCTTTCTCGCCGAGGCCGGCACCGCGACGGCGGTTTGCGTGGATATGCTCGACGAGTTGCGCCAGTCGCTGGCGGCCGCCTTTGCCACGCTGGCGGAGCGCTATGGGGTGCCGGCCGAGCGCCGGCATTTCATCACGGGCCCACCCACACGCACCCTGGCCGAGTTCGCCGGACGCGAGGGGCTCGATGTGCTGGTGATGGGCCGGGTGCAACGCAAGGGCCTGGACAAACTGCTCGGCAGCACCACCGAACATATGCTCTATCAGGTTCCGTGCAGCGTGCTGGCGATAGCGCTTTAAGGGGGCAGGCTGCCGAGAGTTGTTGGTGCGGGCTGGGTTCGGATGTGGGTAATCACGATCGGCATGGTCGCTAGCCTGATGACCGGCCCCTCACCCTAACCCTCTCCCCAGGGGGGCGAGGGGACTAATCGGCGTACGCCGGACAGTCGTGCAACAGTTAACGGGTACATAGCCAGAAAAAGCCCCAACCATGGATTGCAGGGGCTTTGCCTATGCCATCAGGGCGGCTAAGCCGGGGCGACGACGAACAGCACGTTGTTCTCCAGGTGAATATGCTGCATCAGGTCATCGTGCAGTTCATTCAGCCCGCGGTACAGCGCGCGCCAGGTATTGCAGGCGTCTTCCGGCGGGGTGAGGCCGTGGGTCAGGGATTCCATCTGTCTCAGTGCCTGGCCATGGTGGTCGTGCTCGAAGCGCATCATCGCAATGGGCGCGCTGGCCTGCCTGGCGTAACCGCCCAGGAGCATGGGGAAGAGGACCTGCTCCTCCTTGAGCATGTGGCTTTCCAGCTCTTGCTGCATGTCGCGCAACAGGTCGGCCAGGCCGTTCGGGCAATCGGCGCGGTTACCGTGAACCTGCTCGACCCGCAGGGCCAGACGGATCAGTTCCGGCAGTTGCTCGCGGTGGCGGGCGTGGTAGCGCTTGAGGATATGTTCGATCAGGTCCGCGCAGGGCTCGCTGCGCCAGTCCCGCTGCATCGCGCCCCTGGCCTGCAGGCTGTCGAGGTGGGCGGCGATTTCTTCGGGCTCAATGCCGCGCATGGCCGCCGCCTCGCGCAGGCTCTTGTGCCCGCCACAGCAGAAGTCGAGATTGAAGGCGCGAAATACCCGGGTGGCACCGGCTATCTCGCAGGCCAGGTTGCCAAGGGGCTGGTCGAGAAGGGTCGAACTCATGGCGATTTCCTTGAATGGAGGACTCAAGGGTCAATGGCAACAGCCGTGCCAGGATCAATCGCTTGAAAACCAAGGCATTTATTTTGCGCATGGTCGATTAGACCCTGATCTGTTAGGGTTCCATCGACCAATTAGGGTGATAAATACCATGATGGAAAGCAGCCTGCTCGCCGATCTGATCACCGAACTGCCCAACGCCGTGCGCCTGCAGCGGCTGGTGCATACCCTGCGTGAACACTTCAATTGTGGCGCGGTGGGCTTGTTGCGTCTGGATGGCGACAGCCTGCGCCCCCTGGCGGCCGTGGGCCTGGTGCATGAGGCGCTCGGCCGGCGTTTTGTGATCGCTCAGCACCCGCGGCTGGCGGCGATCATGGCGTCCCGCGAGCCGACCTGGTTCGAGCCCGATAGCCGCCTGCCGGACCCCTATGACGGCCTGCTCGACGCCCATGTCGGCGAGCCCTTGCCGGTGCATGACTGCATGGGCGTGAGCCTGTACGTCGAGGGCCAGCAGTGGGGCGCGCTGACCCTCGATGCCCTGCATGCCGGCACCTTCGACAGCAAGGCCCGGCGCGATCTGCAGCGCTACGTGCTGATGGTCGAAGCGGCCGTGCGGGTGACCCGCCTGGAACAGGAAAACCGCAGCCTGCGCCTGGCCCGCAGCGATGTGCAGACGGCCGCCCTGGTTACCGAGGAAAGCGAAATCCTCGGCCACAGCCAGGCCATCCGCCAGCTGCTGAGCGAGCTGGAAGTGGTCGCCGACTCGGAGTTGCCGGTGCTGTTGCTGGGCGAAACCGGGGTGGGCAAGGAGCTGTTCGCCCGCCACCTGCATCGTCTGTCGCGGCGACGCAACAAGCCGCTGATTCAGGTCAACTGCGCGGCGCTGCCGGAGTCGTTGGCCGAAAGCGAACTGTTCGGCCACGTCAAAGGGGCGTTCTCCGGTGCCAGCAGCGATCGCCCCGGGCGCTTCGATGCGGCCAATGGCGGCACCCTGTTGCTCGACGAGGTGGGCGAATTGCCGCTTAGCGTGCAGGCCAAGCTGTTGCGCACCCTGCAGAATGGCGAGATCCAGCGCCTGGGCGCGGACAAGCCGCTGCATGTCGACGTGCGCATCATCGCCGCGACCAATCGCCACCTGCCGGACAGCATTCGCGACGGGCTCTTCCGCGCCGATCTCTATCATCGCCTGTCGGTGTACCCGGTGCCGATTCCGCCGTTGCGCGAGCGCGGCGACGATGTGCTGATGCTGGCCGGGCACTTTCTCGAACTCAATCGCGCGCGCCTGGGCTTGCGCAGCATGCGCCTGTCGCCCGCGGCAGAGCGCGCCGTGCTGGCCTATGCCTGGCCGGGCAATGTGCGCGAACTGGAGCATGTGATCAGTCGCGCGGCCCTCAAGCTGCTTAGCCGCGGTGCCAGCCGCACGCAGATTCTGACCCTGGAGCCGGACCTGCTCGACCTCGACAACGGCGTTCACCTACCGGCTGCCAGCGCGCCGTTGGGGCAGCAGGGCGCGTCTGTACCTGCCGCCTGTTCGATGCGCGAAGCCGTCGAAGCCTGTCAGCGCCAGAGCATCCTGCAAGCCCTGGAGTTGTGTGCCGACAACTGGGCTAGCGCGGCACGCCTGCTCGACCTCGACCCGAGCAACCTGCACAAACTGGCGCGGCGTTTGCGTTTGAAATGATTGGCACGGTGCCATCGCGGCCAAGGCGCAGTGCCGCCCAGCCGCTCTTACAGCAAGTCTGTTGTCCTGTAGGGCTACGCCTCGGGATGACTTGAGCGAACCCGCTTGCCAGCGGCCCATGGCTTTTCCCCGCGGTTGATTCAGGTCAATGAGGTTTGCCGGCAATACCCCGACACTGAGGCTCGCGGTCATAGGGGGAAAGCCAGATGCGGGAAGCCATCAGTTGGGACAGCAAACTGCTCGGTCGTTACGCCCATGGCGATGTCAGCCATAGCTGCTATCCCGATTCCACCGCCTTTCATCGCGGCATAGGCTCGCTGGATCTGCTGCGCGCCCTGCGCAGCAGTCGGCAGGCTCAGCGCCCGCTGTCGCTGGCCGTGCAGTTGCCGTTTGGCCAGCATTCGCCGAGTACCTTCACCGCCTATCTGGCGCGCCTGGAGCGGGAAATCGAGACGATCGGCTGCCACCTGGGGCCGCAGCAGCGCGTCGAGCAGTTTCATCTGGCCGGCGGCAGCACGCCCAGCACCGAGCAGCTGCACGGGCTGATCGCTCATCTGCGCCAACGCTTGCATTTTCTCGACTACGACGAGGGCGACTACGGCATCGATATCCAGCTGCCCGATTCGGATTGGGCGACCATGGGCCGCCTGCGCGAGCTGGGCTTCAACCACGTCAGTATTGGCGTGCCGGATATCGCCGCGGCCAGTGGCGCAGCCCTGGCCTGGCAGGACCCACGGCAAATCCGCTCGCTGATCGATGCCGCCCGTGCGCTCAACTACCGCTCGGTGAATATCGATATCGGCTACGGCCGGGCCTGGCAAACCCGGGCAAGTTTTGCGCGCAAGGTGGCGGCCATTATCGAGCTGCAGCCGAACCGGGTGACGGTCTTCGATTATGCCGATCCACCACAGCGCTATCGGCCGCTCGGGCGGTTCGCCGCCAGTGGCCTGGCCGCCCGTGAGGACAAGCTGGCCATGCAGCGCCAATGCGTCGAGCAGCTCGGCCTGGCGGGTTATCGCTATATCGGCATGGGTCTGTTCGCCCTGGCGGACGATGACCTGGTCATCGCCCAGGAAAACGCCAGCCTGCAGCGCAATTGCCAGGGCTTCAGTCAGCACGCGGGCTGCGACCATATCGGCCTGGGCGTCGCGGCCATCAGCCAGATCGACGGCCTCTACGTGCAGAACAGCCGCGATCTGCAGGGCTATCAGGCCCAGCTCGACAGCGACCAGCTGGCCACCTGGCGCGGCTTTCGCTGTGGGTCTGACGAGCGGCTGCGCGGCGAAGTGATCGAGCGCCTGATCTGTGACTTCGGCCTGGATATGCGGCGCATCGAGACGCGTTTTGCAGTGGTGTTTCGCGCGTATTTCGCCGACATCTGGCCGGCTCTGGAGCAGATGCAGCGTGACGGCCTGATTCGCCTTGACGAGGCGACCATCACCATCCTCCCGGCCGGGCGTTTGCTGGTGCATTCGGTGTGCCGGTTGTTCGACCGCTACAGCGGTACTCCGCGCATGCAATCCGTTTCCCGGGCGGTTTAGGAGCCTGTTGGGCTTAACCGTTCGTAGCGAGGGAAAGGCTGTGATCCGACATTTCGGGTTGAGACAGTTTTGCTGCTTTTCCGAGGCGAATAGCTGGCTATTTAACGAGGGAAAGCAGCGGAAATGGCCAAATCCAGCTTTTCCGCAGTAGAACAGTGTTAAGTCCGACAGGCTCCTAATCGCTGCGACCCTGGGTCGCAGCCGCTACAACCACCGCACAAAACCCCTGGCAATAAGGCTTTGAGGCCTGCGCAAGACGCTCTGCTCCCAGGGGCATACCTCCAACGAGGAATGGGCTGTAGCAACAACGCGGTGCAGTCTGCGACCAGACACTTTATGGAGACTTCCAGCATGGCTCATCTGTCCAGCGCCGAATTTCAGGCATTACGCATCGCCGTCCTGACCGTCAGCGACACCCGCACTCTGGCCACCGATACCTCGGGGCAGACCCTGATCGAGGGGCTGGAGGCGGCGGGTCATGCGCTGGTCGAGCGGGCGCTGGTAATCGACGATATCTGGCAGATCCGCGCGCGGCTCTGTGCCTGGATCGCCGATCCGCTGGTGCAGGTGGTACTGATCACCGGCGGCACCGGTTTCACCGCGCGGGACAATACCCCGCAAGCCGTTGCGCCTTTGCTGGACAAGCAGGTCGATGGTTTTGGCGAGCTGTTCCGCCAGGTCTCGCTGGCGGAGATCGGCACTTCCAGCCTGCAGTCGCGTGCCGTGGCCGGGATCAGCAATGGCGTGCTGATCTGCTGCCTGCCCGGTTCGCCCAACGCCTGCCGCACGGCCTGGGAGAAGATCCTGCGCGAGCAACTGGACAGCCGTACCGGCCCCTGCAACTTCGTCGCCCATCTCAAACGCCTGGCCGATCAGCCGCCAGCCGCGTTCTGTGGAGCCCGCTCATGAGCGCCTGCGGCTGCGCCGGGAGCAACCTGCGTCCGGTTGACCAGGCCATCGCCGAACTGCTGGCGCGGGCACCGGCACCGCCACCCGTGGAGCGGGTCGGCCTGGGTCAGGCGCTCGGCCGGGTGCTGGCCGAACCGCTGCAGGCACCCTTCGCGGTGCCTGCCTGGGACAACAGCGCGATGGACGGTTATGCCCTGCGCGCCGCCGATCTGCCGGCCGCCGGTGGTTGCCTGCCGCTGGCCGGACGCATCGCCGCCGGCGATACGGCGGAGCAAACCTTGCCCGCGGGCCATGCGGTGCGCATCTTTACCGGCGCGCCTTTGCCAGCGGGGGCCGACAGCGTGGTGATGCAGGAGCAATGCCGGCTCGAAGAGGACCGGGTGTGGCTGCCGCCGGTACAGGGCGGCGAACATGTACGCCGGCGTGGCGAGGAACTGGCTGCCGGTACCCAGGTACTCAGCGCCGGGCAGCGCCTGCGCCCCCAGGAGCTGGGCCTGCTGGCCAGTTTCGGCGTCGATCGGGTGGCGGTCTATCGGCGCTTGCGGGTCGGCTTGCTCAGCAGCGGCAACGAGTTGCGCGAGCCGGGTGAGGCGCTGCAGCCCGGACAGATCTACAACGCCAACCGCTACAGCCTGGCGGGGGTGCTGAGCAGCCTGGGCCTGGAGGTCCACGATTACGAGATCATGGCCGACGAGCTGGCCGCCAGCCGCGATGCCCTGAGCCTGGCGGCGTCGGAATGGGACATGCTGATCACCTCCGGCGGCGTATCGGTCGGCGAGGAAGATCACCTCAAACAGGCGATCCGCGAACTGGGCGAGCTGCACCTGTGGCGTCTGGCGATCCAGCCAGGCAAGCCGCTGGCCTTCGGTGAAGTGGGCGGCAAACCCTGGATCGGCTTGCCGGGCAATCCGGCGGCGGCCCTGATCACCGCGCTGGTGGTGGCACGGCCTTTTCTCCTGCGCGCCCAGGGCTGTCTGGACGTCGTGCCGCAGCCGCTGCGCCTGCCGGCCGGCTTCGCCTGGCGCAAGGCCAACGGCCGCCGCCAGTACCTGCGTGCGCGACTGGAACAGCAGGACGGTCAGCTGCGCGTATGCCTGCACCCGCAGCAGGGCTCGGCCATGCTCACCTCGGCCTGCTGGGCCGACGGCCTGGCGCTGGTCGAGATCGGCCAGACCCTGGAGGAGGGCGATCTGCTCGACTACCTGCCGTTTAGTGCGCTGCTGCATTGATTGGCCCGCTCTTATCAAACTGAAAATAGACCATTGTTTTTATATAGAAATCTGTACGAGATCTTGTAGGAGTCAGTAACCGTAGGATGGTGTTGAGCGCAGCGATACCCATCGAGCGATTCATACCTGTATCCGGTTGTCGTGGCTGAAATCCATGATGGGTTACGGCGCGGTTATTCTGCTGGCAGCAGGTCAATTTGTGGGTGCCTAACCCATCCTACGATCTTGATCCTTGAGCGCCCAGTTTGCTGCGCGACAGCGCGGCGTCTGGACGACGTGGATCTCCTACAGGTATCCACACGCCGACAACTGCGATGGCCACCTGGCGAGTCGAGGCTTGTTGACCGCGATCAAGGCCTAGCCCGCAACCACCCCCTAAAGTGCCCGACAGTATTCCGCCCGGAAGGAGTTTTCATGCAACTGGTTTGCCCAGCAGGCAGTTTGCCTGCCCTCAAGGCCGCGGTTCGGCAGGGTGCCGACGCCGTCTATGTCGGTTTTCGCGATGACACCAACGCCCGCCATTTCTCCGGCTTGAATCTCGACGACAAGCAACTGGACAGCGGCCTGCAGCTGATCCGTGAGCAGGGCCGGCAGCTCTATATCGCGGTCAATACCTATGCCCAGCCCGACGGCTGGGCGCGCTGGCAGCGGGCGGTCGACCAGGCCGCTGCGCTGGGGGTGGATGCCCTGATCGCCGCCGACCCGGGGGTGCTGGCTTATGCCAGCCGCCGCCATCCCGACCTCAACCTGCACCTGTCGGTGCAGGGCTCGGCCACCAATGCCGCCGCCCTGGCGCTCTATCAGCAGCGCTACGGCATCCGTCGCGCGGTGCTGCCGCGGGTGCTGTCGCTGGCCCAGGTGCGTCAGGTGGCGGAGAAGAGTCCGGTGCCGATCGAGGTGTTCGCCTTCGGCAGCCTGTGCATCATGGCCGAGGGCCGCTGCCATCTGTCGTCCTACCTCACCGGCGAATCGCCCAACCTTTGCGGTGTCTGTTCGCCGGCCAAGGCGGTGCGCTGGCAGGAAGATGCCGAGGGGCTCAGCTCGCGCCTCAATGGCGTGCTGATCGACCGCTACGCCAAGGACGAACCGGCCGGTTACCCGACCCTGTGCAAGGGCCGTTTCCTGGTCAATGGCCAGCGTTTCCATGCCCTGGAAGAGCCGACCAGCCTCAACACCCTCGATCTGATTCCGCAGCTCGCCGCCATCGGCGTGACGGCGGTAAAGATCGAGGGACGCCAGCGCAGCCCGGCCTATGTCGAGCAGGTCACCCGGGTCTGGCGCTCGGCGCTGGATGCCTACGCCCGTGCGCCACAAACCTATGCGGTGCAGCCGCAGTGGCGCAGCGCACTGGACAGCCTGTCCGAGGGCAGCCAGACCACCCTGGGTGCCTACCACCGTTCCTGGCAATGAGGAGATCATCATGAAGCTCAGTCTGGGACCCGTCCTGTTCTACTGGAACCGCGAAAAACTGCTGGATTTCTATGCCGAAATGGCCGAGCAGCCCCTCGATGTCATCTACCTGGGCGAGACGGTGTGCTCCAAGCGCCGCGCCCTCGGCCTGGATGACTGGCTCGGCCTGGCCCGCGAGCTGGGCGAATGCACCCACGCCGAACTGGTGCTGTCGGGCCTGGCGCTGGTTGAGGCGGCGTCCGAACTGTCGAGCCTGAAGCGCCTGTGCGACAACGGCGAAGTGCTGGTGGAGGCCAACGATATGGGCGCGGTGCAGTTGCTGCGCGAGCGCAAGCTGCCCTTCGTCGCCGGCCCCGCCCTCAACCTGTACAACGGCTATGCCCTGGCCGAGCTGATCGACTGCGGCCTGCAACGCTGGGTGCCGCCGGTTGAATGCTCCGGCGCGCTGATCCGCAACACCCTGGAGCAACTCGACAGCCTCGGCCTGGCGCGGCCGCAGGTGGAGCTGTTCGCCTACGGGCATCTGCCCCTGGCCTACTCGGCGCGCTGCTTTACCGCCCGCGCGGAAAACCGGCCCAAGGACGACTGCCAGATCTGCTGCGAGAGTTTCCCCGAAGGCATCGTGCTGCACAGCCAGGAGGGCGAGCCCTTGTTTACCCTCAACGGCATCCAGACCATGTCGGCCAAGGTCAACAACCTGCTCGCCGACTATGCCCAGCTGGCCGCGGCCGGTGCCGATCTGCTGCGCCTGAGCCCGCGCGCCGAAGGCATGGCCGGGGTTATTGCGGCCTTCGACACGGTGCGCTGCGGCGCGTTGCCACCCCTGGCGGTGGAAGGCTGCAACGGTTACTGGCACGGCCGCCCCGGCATGCTGCGCGGCGACGAGGTGGTGCTATGAAGACCTTTGCCCGCCTGGCCATGCGGGTCGGCCCGCCACTCTTGCCGCTGGGCCGCCATGTGCCGTTCCCGCTGCAGCGTCTGGTGCTGGAGAAGGTCATTGCCCGGCTGTTTGCCGAGCCCCTGGCGGAGGGCGAATTCGACCTGCTGCAGGGCCGCTGGCTGCGTCTGGAAATCAGCGATCTGCAGCTGGCCTGGTGCCTGACCCGCGACCAGAGCGGCCTGCGCATCGCCGCCGAGGCACCGGTGGATGTCTGCATCCGCGGCAACTGGCGCGAGTTCCTCCTGCTGGCCAGCCGTCAGGAGGACCCCGACACCCTGTTTTTCCGCCGCCGTCTGATGATCGAGGGCGACACCGACCTCGGCCTGGGCATCAAGAACCTGCTCGACAGCCTCGACCCCGACGGCTTGCCGCCGCGCCTGTGGCAGTTGATCTGCGCCCTGGGCGAGGCGGTTGCCATACCACCGGCGCAGGCCAAGGCCGAAGTGGTTACATGAGCGACTACGCCTAAAGTGTGATTGCGATGACGTGGCGAGCTTAAGACGATGATCAATCAAACTGCATGATGCAAAAGGGCTCGAAATGTCTGACACCTTGGCGCACGGAATTCAGCGGCTACTGCGCGGCTTTGGCCTGCGCACCCTCAACAGCCAGTTCTTCCTTTCCTACAGCCTGATCTTCCTCTGCGCGGCACTCACCGCCGGGGTGCTGTTCAGTTCCGACCAGGATGCCCGGCAACTGGATATGGCCGGCGCGCAGCGCATGCTCAGCCAGAAGATGGCCAAGGAAAGCCTGCTGGTCGCCCAAGGGGCCTTGCCACTGGCCAGCCTGGAGGCGACCCTGCAACGCTTCGAACGCGCCCATCGGCTGCTGGTACAGGGCGATCCGGGGCAGGGCATCGCCGCGGTGGAACTGCCGGCCGCCCAGGAGCGTCTGGGCCAGGTCGATCAGGCCTGGAGCCGTTACCGCACCCTGGTGCTGGCCGTGGCCCAGGGCGACAGCGCCGCGCTGCCAACGCTGGCCAGCGACTCGGAAGCCCTGCTCGCCGCGAGCAATGAAGTGGTGCTGTTGATGTCCGCCGCGGCCAACCGCAGCGCCACGGTGCAGCTCTGGGTGGCGCTGGGCTCGACCCTGGCCATCCTGTTGCTGGTGATACTCGGGCGGGTGACCGGGATGAACTGGCTGATGCGCCAGCTCGATGAACTGCGCGGCCGGCTCGAACGGGTCAGCCAGGGCGACTTTTCCCAGCAATTGGCCGTGGCCTATGCCGACAACGAACTGGGCCAGATCGGCAACGCCTACAACCGCCTGCTGCAGCAGGTCGGCGATATGATCCGCGCGGTGCGCCTGGCCGCCAATCAGGCCGATGGCCATTGCAGCCATATGGCTGCGGTGGCCGACGAGAGTGCCCGCAGCGTGGTCGGCCAGCAGGCCCAGATCGACCAGGTGGCCACCGCCATGCAGGAAATGCTCGCCACCGCCCAGGAGGTGGCGCGCAGCACTGTGGCGGCGGCGACGGCGGCCGATACCGCAGACGACGAGACTGGCAACGGGCGTGAAGTGATGCGCAGTTCAGTCACCGCCATTCGCCAACTGTCCGGGCATGTCGAGGGACTGTCCGAGCTGATGCTGCAGCTGGCCGCCGACAGTCAGGAAATCGGCCGGGTGCTGGAGGTGATCAGCGCGATTGCCGACCAGACCAACCTGCTGGCCCTGAATGCCGCCATCGAAGCCGCCAGGGCAGGGGAGCAGGGCCGTGGCTTTGCCGTGGTCGCCGACGAGGTGCGCAGCCTGGCCGCGCGAACCCAGACGTCTGCCGGCGAGATCAGCGAGCTGATCGGCCGCCTGCAGCAGCAGACCGGGCGGGCCAGCCGAGCCATGGACGAGTCGCGGCGGGGCAGCGATGCCACCCTGCAGCAGATCGAAGCCGCCCAGGGCGCGCTGGAAAATATCGTCGGGGCGGTGCAGACCATCCGCGGCATGACCAACCAGATCGCCACAGCGGCCGAGGAACAGTGCCAGGTGGCCGACGAGATGCACCGCTCGCTGACCCATATCGCCGGGGTCGCCGATCAGGCGGCGGTGTCCACCCGCGATACCGCATCGACCAGCCAGGCCATCACCCGCAGCATGGACGGGCTGCAGTCGCTGACCGGGCGTTTTCGTTTGCAGGATTGATGGCTGAACGATGGGCAGAGCCGCTCTGCCCATCAGGGCAAGGCGGCGCTAGTGCAGAGGCGGCTTCGCTTATTCGCAGTAGCTGGCCAGACGGGGCGTATTGATGATGCGGATATTGCGCCGCTCCATGGCGATCAGCCCGGCATCGATCAGCCGATGCAGAATGCGCGAGAAGGTTTCCGGCTGGATCCCCAGCTGCGAGGCGATCAGGCGTTTCGGCACGCTGAGCTTGATCTGGCCATTGCCGGCCTCCTGTTCCTGGCAGAGGTAGCGCACCACCCGGCGGCTGGCATTGGCCACGGCCAGGGTGTCGATCTCAGCCAGGCGCTGGTCCAGGCGGGTACTGAAACTGGCCAGCAGTTTCAGGCAGATGCTCGGTTGCCCTTCCAGCAGGTGACGGTAGTGGGCACCGTCGATGCTCACCAGGCAGCTGGGTTTCAGCGCGCTGGCGGTGACCGGGTAGTGGCGGCTGTCGCAGAACAGCAGGGAGTCGGCAAAGATCTGCCCCGGCTGAATCACCTCGACCAGCTTTTCGTTACCTTCCGGTAGCACGCGGGTGAGGATGATCTGCCCCTCCAGCAGCAGGTAGAAACGCTCCGCCAGATCGCCCTGATGGAACAGGACATCGAGGCTGTGCAAGCGTCGATGATTCGCCAGATTGCCGACTTCCTGAAAAGCACTGTCGGGTAGCCTGTCGAACAGTGGGTGCTCGCGCAGGATGGTCAGGGTAGTAATGTCGCTCAGCATGGTTCACCTCAGTAGGCAGCATCTTAGGCGCGCCTGCCGGGCGGCAACATTCCTCCTCGGCACTACCTCTTTAGAGGCAGTGCGATAAAGAGGAGGCAGGCCGAGCGCTTCTTGACCGCCGACAATTCTGCCCCGGGTGGAGCATGGCTATCCTGCGCCATGCCCTTGCTGTCGCAGGGGAGATCGGGAGCCGCTATGGACGTAGAACAACTGTTGGCCAATAACCGCTTCTGGGCCGAATCGCTTACCGCCAGAGATCCTGAGTTCTTTGCCCGCCTGGCCCGCCAGCAACGGCCAGAGTTCCTCTGGATCGGCTGTTCGGACAGCCGGGTACCGGCCAACGAGGTAGTTGGCATGATGCCCGGCGAGCTGTTCGTGCACCGCAACGTGGCCAATATGGTGGTGGCCACCGATATGAATTTTCTCTCGGTGCTGCAGTACGCGGTGGATGTGCTGCAGGTCAAACAGGTGATCGTCTGCGGCCACTACGGCTGCGGCGGCGTGCGCGCGGCCCTGGGCCATGAAGCGCTGGGGCTGATCGACAACTGGCTGCGCGCGCTCAAGGCGCTCTATCACCAGAATCTGGAACGCTTCAAAGGGCTGGAACAGGAAGGCCAGGTCAATCTGCTGTGCGAACTGAACGTTCAGCGCCAGGTGCGCAACGTTTGCCACACCACCATAGTGCAGAGCGCCTGGAAACGCGGCCAACCCCTGGCCGTGCACGGCTGGATCTACGGGCTGACCGATGGCCTGGTCAACGACCTGGACGTGACAGTCAGCGGGGCTGATCAACTCGACGACAGCTTTCTTTACGATCAGTGAACGGGCTCGGCAACTGTCGTAAACGCCTGGTGCGTACGGCCTAGGCGGGCCCGCACATCCTACGGAGCAAGAGCGCGATGCCCGTGGAGCCGGGTAGGGTGCGCCGTGCGCACCAGGGGTAGCCCGTAGGTTGGGTTAGCGGCGATATGGGTATCGCTAATGGGTGGTTTTTATCGTGGCCTAACCGCTGCTATTTTATTTCGCAAGTGAACATGGCACGGTAAATTTTAAACGCCAGATGCAGGCCAGAGATAAATACAGCTGAATAAGTTATTGATACCGCAGCAAATTTGAACGGGTGATCGGCAAGGGTGTAGATAGTTGCGATATTGCTGCCCTTTGAATAGATCGAGACTGTCCCATTCAGAATTTGCTCACCTCCGTAAACTGCTACAGCAGCGCTTAAGGCGAGTGGTATAGATAGTATGGAAATGGATTTTAGATTTTTCTTCTGAGGGTTTGAGATTTTAAATTTCATAATACCTACGACTGATAGCACTATCAGCAAGGGTATTGAGAGTGCTATTACGGCGAAAACAAGAAACAGAAATAAGTAATCCATTGCAACCTTGACATTTTGGTTAGGGTGGATTTTAGCTGGTCCCAGATGAACGAGGCGGACGGTTTAAACTTTTTGGACTGAGTAGCCCTGCTCACATGCACACGGGGCCTGTTGCACAGCCGAAAATGAAAAAAACTGTAACGCCTGCAAAAATAATTGCCACTGATCCTATAGGGAGCCAGAGAACAGTTGTCGTCAACCTGAATTTTCCTTTTATAGAGAAGTAAGCAAACGAAATCAGAAAGGAAGTGCAGGCGACTATTAAAATTCCGCTAGCGCGGAATTCGCGAAGACCACTGGTAAAATTTACAAGCAGTTCAAAAACCACCAAAAGGTATATTGAAATCCCTACGCTTAACAAAGTTGATGAGGCCGCCGCATATGAATCACTTTCATGTGAGTGCTGATGGATTTTGTAAATAACAAAAAGCAGCATTGATAACGGTATCAAAGTGAACGGGATAGCATAAATATTAAGAGTGTAATGCATATTAGGAGGCCTGACGTTTAGGTTAAAGGGGCGGCGGCACGCCGTCCCAGAGAGCGAAGCGAACAGTTTGAACCAGTTGTTATACGCCGTTAACGCAGAACTTCAGGATGCTTCTGAAGATATTCCCAGGCCCAAGGTTGAATATTGTATGGAAAGGTTGTGTGGTACTGAGAGAGATTAGATGACCTGTATATTATGGTTGATGCTACAAGTCCGTTAATCATGCCGTCATTGTAGTGTGCTGATTGTGTTCTTGTGTTCTTGTGTTCTTGTGTTTTTTGTGATGTAGCCTGAAAGAAATTCTTTCTCCTCGGGAGTTAGGGCGTGTAAACCTTTTTGGAGTTGTTTAAGGTTTATGCGCCACTCTATTCTTGTTTGTATCCACTTAACTCCGAGGTAGATTGACTCTGCAGCTGTTATAGATAAGGACACAGCCAAACAACACCAAGCCAGGGTTTTACAGATTCTTTGGCTTCCAGAAGGCCTAGTGTATTTATCAGCTCCTCAGTACCAAAAAGAAGCACGGATGAAATCAAAAGCAATACAAGTGCATGCTTGCCAGAAAGCTTTAGCCACTCAAGGTATTTAGGGTCTAGCATGGTGGCCCTCCGTGTATAACGTTTGGTTAAGGGGCGGGCTTTAGCCCGTCCCAGTGAGCGAAGCGAACGGTTTGAATGCTGTAATGGACTCTCCCCGCGCCACAGTTCTATACCGAGAACGGTGGTGACTGAAATTGGGAGTGTTGTCATGAAGCGAATTGCGGTTGATCTGGCCAAGTCCGTTTACCAAGTCGCCGAGAGTGTCCGTTCTGGCCAGGTGGTGCAGCGCAAGCGGCTGAACCGAGAGGCGTTTAGGCGATATATACAGGAGCAAGCCGAGCCGGTCGAGTGGGTGATGGAGGCCTGCGGTACGGCTCACTACTGGGGACGCGTGGCACAGGCACTGGGCCATTGGGTGAAGCTGATCCACCCACGCTATGTGCGCCCGTATCGCCGCCGCAACAAGACCGACCGCAACGACTGCGATGCGATGCTGGAAGCGGCGCGCTGCAAGGATATTCATCCCGTGCCGGTTAAAACCCACGAGCAGCAACAGCTGCAACAACTGCATGGGCTGCGCGAAACCTGGAAGAAAAGTCGTACCCAACGGATCAATCTGTTGCGCGGCATCTTGCGCGAGGCGGGCATCGAAGCCCCTGCATCGACAGTCGCCTTTATTCGTGCCGCCCACGAGTTGGTTGATCGAGCAGAACTGGCCCCCTTGAGCCATCAACTGCATGTCGTCCTGGCGGAAATAAACCTGTACGAACAATGCATGGCTGAGTGCGAGCAGCAACTCAAGCGCTGGCACGCCGAGGATGCCGTAGTACGCAAGCTCGATGAAGTCAGCGGTATTGGCCTGCTGACGGCCAGCGCCCTGACGGCGGCTGTCGGTAAGCCTGAGCGCTTTGCCAATGGTCGGCAGCTCAGTGCCTGGCTGGGCATGACACCGCGTGAGTTCAGCAGCGGCGACCGACGCAAACTGGGACATATCAGCCGGCAGGGCAATGTCTATGTCCGCACGTTATTGATCCACGGCTCCCGAGCAGCCTTGCTGGCCGCACAACGCTGTCAGGCCCGCACGCCAGAAAAACTAACCCAGTTACAACGCTGGGCCGTCGAGACGGCAGCCCGTATCGGCCACAACAAAGCAACCGTGGCCCTAGCCAACAAGCTAGTCAGGATTTGCTGGGCAGTGTGGTGCCATGAGCGCCGTTTCAGTGGTGACTGGCAAAGCATAAAGCCCGCCTGACGGCGGGGTAATCAGAAGGGAGAGATGGTTTTCTTGTGGTTGTGGTGAGCAGCAGCACTGTCGGAACAGGCGAGTCCTGCAGCGGAACAAGGCCGATAACAATGATGATCCCAGGGATCGATTGAACGCTTGGTCCCCGCTGCGCGAACTACAGAATGGCCAGGGCGATGAAGCCAAAAACAGGCCGGATATACGAATGCAACCGCGCTGACGACAGGTGCAAAAGCAAAGCTTTACTCACTACTTGTGGGGAGAGTCCATATACCAGTTGTTAGGCTGGCGCAATACCAACAAATACATGCATTACAAAAAAATAACTGATGACACCTACAGCGGCGAAGACTGTTGCATTTGCGAGTCTGTGTGCACGAGCCTCGGCTGGCTTGGCATTGGTTCTTTGTGTTTGCTGCGCTTTCTGTAGTAAGTAGATACCACCGCCGCAAATAGCAATAAGAAAAATAACTAACCCGAAAGAAAGCGGGTGCTCTGCAATTTTGTACCCAGGTAAATACATGCCGTGGTTATAAACTGCTGCCTCCCAGTGGGTTGGAAGAGATTTTCCTTGTAAATTGAGGGATGCAATTGACTCTGCCCGAAAAAATAGGCTGGCTATGAAGAAACCTGCAAGTAGTGGAAGCCAGAGCAGGGCCTCAAGGATATAGATCAGTGGGAATTTCAATCGCTGGAGCATGATTAAAGCCTAACGTTTGGTTAAGGGGCGGGCTTTAGCCCGTCCCAGTGAGCGAAGCGAACGGTTTGAACCAATTGTTAGAAGCCAATTGCACGACTAACGACCGGCGGCCGAACCACCATTTCTTGAAAATTGCTCTTTCAATCCAATTTTCAGCCATAACGCGCCACCTGATTGGATTGCGAGTTTTTTCATTTTCTGACTCTTCCGCTTGAGCGTGGACGGTTTCTCATAGTAACCAAATCGCCGTTTGTGCCAGCGACGATCCATTTCGCTTTTGACTTTTTTGCTTAGTTTTCTAAGCGCCAAATCAATTGACTCACCATTTTCAATTTTTATTGTCACTGTCATTATTTGCGTTTTATGGACTGACGCCTGTCCTTCTTTAGCTTCTAACGTTTGGTTAAGGGGCCGGCTTTAGCCGGTCCCGAGTGAGCGAAGCGAGCGACCTTGAACCACTAGTTATGTGCATTTCCGCGCGATAAAGACTACTGGATCGTAGATTTCGGATGTTGGCCAGAATACCAGCCCAAATGGTTCTGCCTCAATCATAATTCCAGGTTCATCCAGAGCCCAATCGTTAATCTGCTGCGAACTCTCGATGACTGCGTATACAACACCTGGAGTTTTGCCGTACTTCAGCGTTACAGAATCACCGATTTCTACTGTTTCGCCGCTGGAGTAATTCATCTATCAGTGTTTCCGTACTCTGATTTAGCTAAATGGACATAACGTTTGGTTAAGGGGCGGGCTTTAGCCCGTCCCAGTGAGCGAAGAGAACGATTTGAACCATTTGTTATACGGCGCTGTTCAACTCTATAGTCATGGGTTGAACCAAAAGTGGTGAGTCAGCTCTCAACTCTTCAAGCTGTCCTGCAGCGACAAAACCAAATGATTTATACAAATTAACTGCCGCTTCGTTGCTTGTTGTGACGCCAAGTGCCATAAGACTGCATCCTCTGCCTAAGGCCCATGCTTTAATTTTAAGCAAAAGGGATTTTGCGATGCCTTTACCCCTCAGCTCTGGCGAAACCCACATTTGATAGATGTGTGCGACTTGCAAGTTCGGATTATGTATAAAGCCCCAGGCAATACCTACTGGCTGGCCATTAAGCTCTGCGATTAATGGCAAAGCATCAACATCCCGAGATTTAAGATCTAAGTGTGATCTCCATTCTGCATCTGATAATACGACTTCCTGATCATAAATTGAGCCAAAAGAATCAGGCGATTCTTTTAAAGAATTCAACCTGGCTGATTTGTATAACTCCCAGTTTTCCGGAGTTAGTATTTTGATCTCAAATTCACTCATGTTTAGGCCGTGTTGTATAACGATTAAGCTAAGGGGCGGGCTTTAGCCCGTCCCAGTGAGCGAAGCGAACGATTTGAGCGCCTTGTTAGGCGTTTACTAGCCATATATTTTTTTAGTTATTGCACGCCGGCCAGCGATGTTTAACCGGAGATAAATGCGGCGCTTATTCATTGCCTTGTGTCCCCATGAGAAACTATTAGCTTCGCTGAAGTTTAGCGTCTTGCTAGAGTTTGGCTCTATAAGAATTTCACAGATATCTTCAGATGAATCGATCTGGGAGTCTTTTACCAGCGGCCAATAGTGCGACCTATAAAATAGCTCCCAGTAACTTAAGATAACCTGGTTACTTGTTAAATTTCTAATGAATATGTCATTTCCAATATCGGGGTGCCCTGTAAAGCTGTACCCCGTTTCAATACGGAATCTGCCATTCCATAACTCGAATAGTTTTATCAAGGCGAGTAGCGTAGACAGTCCGGCTCCCCACCAGGCGATATAGTTTTCCATGTGTATCCTTGCGTCTAACGTTAATTATGTTTCACTGCCTCGATTCCAAAGCTGGCCTTCGCGTACGACCTGGCAGTGGTAGCAGCCACTTTCTTTGCCATTGATGTTGTACCACTCATGACGACCACCCGCTCCTTCGCAGTCGGGGCCTTTGGCAGCAATGCCCCAATCAATTAGTAGCCAAGGCAGGTGGCCTCTGAGCCAGGTTCTAAAGCGATATGGCCCACCGGAATATTGGGGCATTGGCACACTTTCCTTGTGATACATAACGTTTGGTTAAGGGGCGGGCTTTAGCCCGTCCCAGCGAGCGATTTGAACCATTTGTTAAGTGTTTTGCACGCTTTGGCCTGCGAACTCGGACGCCTCTTTACTTAAGCCGCCACCTACGACAATAGCAGCGCTTAAAATCACACAATTTTTAATTATGTATTGACCTTCAAGGGTGAGGGCATATGGAAATTTAATGAAGCACACTTCTGGCAGCATAAATAGCGGCAGTACGGTTCCGAATAGCTGTAAAAACAGTAAGGTTAAAGCAACCCTCAAAAGAGGCTTTATGAGAAGACAAACACCAATGGCAATTTCCCATAAACCCAGTATGGGTATAAATACATCTGAAGGGAGCCAGGTTATCGTGTTTGTCACTAGATCATTTACTGGGCTTAAGCCAAGCGGCTTTAGAGCACCAAGCCAGATGAATATGATCGATAAGGAGTACTTTAGTAGGGCTTGACCATGTTTGTGCATCCATTCCGCAGCAATTTTGTCGCATCTTCCGAAGGTAAAATTTCCTACTTTGAATTCCATGATTTCTTCCTGAAGACACTTAACGTTTGGTTAAGGGGCGGGCTTTAGCCCGTCCCAGTGAGCGAAGCGAGCGATTTCAACCACTTGTTAGGTTCAGTGCTGAAGTCTAAGGTATGGCTCAAATTTCTTATCTAATATTTTATATTGCGCTACGAGCCATTTCTTTATTTCTGCTTTGGCCTGGACACCCTTGGTGCGGGTGTCGCAAAATTCCATACCTTGAAGTTCTGACTGTAATGCCTGAAGGTCTATTACCTTGTGGTATATCTGTGTGTCCAGATATTCTGCAATAGAGGCGTCAAATAGCCATTTTGCTTCACGAGTTGCCACCAAGAACTTAATGACCTCATCGTCTTTTGCTTCGCCGCTTGTCATTATTGATGCCAATAGTGATCCGATGGCTTCATATATCGCTAGCCGGCGATCAAATAAATCGAATTTCAATTTATTTTGCGCAAGACGCCATTGCCTATAAGCGATAAATGAACCTAATACGGCCACTATCGGTGTTAGTAACGCTGATAGATATGAGGTCCACTGCGGATCTATATTCATGATGGAACCTAACGTTAAATAGACACCAAGTGGTGTGATAACGCTTTTACGGGCGTGGTGGATAACATTCCGTGTCCTATCTGGCGTCCGCTCTAGAATGGGCCGTGCAGCGGATGGGGCGTCACAATGGGAAGTTATAGACCATGAACGATAAAAGCCTTAATTGCTCGGCCAGACTCCCTTGAATCGTGGCTGCATTGGTGCCCGTTATATCGGCTTTTACCGCGATCGTCACCAGCCAGGATGGCAAAAGGATGGCATTTTTTGAGGCTCGGCTGGCCGTGGTGGAAACGTTTTGCGGTTTCCACCCGTTGAGTCAGCAAGTTTGTTGGCGGGCTCTGGGATCGGCTATGCGCCGCTTACCTGTTGCCGCATCTGGCTGCTGGTGTGGGATTGCTCAGGAGGGGGCAGGCCTTCTCGTGGTGACGAGAGAGGACAGCGAAGTCGCCCCCCTAGCGCAAATGCTCCATCGCCCAAACCGCCGCTTCCACCCGCGAGCGCAGGCCGAGTTTGTGCAGCAGGTTTTTTACGTGGACCTTGACCGTACCCTCGGTGATGCCGAGCTTGTGGCCGATAACCTTGTTGCTATGGCCGGCGGCGATGGTTTTCAGTACCTGGCGTTCACGGTCGGTAAGGTCGACCTGCGAGCTGGTGTGGGGTGAGCGCAGCGCCTGGGCGAGGATGCGGGTGAGGGTAGGGCTGACCACCAGGTTGCCTTGCAGGGCGTCGCGAATCGACTGGATCAGCAGTTCCGGCTCCATGTCCTTGAGCAGGTAGCCATCGGCATCCAGGCGCATGGCGTCGCGGATGTCGTCTTCGGAGTCGGACACGGTAAAGATCAGGATCTTGCCGGCAAAATTCAGCTCGCGCAGGCGCTTCAATGTCTGCAGGCCGTTCATGGTCGGCATGTTGTTGTCCAGCAGGATCAGCTCGGGCTGGAGCTGGTCGATCAGATCCAGGGCCTCCTGGCCATGTCCGGCTTCGCCGATAACCTCCAGGTCATCTTCGAGTTCGAGCAGCTGGCGCATGCCGCGGCGCATCATCGGGTGGTCATCGACAAGCAGGATGCTGTGGCGAATCGGCGAGTTCATGCAACGCTACCTTCTTCTTGCCGCCCGAGAAATTCGGGGCGGAATTGCAAATGGATACGGGTGCCCGTGGGCATCCGGGGTTCGATGTCGAGCTGGCCATGCAGGCTGCGCGCACGCTCCTGCATGATGGTCAGGCCGTGGTGCTGACGCGGGTCGAAGCCGGGAACCAGGCCGCACCCATCGTCTTCGACCGACAGCTCGATCTGTTCGCCGACCTGGCGCAGGTGCAGCCAGGCGTGTTTGGCCTGGGCATGGCGGGCGCAATTGGACAGCGCCTCGCGGGCGATCTGCAACAGGTGGATCTGCTCGCTGGCCGAGAGCTGGAAGGCCAGGCGGTCGATCTGCAACTCGGCGCTGAAGTCGCCGCGTTTGGCGAACTCCTCCAGGGTGTTCTTGAGCTCCTGGTCGAGGCCGCCGTCCTGGATTTGCAGGCGGAAGGTGGTCAGCAGTTCGCGCAATTGCCGGTAGGCGGTGTTCAGGCCGTCGCGCAGTTCGTCGCTGACGCCACCCAGGGTTTCGGCGTTTTCGCCGCGGCGGATCAGGGTCTGCAGGCGGCTGACCTGCAGCTTCATATAGGATAGGGCCTGGGCCAGGGAGTCATGCAGTTCGCGGGCGATGATGGTGCGCTCGTCGAGCAGCAGCAGGCGGTTTTCCTGTTCGCGCTGGCGTTTGAGCGACAGCGCCGTGCCGATCAGGTTGGCCAGGGCCTGGATCAGCGCGGTTTCCCAGGACTCGGGCTTATGGCCGTCGCGGAAGTAGGCTTTCAGTTCGCCCAGGTCGTTGCCCTGGTTGCTGATGCCGAAGGTGGCCTGGCTGGGGTTGTTCTTGCGTTCGCAGGTGTCGCAATCGCTGCGCGCGCAGACTTCGCGGGTTTCGCTGCCGTGCAGGGCCAGCAGCTGTTCGCTGGGGGCTTGCACGTTGTCTTGCAGGCACAGGGTCAGGCGCAGGCCGGGCAGGCGTTGCTGGAAGCGGTTGATCAGCTCGTCGAGACGCTCGGCATTGGCCTGGCGGTTGGCCAGGCTGCGGCTGCTCTGGTAGAGCAGCTCCAGGGCGGCATTGGTTTGCGCCAGGGTCTGGGTCTTCTGCGCCACCCGGCTTTCCAGGGTGCGGTGCGACTCCTCGATGGCCTCGGCCATGGCGTTGAAACTCTCGGCCATCTGCCCCAGCTCGTCATCCGAGCGGAATTCGACCCGCGCGCCATGATCGCCGTTGCGAAAGCGTTCGGCGGCCCGCACCAGTTCCTGCAGCGGGCTGATCACATTGAGCTGCAGTTCGTACATGCCCACCAGCAGGATGATCACGGTAATCAGCAGGGCCGCGCCCTGGATGCTCTGTTGCCAGCCCTGGCGGCGTTCGCTCTGTTTCTGCAGGAGCATGACGAAATGCTCCAGCTGGGCGACGAAGCTTTCGCTGTGCTGCTGGAAGGCCAGCTTGTCGCCGCGATCCAGGGCCGGGCGCAGCTGCTCCTGCCATAGCTGGTGAATATCGCGGTAGGCGCTGGGTATTGGCGCGTTCGGGCTGCCGCTGATGTGCTGCTGCAGGCTGCCGTCCAGGCGCTGCTGCAGGTCGTCACGCAGCGCGGCGATGCTGTCCGCGGGCGCAGCGGCCTCCAGTTTCCAGTTCAGGCGGTAGGTGGCCATGCGCAGGGAGCCGGCGGTATTGATCGCCGCCGCATCGTCCTCGCTGAACCAGGCGATCAGCCCGGCGCTGAGCGAGCTGCCCAGGGCCAGTATGGCGATCAGGGTCACTGCCAAACCGGCTCTGACCGGCAGTGAACTGCGCATCCATCTCAACATGGCACTGACTACCTCTAAAGAACTCGAGCGCCCTGCGGGGCTGCGGGCACGGATTTATATAATTTATAACTATATGTTTTTAAAGGCTTTTTATTCTGATTCCCGGGCTACCACTTAAGAGGTAGACGGGGTAGGGGCTGGCCAAAACCGCTTGGTGTTAATTGACCCAGATCAAGTGAATCGACCCTTTGCCTATCTAGTGTGCCGCCCATGGTTCGGGGATTAGGGGGTCGCGATGGCAAGTCTGAGAACACAACAGGGTCTGGTTCTGGGCATGAGTACCCTGGCGTTCACCATCTGTTTTATGGTCTGGATGATGTTCGCCGTACTCGGCGTTCCGATCAAGGAGTTACTGCAACTCAACGATACCCAGTTCGGTTTGCTGGCCGCCACGCCGGTGCTGACCGGGTCCCTGGTGCGTCTGCCGCTGGGCATGCTCACCGACAGGTTCGGCGGGCGCATCGTGTTCTTTGTGCTGATGCTGGTCTGTGTGCTGCCAATCTACATGATCAGCCTGGCCACCGAGTACTGGCATTTCCTGGTCCTGGGGCTGTTCGTCGGCCTGGCGGGCGGCTCTTTCTCGGTGGGCATCGCCTACGTGGCCAAGTGGTTCGAAAAGCAGAACCAGGGCTTTGCCATGGGCATCTTCGGTGCCGGTAACGCCGGGGCGGCGCTGACCAAGTTCGTCGCGCCGGCGATCATCGCCGCGGCCAGCTGGCAGATGGTGCCCAAAGTCTACTCCTTGATCATGTTCGTCACCGCGCTGCTGTTCTGGTTCTGCACCTACGAGAACAAGGGCCATCGGGTGCGCAGCAACGTGTCCCTGGCCGATCAGCTGCGCAGCCTCAAAGACCCCAAGGTGATGCGCTACTGCCAGTACTACTCGATCGTCTTCGGCGGCTATGTGGCCCTGGCCCTGTGGATGACCAAGTACTACGTCGAGGAATACGGCTTCAACCTGCAGAGCGCCGCCTTGCTGGCCGCCTGCTTCTCCCTGCCGGGCGGCATCCTGCGCGCGATGGGCGGCTGGATGTCGGACAAGTGGGGCGCGCAGAGCGTGACCTGGTGGGTGATGTGGGTGAGCTGGGTGTGCCTGTTCCTGCTCTCTTACCCGCAGACCGAGCTGGTCGTGCAGACCGTCAATGGCCCGAAGGCCTACCACATCGGCCTCAATGCCTGGGCCTTCACCGTGTTGCTGTTCGTCGTCGGCATCGCCTTCGCCTTCGGCAAGGCCTCGGTGTTCAAGTACATCTCCGATGACTACCCGCACAACATGGGGGCCATCTCCGGCATCGTCGGCCTGGCCGGCGGCCTCGGCGGCTTCATCCTGCCGATCATGTTCGGTGCCCTGGTCGACCTCACCGGCGTGCGCTCTTCCAGTTTCATGCTGATGTACGGCGTGGTCTGGGTCTCCCTGATCTGGATGTACTTCAGCGAAGTTCGAAAAACTCCCGTTATGGGCCTGGTATCTGAAAAGACCAAGGCTCCTGCTTTCCTGCCGTCTGAAGGAGAATGAGCATGTCCGCAACCAAGAATCCCCCGGTAACCGGGCTGCCCAGCCAGGGACCGGTTATTCACGACTGGCGGCCGGAAGACCCGCACTTCTGGGGCAGCGTCGGCAAGCAGATCGCCACCCGCAACCTGTGGATCTCGATTCCCGCGCTGCTGCTGGCCTTCGCCGTGTGGATGGTCTGGAGCGCGGTGACCGTGCGCCTGAACAGCATCGGCTTCACCTTCAGCAACGACCAGCTGTTCTGGCTGGCGGCGCTGCCCGGTTTGTCCGGCGCGACGTTGCGGATTTTCTACTCCTTTATGGTGCCGATCTTCGGCGGCCGCAGATGGACCGCCCTGAGCACCGCCTCGCTGTTGCTGCCGGCGCTGTGGATGGGCTTTGCGGTGCAGGACACCAGCACTACCTACAGCGTGTTCGTGATCATCGCGCTGCTGTGCGGTTTTGGCGGCGGCAACTTCGCCTCGAGCATGGCCAATATCAGCTTCTTCTATCCCAAGTCGCAGCAGGGCACGGCCCTTGGCCTCAACGCCGGGCTGGGTAACCTGGGCGTCTCGGTGATGCAGTTCTGTGTACCGCTGGTGATTACCTTCGGTGTGTTCGGTTTCATGGGCGGCTCGCCGCAAGCACTGCCGGACGGCGGCCAGTTGTGGTTGCAGAACGCCGGCTTCATCTGGGTGCCGTTTATTGTCCTGGTGACGGTGCTGGCCTGGTTCGGCATGAATGACCTGTCCAGTGCCCGCGCTTCGTTCAGCGAACAGGCGGTGATCTTCAAACGCAAACACAACTGGCTGATGTGCTGGTTGTACCTGGCGACCTTCGGTTCGTTCATCGGTTTCTCCGCCGCGTTTCCGCTGCTGATCAAAACCTCGTTCCCTGACGTCATTGCCTTGAAGTTTGCCTTTCTCGGTCCACTGGTTGGCGCTCTGGTACGGCCATTGGGTGGCTGGCTGGCCGACAAGCTCGGTGGCGCGAAAGTGACCTTGTGGAACTTCGTGCTGATGATCGTGATGGTCTTCGGTGTTCTGCACTTTCTTCCCGAAAGCGGCCAGGGCGGTAACTTCTACGGCTTCCTCGGTATGTTCATGCTGCTGTTCATCACCACCGGCGTCGGCAATGGCTCCACCTTCCGCATGATCCCGGTGATCTTCCGCACCCAGCATGAGAAAGCCTCGGCTGGAAAATCAGCCGCCGTGCGCGAACAAGCGCTGAAAAATGCCGGCAAAGAGTCCGCCGCCGTCCTGGGCTTCAGTTCGGCCATGGGCGCCTTCGGTGCGTTCTTCATTCCCAAATCCTTCGGTTCTTCGATGGCCCTGACCGGTGGCCCGGAGATGGCCTTCTACTTGTTCGTCGGCTTTTACCTGAGCTGCATCGTGGTGACCTGGTGGTGGTACGCGCGCAAAGGCGCCGCGACACCCTGCTGAGCCGAGCTGCATCCAACCATTGCGTGGGCGGGGCACAGACCCCGCGACAAAGCCTGAGAGGACTACACCGTGAGTCATTTACTGGATCAATTGCGGTTTTTCAACCGCAAGCAAAACGAGTTTTCCGACGGTCATGGCGAGACCCGCAAAGAGTCGCGTGACTGGGAGAACGTCTACCGTTCGCGCTGGCAGTACGACAAGATCGTGCGTTCCACCCACGGGGTGAACTGCACCGGCTCCTGCTCGTGGAAGATCTACGTCAAGAACGGCCTGATCACCTGGGAAACCCAGCAGACCGACTACCCGCGTACCCGCAACGATCTGCCTAACCACGAACCGCGCGGCTGCCCCCGTGGTGCGAGCTACAGCTGGTATATCTACAGCGCCAACCGCCTGAAGTATCCGAAGGTGCGCAAGCCGCTGCTCAAACTCTGGCGCGAAGCGCGGGCCACCATGGCCCCGGTGCAGGCCTGGGCGAGCATAGTCGAAGACCCGGTCAAGGCCACCAGCTACAAGAGCAAGCGCGGCATGGGCGGCTTTATCCGTTCCAGCTGGGACGAGGTCAACGAGATCATCGCCGCGGCCAACGTCTACACCGTCAAGGAGCACGGCCCGGACCGCGTGGTCGGCTTCTCGCCGATTCCGGCCATGTCGATGGTCAGCTACGCCGCCGGCACCCGCTACCTGAGCCTGATCGGCGGCGTTGCCCTGAGCTTCTACGACTGGTACTGCGACCTGCCGCCGTCGAGCCCGCAGGTGTGGGGCGAGCAGACCGACGTGCCGGAATCGGCCGACTGGTACAACTCCAACTACATCATCGCCTGGGGCTCCAACGTCCCGCAGACCCGTACCCCGGACGCGCACTTCTTCACCGAGGTCCGCTACAAGGGCACCAAGACCGTCGCCATCACCCCGGACTACGCCGAAGTCGCCAAGCTCACCGACCTCTGGCTCAACCCCAAGCAGGGTACCGATGCCGCCCTGGCCCAGGCCTTCGCCCACGTCATCTTCAAGGAATTCCACCTCGAGAAGCCGAGCGCCTACTTCCGCGACTACGCCAAGCGCTACACCGACCTGCCGGTGCTGGTGCGCCTGAATGAAAAGGACGGCAGCTACATCGCCGACCGCTTCCTGCGCGCGTCCGATCTGGCTGACAACCTCGGCCAGGAAAACAACCCCGAGTGGAAGACCATCGCTGTCGACGGCAGCACCGGCGAGCTGGTTTCGCCGTTGGGTTCGATCGGTTACCGCTGGGGCGAGAAGGGCAAGTGGAACATCGAAGCCCGCGAAGGCAAGGACGGCCGTGACGTCGACCTGAGCCTGACCCAGATCGATGGCGGCGAGACTGCCGAAGTTGCCTTCCCGTACTTCGGCGGCATCCTCCACGAGCACTTCCAGCACGCCGAAGGCGAAAGCATCCAGCTGCGCCGCGTGCCGGTCCGCAGCATCACCCTGGCCGATGGCAGCACCACCAAGGTCGCCACCGTGTTCGACCTGATGGCCGCCAACCTGGGTATCGACCGTGGTCTGGGTGGCGCCAACGTCGCTTCCAGCTACGACGACGCCAGCGTGCCCGGCACCCCGGCCTGGCAGGAAGTCATCACTGGCGTGTCCCGCGAGAAGGCGATCCAGATCGCCCGTGAATTCGCCGACAACGCCGACAAGACCCATGGCCGTTCCATGATCATCGTCGGTGCGGCGATGAACCACTGGTACCACATGGACATGAACTACCGCGGCCTGATCAACATGCTGATGTTGTGCGGTTGCGTGGGGCAGACCGGTGGTGGCTGGGCGCACTACGTCGGCCAGGAAAAACTGCGTCCGCAGTGCGGCTGGCTGCCCCTGGCCTTCGGCCTGGACTGGAGCCGTCCGCCACGGCAGATGAACGGCACCAGCTTCTTCTACGCCCACAGTTCGCAGTGGCGCCATGAAAAGATGAGCATGCACGAAGTGCTCTCGCCGCTGGCCGACAAGTCGCAGTTCCCCGAGCACGCGCTGGACTACAACATCCGCGCCGAACGCGCCGGCTGGTTGCCGAGCGCCCCGCAGATGAACCGCAACCCGCTGCAGATCACCCGTGACGCCAAGGCCGCCGGCATGTCGCCAGTGGATTACGTGCTCAAGTCGCTGCAGGACGATTCCCTGCGCTTCGCCTGCGAGCAGCCGGACAACCCGGCCAACTTCCCGCGCAACATGTTTATCTGGCGTTCCAACCTGCTGGGCAGCTCGGGCAAAGGTCATGAGTACATGCTCAAGTACCTGCTCGGCACCAAGAACGGCGTGATGAACGAAGACCTCGGCAAGCGCGGCGGCTTCAAGCCCAACGACGTCGAGTGGCAGGACGAAGGCGCGATCGGCAAGCTCGATCTGGTCACCACCCTGGACTTCCGCATGTCCTCTACCTGCGTCTACTCGGACATCGTTCTGCCGACGGCGACCTGGTACGAGAAGGACGACATGAACACCTCGGACATGCACCCCTTTATCCACCCGCTGTCCGCGGCCATCGATCCGGCCTGGGAATCGCGTTCCGACTGGGAAATCTACAAGGGCATCGCCAAGGCCTTCTCCGAAATGTCGGTCGGCCAACTGGGGGTCGAGCAGGATCTGGTCACCGTACCAATGATGCACGACAGCCCCGGCGAACTGGCCCAGCCATTCGGCGGCATCGACTGGAAAACCGCAGGCGAAGCGCCGGTGCCGGGCAAGAACTGCCCGAACATGACCGTGGTCGAGCGCGATTACCCCAACGTCTACAAGAAGTTCAGCTCCCTCGGCCCATTGCTGGACAAGCTGGGCAACGGCGGCAAGGGCATCAACTGGAACACCGAGCATGAGGTCGAATTCCTCGGCGAGCTGAATCACAAGGTCAAGGCCGAAGGCGTCAGCCAGGGCCGGCCACAGATCGAATCGGCCATCGATGCCTGCGAGGTGATCCTCACCCTGGCCCCGGAAACCAATGGCCATGTGGCCCTCAAGGCCTGGGCGGCGCTGTCCGAATTCACCGGGCTGGATCACAGCCACCTGGCGATCAGCAAGGCGCATGAGGCGATCCGCTTCCGCGATATCCAGGCGCAGCCGCGCAAGATCATCTCCAGCCCGACCTGGTCGGGTCTCGAAGACGAGAAGGTCAGCTACAACGCCGGCTACACCAACGTTCACGAGTACATCCCATGGCGCACCATCACCGGCCGCCAGCAGTTCTACCAGGATCACCCGTGGATGCAGGCCTTCGGCGAACAGATGATGAGCTACCGGCCGCCGATCAACACCCGCACCATTGATTACGTCAAAGGCAAGCGGCCGAACGGCAACACCGAGATCGTCCTCAACTGGATCACTCCGCACCAGAAGTGGGGCATCCACAGCACCTACTCGGACAACCTGATCATGCTCACCCTGAGCCGTGGCGGGCCGATCATCTGGCTCTCGGAAACCGACGCCAAGCGCGCCGGCATCGAGGACAACGACTGGGTCGAGTGCTTTAACGCCAACGGTGCCCTGACGGCCCGTGCGGTGGTCAGCCAGCGGGTCAAGGACGGCATGGTGATGATGTACCACGCCCAGGAACGCATCGTGAACGTGCCCGGCAGCGAGACCACCAAGACCCGCGGCGGCCACCACAACTCGGTGACCCGCGTGGTGCTCAAGCCCACCCACATGATCGGTGGCTACGCCCAGCAGGCTTACGGTTTCAACTATTACGGCACGGTCGGCTGCAACCGCGACGAGTTCGTTGTGGTGCGCAAGATGGACAGGGTCGACTGGCTTGACGGCACAGACGACGAAGCCCTGCCACAACCCCTGCCACAAGACATTTGAGGATTGATGCCATGAAAATTCGTTCACAAGTCGGCATGGTCCTCAACTTGGACAAGTGCATCGGTTGCCACACCTGTTCGATCACCTGCAAAAACGTCTGGACCAGCCGCGAAGGCATGGAATACGCCTGGTTCAACAACGTCGAAA